>JBEBFV010000020.1:0-27032 GCA_040081795.1 Limisphaerales bacterium | reverse complement strand
GTTCAAGAGGAAGTCCATGTATTCGACCGGCGCGGGGTTGGCGGAGTCGCGCTTGTTGTATTGGAGGACGTAGGGGATGTCGGCGAGGTTGAGCTTCAGGGTCTTGAGGTTGTCCTCCATGTTTTTGAGGCTCTCGACGTTCTCCTCCATTTTCTCGTAGGTGGAGTCGGCGACGAAGACGAGGCCGTCCACGCCGCGCAGCACAAGCTGGCGGGTGGTGTTGTAGATGACCTGGCCGGGCACGGTGTAGAGCTGGAACTTGGTCTTGTAGCCCTTGATGGTGACGGTCTCCAGCGGGAAGAAATCGAAGAAGAGCGTGCGGTCGGAGCTGGTGGCCAGCGACACGATCTTGGTCTTGCTCTCCGGGTTGGCGGTCTGGACGTTGCCGAAGATGGATTCGAGGTTGGTCGTCTTGCCGGACTTGGCCGGGCCGTAATAGACGATCTTGACCTGAAGTTCCTTGGTGGCTTGGTTGATGATGGCCATAGGTTATTTGCGCTGGCGGGCGATTTCGGTGGCGATGGTCTGGAGCTGCGGCAGGGGAAGCAAGTGCCCCTTGCGGCTCATCACGGTGAAGAAGATTTTCTCGAGCTTGAAGACCGCCCAATGGTGGCCGTCGGCGGCGATGGAAATCATCGTGGGGTCGCCGAGCTTCATCTGCCGGGACTGCTCGCCAGTCGCGGAGAAGAGCTTGGGCAGCGCGTAGGCGAGAAGCTCCGGCGGAAGGGTGGCCTGCATTTCGGCAGCGGCGAGGTGGCCCTCCTGGAGCGAGAGCATCGCGCCGAAGACGCCGGGCAGAGCGATGACGGCATGGATGATTTCCGAAGGCGTCCAATGGGCTTTTTCGGGCTTGCCGAGGGCCTCGCCGAGCTTGGTGTCGGCGGCCACGGGCGCGGCGGGCGCGGCGGTTGGGATTGTCAGCGAGGCGGACGGGGCGCGGTTCACGAACGTGGTCGTGCTGCCGTCGCCTGCTGCGGCAGGCTTCGCACCGCTCCTCATGTTCGACATGAAGGGCTGCACAAGCACGCGCAGGGGGAGCTGCAGCGATGTGCTGTCCAGCACCGAGGGGCCGACACCGGGCTTCATCCAGGCGCGCAACTGACCCCAGGTGAAATTCACTTTGCCGCTCTTCATCGCGTTGCCGAGTTCCTCGCGCGGGAACTCCACGGAAACGTCGCCGAGGTCGGTGGCTTCTTTGCGGACGTTGTCAGGCCAGCCCACGGTGAGGACGGAGAGTTTTACCGGCACGACGTTCGAGGCGGGGGGTTCTCCGGCGGCGACAACCGGACCGGACGGCGCAGGCGCGGACTCAACCGTCGCAAACGCGGGCTGAAAGGTCGTGAAGGTCGGCACAGCCTTTGCCGGCTCCGGCGCGGCTTGGAAGGAGGGTGCGAACGCGGGGGCAGCCGGCGGCGGTGCGGTGGCGAAGGCCGGAGCAGCGACGGGTGCAGGCGGTGCCACGGGCACGGGAGCCGGAGGCGCTGCCACAGCGGGTGCGGGTCCTAGCCCGGTGAAGAAGCTTCCTGCCGCCGGCTCGGCCTTCTGCGCGGGCTTGCGTTTGAGCAGCGGCCCGGCGACGCGCAGCACTTCCGGCAACGGCAAATCCACGAGCGCGTCGCCCTGGCCTCCGGGACTGATCAGGCCGGCGGGCGCGGCGGCGCGGAGTTCCTCAAGCGTGATGCGCACCGCGCCGGTGGCGAGTTGCGCAAGCACCTTGGCCGTCGGCACGTTGATTCTTTCGTCGGGGCTGGCTGCCCGGGTGGCGAGCGGCTTGAGGGCGACGGGCAGGCGGTCGAGGACGGACTTTAGCGAGATCGCGAGGCTTTCTGGCACGGCGTCCGCAGGCGGCGGGGTTGGGCTGGCGGGAGTTCCCCCACCCGTGGCTGACAGTCCTTTGATGGAGTCCAACATGCGGTTTTGGCGGCGATTCCACGCCTATCTGTCGCGCGGAAATGCGCCGCGAGTGTTCGCCCAAATCGCTTGAAGTGGCAAACAAAAAGCGCACACTGAAGCCCGCGTGGGCACACAAAACAAGATTCTCATCCTAGACGACGAGGAGCAATTCCTCGAGTTGTGCCAGGAGTTGCTGTCCACATTGCCGACCAAGCCCGAGGTGCGCACCGCATCCTCCGGCGCGCACGCCATCGCGCTGCTGGAGGCCGAGCCGTATTCGCTGCTGCTCACCGATCTGCGGATGCCGAACATGGACGGCTTCCAGGTGCTGGCCATCGTCCGTCGGCGTTTTCCCGGCCTGCGCACGGTGGTGATGACCGGCGTGACCGAGGACGAGTATCGGACCCGCGCCTACGCGATGGGCATCGACATGTATTTGGAGAAGCCCAAGACCGCGCAGGACATCAAGATGTTCGTGGACTGCGTCGAGTCGCTGCTGGCACGCGAAGAGTCGGGCGGCTTCCGCGGCGTGCAAAGCAAGACGCTCACGGACATCGTGCAGATGGAGAGCCTTTCCCAAAGCTCGGTGACGCTCAAGTTCACCAACGGCCCGTTCATCGGCAAAATCTGGCTGCTCAACGGCGACCTCATGGACGCCGAGATGGGCGAACTCAAGGGCGAGGACGCGTTCAAGAAGATCATGTCCTGGCGCGCGGGCACCTTCGAGCACCTGCCCGCCGACCCCAAGCGCGAGCGCCGCATCATGAACTCCGTCCAGGGCCTCCTGCTCGACTCCGCGCAGATGCTCGACGAGATGGCCGCCGGCGAAGTTCCCGGCTCCGGCGGCGAGAAGGCCAAGGCCACCTCGCCCCTCGCCGAACTGGGCCGCAATCCCGGCGTCGAGTTCGTCCTCACCACCGCCATGGGCAAGGGCAAAGAATTCGACCATTACGCCTGCGAAACCCCCGACAAGACCGCCGCGTGGGCCGCCCGCGCAGCCGAACGCTTCAATAATCTCGGGGACAAGATCAAGGCCGGCACGCTCCAGCAGATCGTCACCACCGGCCCACAGCGTGGCACGGGCCTGGCCCCCAAGGGCGAGAAGGTGCTCTGCGCCGGCTTTCAGCGCGGGCGCACCGCCGGACAGATTTTG
This sequence comes from Limisphaerales bacterium, assembly GCA_040081795.1. Classification (GTDB taxonomy): domain Bacteria; phylum Verrucomicrobiota; class Verrucomicrobiia; order Limisphaerales; family SXTU01; genus SXTU01. The sequence goes on along the minus strand of JBEBFV010000020.1, from coordinate 23,986 downwards.
GAAACCCTCAAGAAAATGGGTGCACAATGGGCCTCCTAGATTTCTTTTCCTCTAAGAAGGACGCGCCCACGCTGGACCGCCTGCCCAGCGGCAGCTTCACCGTGGACCGGGATGGCAACATCCTCACTTCCACCCTGCCCCACTCCTTCGGCGAGGCCAACGTGCGCGAGATCGGCAAGACCGTCATGGAGGCAATGGTCTCCGCCCGCGAGGCGAATCTTCCCATCACAGAGATGGCCATCTACTTCAGCGGCCTCAAGATCACCGCCAAGGAGCAGCGCGGCGGTGTCATGATTTTCCTTGCCCCCGCCCGTTGACGCGCCCTAAATCGCCCCCCGGACGCGGCTTATGCGCAACAAGAAACTCGATCAACTCATTCTCGAACTCGAAACCCATGTCGAGTGCTGGAAACAGTTCAATCACTTCCTGTCGCTCGCCCGCTCCAAGGCGTTCTCGCCCGAGGACGAGACCCAGTTTCTCGAGGTCAAAAGCAACATCGCCCAAGGGCTGCAAATGCTCATGAGCCAGATCGAGGGCGGTGGCGCACCCCCGCGTGAGGAAGTCCAGGCGCTGCTCACCAACGCCCCGTCCATCCGCTACATGGGAGAGCTGGCGGACAACTCCCTGCGCGGCCTCGAAAACCAGTGGCACAAGATCTTCCTCGACTGGCAGAACGTCCTCGGGCAGCTCAAGGTGGAGCAGAAGAAGCTCGAGGGTCAGTCCTTCTTCGGCAGCCTCTTTGGGAAGAAGTAGGCTTCGCAGTTGAAAGCTGAAGGATGAAAGTTGAAAGACGACTTTCGCCCGCTGTGCCTTTCAGCTTTCAGCTTTCACCCTTCAACTTCCCTTGGAAAACTCCTCCGCGTGGTAGCTGCTGCGCACCATCGGCCCGCTGGCCACATGGACAAAGCCCATCCCTTCCGCCCGCGCGCCCAGCTCCGCGAACTTGTCCGGATGCACGAACTCCACGACCGGCAAATGCTTCAGCGTCGGCTGGAGGTATTGGCCCAGCGTGAGGATGTCGCACTCTGAACGGCGCAGGTCTTCCATCGCCGCGAGCACTTCCGCCTCTGTCTCGCCCAGGCCGAGCATGATGCCGGACTTGGTGAAGACATCCGGGCGGCGCGCCTTCACCTTTGCCAGCACGGAGAGCGAGCGGTCGTAAGTCGCACGGTGGCGGACCGACGGCGTGAGGCGGCGGACGGTTTCGAGGTTGTGATTGTATATCTCCGGGTTCGCCGCCAGCACCGACTCGATGCAATCGTCCTTGTCGAGGAAGTCCGGCACCAGCACCTCGATGACGATGCCGGGGTTCGCCGCGCGGGTGGCCTCGATGGTCTGCCGGAAATGCTCCGCGCCGCCATCGGCGAGATCGTCGCGCGCGACCGCCGTGATGACGACGTGCTTGAGGCCCATGCGCTTGGTCGCCTCGGCCACGCGCTGCGGCTCGTCGGCTTCGAGCGCGAGCGGCTTGGCGGTGGAGACGGCGCAGAAGCCGCAGGCGCGGGTGCAGCGGTCGCCGGCAATCATAAAGGTCGCCGTGCCCTTGCTCCAGCACTCCCAATGGTTCGGGCACTTCGCGCTCTCGCAGACGGTGTGCAGCTTGAGGTCGTTGAGCAGCTCGCGCGTCTTCGTAAACGCGCTGCTCGTCGGCAGCGAGAGGCGGAGCCACTCGGGCAGGCGCGGGCGGGCGGGAGGCGGTGCGGTGAGGGCTTCCATTCGGGGAAATCAGGGAATGACCAGTGACCAATCTCCAAAGCCCAATGAATGACCAAGTCCGAATGACCGATGATTGCAGGGCGCGGTGTCCTCACCGCGCCGGTTGGGCAACCGCCCGGTTCGGCGGCGCGCTGGGGACAGACGCGCCCTACCATGCCGCGTCCGAGCGCAACCAGCAGCCCCAAGCCGTCCACTGGACATTGTGCATTCTTTGGTCATTGGGAATTGGGCATCGGTCATTTCACTCCCACCCATTCTTCTTCCACCACTTCTCAATCTCCGGCGGACCGAAATCGCCGAGCACCTTGCCGTCCACTTCGATGGTGGGGGCGAGAGTCTGGCCGGAGAGGCGCTCCATCTCGTCGTAAGCCTTGTCATCGGCCATGACATTGAGCACCTCATACTCCACGCCGCGCGCGTCGAGCCAGTCCTCGGCCTTGGAGCACCATGGGCAATAGGGTTTGATGAAGAGGCGGATGCGGGTGGGTTTCATGCTGCTATTTTAAGGAACGGCGTTTCTGGGAGGAATCAGGCTGAGTGAGAAGCGAGATAAAATCCTTGCTCCAATTGGCAGTGTCTCGCCAAGTGTAGCTGCCTAGCCACAATGCCAAGGCGAGCAAGGGTGCCCACACTATCACGGCCCAAAAGGCCTTTCTGCTCCTTACCATTTCCTTCATCCGGGCTATCGAGGCCAGCCCCACAGCCAGCACACAAAGTATCTGGGCAGCGAAGACCAGAAACGGAGTGACGCCGACAAGCCCCCAACGCGAATTTGAAGCCGAGAAGACTTCAACCAAGTCCTTGGATTGGAAACCAAGGTCGAGCGTAAAATACAAGACCAACGCCCCAAGCGCGAGCGGCACGGGTTCCAAGAGTGGGTGCGATTGCTTGAGACTGTTCATGCTTCCGTGATGAACGTGTCCTGATGCTCGTAGCACGGGGCGCAGCAGCAGAGCAGGCGCAGCACCTCGGTGCCCGTGTTCCAGAGCTTGTGCTTCCGGCCCGGCGGGATGGCCACGGTGTCGCCCGCGCGCACCTCGCGCTCCTCGGCCTCGATGCGCATCCGGCCCGAGCCGTGCGTGATGTAGTAAATCTCCTCCGACTTCGCGTGGTAGTGCTCCATCGTGCTGCCGCCCACCGGCACGCGCGCCTCGGCTAGCGACTGGTGGCGGATGCCGGAGTTGCGATACGCCAGCAGTTCGCGGATTTCGGAGCCATCCTTCGTGGTGAAGGCCGGCACGGAGTCGAGATTGATCACGTCCATAACGCGGCGGGCACGATGCCGTCGGCGACGGGACGTGGCAATGGTGGATTGGCCGCGAAAGGGCGCCAACAACGCAGCAACGGGAAACTTCCAACGTTCAACGTCCGACGCTCAACATTGAACGGACGCCGCTCTGGATGTTCGAGGTTGAGCGTTGAGCGTTGGACGTTTCTGCCTTCACCCCCTAGGCTCGCGCCATGCGACCAGTGGACATGCAGCCGGTTGGCGCGGAGCTCGCCATCAAGTGGGACGACGGCACGGAGAGCTTCGTGCGGCTCGAGGCGCTGCGCCGCGCGTGTCCGTGCGCGGGCTGCAAGGGCGAGGTGGACATCATGGGCAACCTCTACAAAAATCCGGACAAGCCCTACTCGCAGAACGCGTTTCAGATCACGCGCCTCGGACTGGTCGGCGGCTACGGCGTGCAGCCGCTCTGGGCCGATGGCCACGGCACGGGCATCTACTCCTTCGACTACCTGAAGAACGTGGCGAACGCGCAGGCGAACTGACGCGCCTGCTTCGCCGCGCCGTAGAGCATCCCGCGCACGTCCGGCCAATCGACGGATCTCCCCGCCCACGCGGCGTGCGGGGACCACTTTCCATTCCGCCGCGCGGCTGCGCATGAGCCTCATCGCGCGCTGCATGCCGACGGACGACCCGGCTTCGATCTGGTAAGTGGAGTTCGTTTGCGCGCAAGCCGGTGCTTCAGGACGGAGGCCGCGGTGCCGTGCTCGCGAAGCCACGCGCCGATGTTCTGACCTCGTGCGTGATGGTGGGAACGCAGGGCGTGAGGCTGGGATCGTGAACGCGTGAGACGCTGGTGGCATCGCCGGCGGCGCTTTTCACCCGAAGCTCCTTCTCCGCCTGCGGTTTCTAGGTGTCGCACGCATGGCTTGCGATGCGCCCGCTCTTTGGGCAAGGTCGCCGGCACTCAGGCACCTCATGTCGCGTCACCGCCAAATCAGCCGTCGCCACGCCCTCGGGGCTCTGGCGGCTGCCTGTCTGGGCGTGCCGTTCATCCGCTCCACGCGCGCGCAGGCGCAGGGCGCGACGATTCACTTCTACAGCCCGGAGACGAACATCAACAACTTCGGCACGCTCAAAGGCGAGTTCGACGCGTTTTTCGCGGGCGCGGGCGGGCACAAGTTCCAGCCCTACGGCGACCGACTGGCGTTTGAGAAGGCGATTGAGGGAAACGCCGGCGGCCTTTTCCTCATGTCGAGCTGGCACTATCCGCAGCTCGCCACGAAGGCCGCGTGGCAGCCCATGCTCATCGGCCAGCTCAAGGAAAAGTTCACCCAGCGCCATGTGCTTTGCGCGAAGAAGAACGTCCTCAATGTCGCCGCGCTCAAGGGAGCGAAGGTTGCGTCCGCCGGCAACAAGGCCTTCACGCTGAACCTGCTCGCCGACCTGCTCGGCCCTGAGAATCGCGGGCTGGTCCCGGAGCAGAACGTCCTGCCAGTGCCCAAGGACATGGACGCGCTCATGGCCATCGGCTTCGGAGCGGCCCAGGCGGCCATCGCCACCGAGAGCGGGCTGGACAAGCTGGCCAAGACCAACGCCAACCAGCGCGCCGCGCTCGCGGAGCTGGCCCGTGGCCCCGAGCGGATGCTGCCCGTGGTCGTCGCGCCCGCGCAGCCGGACGCCGCGGGCCAGGCCTTGCTCAAGGTGCTTGCCGCCATGGGCGCGGACGCCGAGGGGCAGCAGCGCCTTCGCCTGCTGGGCCTGGATGCGCTTGCCCCCATCGCCGACGCGCAGCGCAACGAACTTCGCAAATGAAAACCCACCACCGCCCCACTCGTCCGGCCACACGGACCTCGTTCGCACTGCCCGCGCTGATGGTGCTCGCCGCCACTGTCTGGCTCGCGCTCGCCGCCGTGCCGCCTGCGGCCCGGGTGCTCGTGGTCAACTCCGATGCCTCCGTCGCCAAATACATGGAGGTGCAGGACGCGTTCAAGGAGACGCTCGGGGCCGGCGGGCTGACGGAGGTGGACCTGGGCAAGTCCGGTGAATCCGGAGTGCGGCGCGCCCTGGCGGAGAACCCCAGCGTCATCTACTGCATCGGCGGCAACGCCTACCAGATGGCGACGAGGCTGGCGAAGGGCAAGTCCATCGTCCTGAGCACGGCGATCAACTGGGAGCGCTTCAAGCCGGACGCGCGCACCACGCGCGTCATCGCCAACGAGCTGCCGGCGGTCGCGCAGCTCACGCTTTTCCGGCACTTCTTCCCCAAGCTCCAGCGCGTCGGCGTCGTTTACAACCCGGCCATCAACAAGCAGTGGTTTGAGCAGGCGGTTGTCGCGGGCAGGGAAGTCGGCGTCGAGGTCATCGGCCGCACTGTCTCCCGCAGCTCGCAGGTCGGCACCGCGCTCACCGAGTTGATGCCCAAGGTGGACGCGCTCTGGCTCACGCCCGACCCCGTGGTGCTGGAGAGCGCGACGGTGGCCGAGCTCTACTTCAAGCGCGCCGATGTGGCGAAAAAGCCGGTCTTCACTTACTCGGCGGCGTTCACCGGGCTGGGCGCGACGCTCGTGCTCGCGCCGGACATGCCGACGATCGGGCGGCAGGCGGCGGGTGTGGCGCAGGATCATTCTGGCGCGCAGGCCGTGAGCACCCCCGCCGGCTCCGAGGTGACGCTGAACCTCAAGCGCGTGCAGCAGCTTGGCCTTGAGTTCAACCGCGAGGCGCTGGACTCGGTGAACAACATCATCCGCTGAATGGAAGCAAAGCAGCCATTCAGCGGTCAGTGGTCGGCGGTCAGCGGGCGGCAGTCGGCTTCGGACTTTTGCCTTTTTCCTCTTGCCTCCTGCCTTCTCTCCGAGTGATGGATCCGGACACGCAAATCCGCCGCGGCATCCGATGGAAGCTGCTCGTCACGATGCTCGGCCTCATCGTCGGCCTGCTAGCGGTGCTCTCGTGGATCGAGATTGGCAAGAGCCAGCAGCTCATCGAGCGCGAGACGGAGAAGCGCGTCGAGCAGCAGCGCAAGTTTCTCGCCGACCTCGGCCAGCTCGAGGCCCGGCAACTGGCGGCCGAGGTCGGGAACTTCATCGCGGGCATAGCGTTCCCATCTGCCGCGGAGGTCGTCACCAACGCAACAGGCAAAAACGCGAAGCTGAGTTTCGCGATTGTCCTGAACACCAACTCGGAGGCGTTGGTGCACGCGGGCGAACGCGGCGTGACCATCCACTTCAACGGTGAGCTGAAGCCATACGCCGGAGCGGACGACCGCCTCGCCGCGCGGCAGACCAACAGCGCCGCGCGCACGGTCGTCGTGGACAAGACGGAGGTGCTCGAGGTGATAGCCCCCGTCTTCAGCGGCAACGACCGATGGGGCGTCGTGCGCCTGGGCTACTCGCTGGCCGAGCAGCGCAAGGCAATCGCGGACTCCAGGCGCGAGATGCACGACCAGGTCCGCGCCGTCATCACCCGCAGCGTCACCACGGCTGGGGCCGCCGTGCTGATCGGCATGATCGTTGTCGCATGGCTCTCCGCGCTGATCTCCAAGCCGCTCCAGCGCGTGACTGCGTCCGCGCGGCGGCTCGCCACGGGAGATTTCAGCGCGGCATCAAGGCTCGACATCCGGTCGCAGGACGAGGTCGGCGTGCTGGCCGACGCGTTCACGAAGATGGCGGACAACCTCCAGCGCACCTACGCGCAGCTCGAGGAGTCCAACCGCACCCTCGAGCTGAAGGTCTCCGAGCGCACCAGCGAGCTTGGGCAGATGACACAGCTTGCCGAGGAGGCGCGCCAGCAGGCCGAGGCGGCCAACCGCACCAAGAGTTCATTCCTCGCCAGCATGAGCCATGAGCTGCGCACGCCGCTCACGGCGATCATCGGCTTCTCCGAGATGCTTCTGTCCGACGCGCAGGCCGACGGCCGCACGGAGGCGGCGGACGACTTGCAGCGCATCATGGATTCCGCCAAGCACCTGCTCCACCTGATCAACGAGATCCTCGACCTCTCCAAGATCGAGGCGCAGAAGATGGAGCTGCACCTCGAACGCTTCGAGGTGGCGAACATCATCCGAGAGGTCGGCAACACCATCACGCCGCTCGTCAAAAAGAACTCGAACCGCCTCGTCGTCACGGCCGGCCACGATCTGGGCTCCATGAACGCGGACATCACCAAGCTGCGCCAAAGCCTGCTCAACCTCCTGAGCAACGCCAACAAGTTCACCGAGAAGGGCGAGGTGACGCTCGACGTCGAGCGCGTTGTTCGCGGCGGCGTGGCCTACATCCGCTTCGCCGTGGGCGACACTGGCATCGGCATGACGCCCGTGCAGCTCGGCAAGCTCTTCCAAGCGTTCCAGCAGGCCGACAGCTCGACCTCGCGCAAATACGGCGGCACTGGGCTGGGCCTGGTCATCACGCGGAAGTTCTGCGAGCTGATGGGCGGTGGCGTGACTGTCACCAGCGAGCCGGGGAAAGGCTCGACCTTCACCATCGAGCTGCCCGCCGAGGTGCGGAAGCCCGAGGCCAGGCCTGCTGCCGCAGCCGTCCCCACAGCGCCCGCCGCGCGCATCGTGCTCGTCCTCAGCCCGGACAAGAATGTCCACGCGCTCGTCGGCGAGACGATCAAGGGCACCGGCTGCGAGCTGCGCATCGCGCCCAGCGGTGCGGAGGGGTTGCGGCTTGCGCGCGAATTGCGCCCCGTGCTCATCACGCTCGATGCCGCCGGGCCGGCTTCCGACGGCTGGTCAGTGATGGGCGAGCTGAAGTCAGACCCCGATCTTGCGGCGATCCCCGTGATCCTGCTCACGCTCAAGGACGGCCAGGCCGACGCCGGGTTCACCCTCGGCGCGGCGGAATTCCTCACCAAGCCCGTGGACTCCGGGCTGCTGGGCCGAGTGCTCCAGCGCCATCTGCGTTACCCGCCGGAGGGCTACGTCATGCTTGTGGAGGACGACCCGGTGCTGCGCGACATGATGTCGCGCATGATCGAGAACGAGAATTACCCCGTGACCGTCGCCGAGAACGGCCTGCGCGCGCTGGAGCTGGTGAAACAGGCCATCCCCCAGCTCATCGTGCTCGACATCATGATGCCCGTGATGGACGGCTTCCAGTTCCTCGGCGAGCTTCGCCAGCGCAAGGAATGGTCGCACATCCCCGTCGTCGTCCTCACCGCCAAGACCCTTTCCCCCGAGGAGCGCGAGTTCCTCTCGGCCCGCACCCACAGCGTCCTCCAGAAGGGTGCCAGCGTCCGCGAGGACGTCATGGCCAACATCCGCCGCCACGTCTCCAAGTCCCCGTAACCACAGACCCCACCGCCATGCCCACCATCCTCGTCATCGAAGACACCGAGAACAACCGCATCATCATCAGCCGCCGCCTCAAGTCCAAGGGCCACGAGGTCCACCTGCGCGAGGACGGCGAGCAGGGCGTGACCGCCGCGCTGGAGCTTCAGCCCGCGCTGATCCTCATGGACATCGGCCTGCCCGGCATGGACGGCTGGAGCGCTGCCCGCGCCTTGAAGTCAGACCCCGCGACTGCGGGCATTCCCATCATCGCCCTCACCGCGCACGCCATGGCCGGGGATCGCGAGAAGGCAATCGAGGCCGGCTGCGACGACTACGAGACCAAGCCCATTGATTTCGTCTCCCTCTTCGCCAAGATTGACGCCCTCCTCGGCAGTGGTGCAGCCTCCGGCACACCAGCCGCCTGACAAGAAGACGCATGAGCAGCACGCCCAAACCCCGGCTCGTTCCGCAGCGTGTCAGCGTCACACGCCACGACCTGCGCAACCCGCTGGGCGAGATCCAGGGCTTCGCAGACATTCTCGCGGAGGAAGCCCGGGAGCTGGGCCATGCCGCGCTCGTCACAGATCTCCAGGCCCTCTCGCAATCCACAGGCGTGATCCTGCGGCATCTCAACGAGACGCTTTCCGTGGAGCACCTCGAAGCCAGCCCCGCCGCAAGCGAGACGCTCGGTCGCGCGCTTCAGCTTTTCTCGCAGCAGGCCTGCGTTGCCGCCACCTCGCTCCACACGCGGTGCGCGCGGATCGAGGGACAGCCCTTCGTCGCCGACCTCCTGCGCATCTGCGAGTCCGCCACACGGTTGGGCGAGGTCGCACCGGTGCTGCTGGCTGACTTGTTTGAGTCCCCCTTGTCCAGCCTGGACGGTCTGGATGTGATGCACCCCAACGACGGCACGTCCGGCGAAACCGTCTTCTTCCGCAAGCCCGCCGGCACCGTTGCCGTGGCTCCGGGCAGCGAGGACACCACTTTCCTCACCCGCGCCGAGGTCCGCCCGCCGGCCACCGGCACCATCCTGATCGTGGACGACACCGAGTCCAACCGCGCGCTGCTCACACGCCGCCTGAGCCGCGAGGGCTTCACCGTCGCCCTCGCCGAGAACGGCCGGCGCGCGCTCGACATGCTCGGCCGCCACGCCTTCGACCTCGTGCTGCTCGACATCATGATGCCCGAGATGGACGGCCACCAGGTGCTCACCGCGATGAAGTCGGACTTCGCGCTGCGGCACATCCCCGTCATCATGATCTCCGGCCTCGACGACCTGGACACGCTTGTGCGCTGCATCCAGGGCGGAGCGGAGGACTACCTCACGAAACCCTTCGACCCCGTGCTTCTGCGCGCCCGCATCGGCGCATGCTTGGACAAGAAGCACCTTCGCGACCGCGAGCGCGAGCACCTCACCGAGATCGAGGAGCAACGCCGCCGCGCCGACCAGTTGCTCCACGTGATCCTCCCGCACGCCATCGCCGAGGAGCTCAAGCGGACTCAATCCGTGCGTCCGCAGCGCCATGAGAACGTCGCCGTCCTCTTCAGCGACGTCGCGGGCTTCACCGCCTATTGCGACCAGAACCCGCCCGAGCTGGTCATGGAAAATCTCCAGACCCTCGTGCGCGAGTGCGAGGACATCGCGTTGCGTCACGGGCTGGAGAAGATCAAGACCATCGGCGATGCCTTCATGGCTGCGGGCGGGCTGATTGATCCGCTGGAGAACCCGTCGCTCAACTGCGTGCGCGCCGCGCTGGAGATGACCCGCGCCGCCGAGGCTTTGCCGTGCAAGTGGACCATGCACGTGGGCATCCACATCGGCCCCGTGGTCGCCGGCGTCGTTGGCCGCACCAAGTATATGTATGACATCTGGGGCGACACCGTGAACACCGCCGCCCGCGTGGCCGGGGTCGCCGGCTCAGGTCACATCCACGTCAGCGCGGACGTGTGGTCGCGCGTGTCGGGCCATGTCCTCGGGGCCAGCAGCGGGCTGCACCCGCTCAAGGGCAAGGGCGACCTCGAGCTGTTCCACATCGAGTCGCTTCGGCGCTGAACCAGAGCGATGCAGTTGACGGAGCGTCGGCTTCCAAGCCGGCTCCGTGCGTTCGTCCATCGGTTTCGACACACCGTTTGGTGACCACTGATTACTGATTACTGAACACATCCCCTCTATCCGAGCTCAACGCATCGCCGCGCGGCCTTCGCCGGTCCTCGGGTTGAAGGCGGTGGCGCTCAAGGTCGCGCTGCCGGCGGTTTTGGTTTTGTAGCCAAGCTTGCCGAGTGACTCGACATCGTCGGCGGGCCACTTGGCTTCGAGTTCCAGGTTCAAGTTCCCTTCCGTGTGCATTCGCGGCGCGGCGAGCGCAGCCTCCATCGGCTGGCCGAGCGCAACGAAGTGCGTGAGCACCTCGAAGAGCGCGTTGGGAATCTTCCGCCCACCGCGTCCGCCGATGGCCAGCACAGGGCGGCCTTCGCGCAGCACGACGGTCGGGACCATGTTGTGCAGCGGGCGCTTGCCGGGGCCGGGCGCGTTCGGGTGCGCCGGGTGCGGATCGAAGCGCGACATGCCGTGGCCGAGCGTGAGGCCGAGGCCGTCCACGGTGACGCGCGCGCCGAAGCCGTTGCCGTGCGTGAGCGTGATGGCGGCAAGGTTGCCGGCCTTGTCCACGACACTGAGGCTGATGGTGCCGGTGTGCGGGCGGGACTCGGCGGCGTGGGCAATCAGCTTGCCTTCCTTCACTGCGCGACGGACGCGCTCCGCCGTCTCCTTGGCGTATTCTGCGGAGAGGAGTTTCGCCACGGGCACCTGCGCGTGCTGCGGGTCGCCGAGGAGCGCAAGCCGGTCGGCCCACGCGATGCGCAGCGCCTCGATGCGCGCGTGGGTGGCGGTGAGGGACGGCGGTTGCAAACCGCCGGCACGGCCAAAGTCCAGCGCGCGGAGTGTGGCGAGCGCCTGCAACACCGTCAGCCCGCCGCTGGTCAGCGGGGCGGTGCGCACGTCGCAGCCGTTCCACTCGAAGCGCAGCGGCTCGACTTCGCGCGCCTGATACGCGGCCATGTCCTTCGCGGTGACGAGACCGCCGTATTTCTGAAACGACTCAGCGATGCGTTGCGCGAGGTCGCCGCGATAGAAGGAGTCCACGGAGTTGCGCTGCGCGAGAGTTTCAAGCAACGCGGCGACTTCGGGGTTGCGGTAGGTGTCGCCGGCGGCGAGGGGCTCGCCGTCCTTGAAGAACAGTTTGCGCCCGCCCTCGTGGCTTTTTGCGAGCGGCGAGAAGCTGCGAATCATCGTGGCCAGGTTGGCGGGGAGCTTGAACCCATCTCGGGCAATCGCGATGGCGGGCGCGACCGAGTCGCGGAAGGAGCGAGTGCCGTGTCGGTCGAGCGCGAGCTGGAGGCCGGCGAGAATTCCCGGCACGCCGGCGGCGAGCCAGCCGGTCTCGTTCACGCGACCGGGGACGACGCCCTTGGCATCAGGCTTGAACATGTCCGCGCGCGCGGCGGCGGGCGCGGCCGAGTTGGCGTCGATGCAGATGACCTTCTTCCCGTCCGCGCTGGCGATGATGATGGACGCGCCGTAGCCGCCGATTCCCGTCTGGTGCGGTGCGGCGACTGCCCCGGCGAGCGCGGCGGCGACGAGGGCGTCCACGGCGTTGCCGCCGGAAGCGAGGACTTGTGCGCCGACTTTCTCGGCGGTCGGCTCGCCACTGACGACGCCGTGGGGATGCCTGAGAGAGGACTCGGCGGCGCGCAGGACGAACGGCGCGCTGAGGCCGACGGCGGCGAGACGGAGCGCACGGCGGCGGGAGAGCGGGAGAGAGTTGGCGGGCATGGCGTTGGTGTAAGCGAGCGGGGCGGCGGCGTCCACGGCGAATTCACTTTCTCCGGTGCTCTGCTGGAAAAACTGCTTGTCGCCACGGCGGCGGGCGGGTAGCCATTCGCCATGCCCAAAACATATTTCCTCCCGCTCTCGTCCTCCGCCGCGTCCGTCACGCGGCGCGACTTCGTCAACCGCTCGCTTCTCGCCGCAGCCATCGCCGCCGCGAGCGCGCCGGTCTTGCTGCGCGGGCAGAACTTGAACAGCCGCGTGGCCATCGCCGGCATCGGCGTGGGTGGCAAGGGCGCGAGCGACATCAGCGGCATCGCCGCCGCCGGGGCGGACATCGTGGCGTTGTGCGACGTGGACGAGGGCACGCTCAAGAAGGCCGGCGCGCTTTATCCCAAGGCCAGGCTGCACCGCGACTACAGGAAGATGTATGAGCAGCAGCAGGATTTCGACGGCGTCTCCGTGAGCACGCCCGACCACCACCACGCGTTGGCCGCTGCGCTGGGCATGAAGCTCGGCAAGGGCGCGTATGTGCAGAAGCCGCTCACGCACTCCGTCTGGGAGGCGCGCCGGCTGGCGGAGATTGCCAAGGAGAAGAAGGTCGCCACGCTCATGGGCAACCAGGGCCACTCCGGCAACGACGTGCGCAACTTCTGCGAACTCATCTGGGCCGGGGCCATCGGCAAAGTCCGCGAGGCGCACATCTGGACCAACCGCCCCATCTGGCCGCAGGGCCGCAACCGCCCTGCTGGCGAGGACCCCGTGCCCGCGACGCTGGACTGGGATGTCTTCCTTGGCCCCGCGCCGATGCGCCCTTTCAAGTCCACGTGGCCCGACGAGGACGCGAAGGATGGCAAGAAGCGTCGTGGCGGCACCGTGTATCACCCCTTCGCGTGGCGCGGCTGGTGGGATTTTGGCACCGGCGCGCTGGGCGACATGGCGTGCCACTTGATGGACCCGGCGTTCTGGGCGCTGCACCTCGGCCACGCGGACAGCGTCGAGGCCGTGTCCGAGGGCGCGACCAGCGAGATGGCCCCGAAGGCCTGCGTCATCACCTACCAGTTCCCCGCGCGCAAGACTGAGCACGGCGAAATGCCGCCGGTTAAAATCGTCTGGTATGACGGCGGCAAGAAACCGACGAACGAGTTGCTCGGCCTCGCCGCCGACGCAAAGTCACCCGACAACGGTTCGCTCTTCGTGGGTGAGAAAGGCAAGATCACCTGCGAGACCTACGGCGGCGCGCCGAAGTTCACGCCGGATTCCAAGACGAAGGAATTCGCCAAGCCCGACCAGACGCTGGCTCGCTCGCCCGGCCACCACAAGGAGTTCGTCGAGGCCATCCAAGGCAAGGTGCTCAAGGGCATGGGCAGTCTCGACTACGCCGGTCCGTTCACCGAGATGGTCCTGATGGGCAACCTCGCCGTGCGCACCGGCAAGAAAGTGGACTGGGACGGGCCGAACATGAAGGCGCGGAACATGGACGTGGCCAAGCTTGTGAAGCGCGACTACCGCCCCGGCTGGACGTTCTAGCGCCCGGGCTGAAGAACCTGCAACTTTCACCGCATTGACGCCTCGCAGAGGCACCACCATATTCGCCGCGTGAAGTTCGACATCTCGCGCCTGCTGGACACCTGGGAATACAAGCCCGGGCAGGTGCTCGTCAGACGGTTCAAGACCAAGGCCGGCGCTGCAATCATCCAGCTCCGCCTCGACCTCGGCGTCCTTCAGATGAACGCCGGGGGCCGGCCCGACGGCAAGCGCCCGCTCGGCCACGAGTCGCTCTTCCACCACTTCGTCAGCCAGTTGGAGAAGCACCGCGCGGCGCACGACGGCAGCGACGAGGAGTTCATCTTGACCGGCGAGGACTGCGCGCGGCTCCAGCAGGAGGCCATCCAGTATCACCACCGTTACATCTGCCTCTACCAGCTCGGCGACTACGCGGCGGTCGTGAGCGACGCGGAGCGAAACATCGAGGTGTTCGACTTCGTGGACGAGTTCGCCGAGACGGACGAGCTGTCCTGGGCGCTGCAACAATTCCGCCCGCAGCTCCTGCTCATGCTCACGCGCGCGCGGGGCATGATGGCGCTCGAGAAGAAGGAATTCGCCGCCACCGCCCGAGAGGTGGAGAACGGCATCACGGCGATCCGCGAGTTTTACAACGCCTTCGAGCGCTCCGACCTCGCCGAGCACTCGGGCGAAATCGCCTCGCTCGAGCAGTGGCTGGAGAACCTGCGCACGAATAGCGAGAAGCGCGGCGACAAGCCCGAGGGCGAGCCGCTGGCGCTCACCGAGCGGCAGAAACTGGAACGCGCGTTGCAGGACGCCGTCTCCCGCGAGGACTACGAGCAAGCGGCCCGGGTGCGTGATGCGTTGAGGAATTTGAAGGCGCCGTAGGAGCGCCGAAGCCCATCCGGCGCGAGCCGATTTGCCATGAGAACTTCCCCTCGATTGTCCTGGCACCAACTCCTGGCGTTGCTCGCTTGCCTGCTCTTCACCAGCTGCCTGACCGTGCCCGAGACCGGCCGCCGCCAGGTCATGCTCATTTCCTCGTCGCAGGAAATGCAGCTCGGCCTGACCGCATTCCAGCAGGTGAAGAAGGACACGCCCATCAGCCGCGACCCCGCGATCAACGCCATGGTGCAGCGCGTGGGCCGGCGCATCGCGGCGGTGGCGAGCCTTCCGGGCGCGCAGTGGGAGTTCGTTGTGTTCGACAGCAAGGAGGCCAACGCCTTCTGCCTGCCCGGCGGCAAGGTCGGCATCTACACCGGCATCCTTCCCATCACGAAGGACGAGGCCGGCATGGCCACCGTTATCGGCCACGAGATCGCGCACGCGGTCGCGCGGCACGGCGCGGAACGCGTGAGCGAGGGGATGCTGCTCCAGACTGGTGGCGGCCTGTTGGGCGTGAGCCTGTCCAACGCCGACCCGCGCACGCAGGTGCTGGTCATGGCGGCCTACGGCATCGGTGCGAAGGTGGGCCGCGAGCTGCCCCACAGCCGTGGCCAGGAATCCGAGGCGGACCACATCGGGCTGATTTACATGGCGCGCGCCGGCTACGACCCCGAGGCGGCGGTCGGTTTCTGGCAGCGCTTCGGCGATTTCAACCGCAGCCAGGCCGGCAGCGGCACACCGGTGTTTCTCCGCACGCACCCGCTCGACACCGTCCGCGTCCAGCAACTCCAGCAATGGATGCCGGAGGCGAAGGCGAACTACCGTCCGCAGTAGCCGCAGGCTTCAGACTGCGCGTGGCTCAGTTCCCAGGCACCGGTCCGCCCGCCTGCGAAAGGGCTGGCAGTTTTCCCGCCGCTTCCCAGAATCCGAGCCATGTTCGATTCGCTGTCCGGCAAGCTCCAGAACGTCTTCCGCAACCTCCGCGGCCTCGGGAAAATCTCCGACTCCAACGTCAGCGACTCCCTCCGCGACGTGCGCATGGCGCTGCTGGACGCCGACGTGAACTTCAAGGTCGCGCGCGACTTCATCGAGCGCGTGAAGGAAAAGGCCCTCGGCCAGCAGGTCATCCAGAGCATCCACCCCGGCCAGCAAATCATCAAACTCATCAGCGACGAGCTGGTCACGTTGCTAGGCTCGTCGAACGCCGGCCTCAACCTCTCCGCCAGCCCGACGAACATCCTGATGGTCGGCCTCCACGGCGCGGGCAAGACCACCAGCGCGGGCAAGCTCGCGAGCTGGCTCAAGAAGCAGGGCCGCCAGCCGCTCCTCGTCGCGTGCGACGTGTATCGCCCCGCCGCGATGGACCAGCTCGAAACGCTCGGCAAGCAGCTCGAAGTCCCCGTCTTCCTCAAACGCGGCGAGACCGACGTGCTCAAGATTGCCCGCGACGCCCAGCAACTCGCCAAGCTCACCACCCGCAACGTCATCATCTTCGACACCGCCGGCCGCCTGCAAATTGACGAGGTGCTCGTGCAGGAACTCGTCCGCCTGCGCGACCTCGTGCAGCCGCAGGAAATTCTCCTCGTGCTCGATGCCGCCACCGGCCAGGAGGCCGTCAACGTCGCCACGCACTTCGACCAGGCCCTCCAGCTCACCGGCTCCATCCTCACCAAGCTCGACGGCGACGCGCGCGGCGGCGCGGCCCTGAGCCTGCGCGAAGTCACCGGCAAGCCCATCAAGTTCATGGGCGTGGGCGAGAAGCTCGACGACTTCGAGCCGTTCCACCCCGAGCGCATGGCCCAGCGCATCCTGGGCATGGGCGACGTGGTGTCGCTCGTCGAGAAGGCCGCCGAGCGCATTGACCAGGAGTCCGCGATGGCGATGGAGGAAAAGATGCGGAAGGGCCAGTTCACGCTGGAGGACTTCCTCATGCAGCTCCGCGAGATGAAGAAGATGGGCCCGCTGGAGAACATCATGGGCATGCTCCCCGGCGGCGCGGAGATGGCCAAGGGCACCGACTTCGGCAAGGCCGAGAAGGATTTCCGTCGCAAGGAAGGCATCATCTGCGCGATGACCCCGACCGAGCGCCGCAACGTGAACCTGCTCAACGCCAAGCGCCGGATGCGCATCGCCAAGGGCAGCGGCGTGACCGTCACCGAGGTCAACACGCTGCTCCAGCAGTTCGCCGGGATGCAGCAGATGATGAAGAAGATGGGGAAGTTTCAGAAGATGATGGGGCGCATGGGCGGGATGCCGGGGATGGGGCGCTGATGTTCCGCTTCCTCCTCATCCGCCTGCTGCAAACGCTCCCGGTCCTCTGGGCGGTGGCCACGCTCACCTTCTTCATGGTGCGCTACGCGCCGGGCGGGCCCTTCACCGCCGAACGCAACGTGCCGCCGGAGATTCTCAAGCGACTGGAGGCACACTACGGCTTGGATAAACCGCTCGGCGTGCAATACGTCAACTTCCTCAAAGCCCTCGTCACCGGACAACAGCCGTCCATCCGCCACTCGAACCGCACCGTCGGCGAAATCATCCGCGAGTCCTTCCCCGTGTCGCTGGAACTGGGCGCGTGGTCGTTGCTCATCGCGCTGGCCATCGGCCTGCCCGCCGGGATGCTCGCCGCCCAGAAGCCCAACACCGCGCAGGACTACGTGCCGATGTCCGCCGCGATGGTCGGCGTGTGCCTGCCCACGTTCGTGCTCGGGCCGATGGTGGTGCTCTTCTTCGCGCTCAAGCTCGGCTGGTTTCACACCTCCGGCTGGAACACGCCCGGCGACCGCGTGCTCCCCGCGCTCACGCTCGGCTTCCACCTCGCCGCCTACATCGCGCGGCTCACGCGCGGCGGGATGCTGGAAATCATGGGTCAGGATTTCATCCGCACCGCGCGCGCAAAGGGCGCGTCCGGCCTGCGCATCCTCACGCGGCACGCGTTGCGCGGCGGCTTGCTGCCGGTCGTGACCTACCTCGGACCGGCGGCGGCGGGCCTCATCACCGGCTCGTTCGTCATCGAAACCGTCTTCAACATCCCCGGCCTGGGCAAATACTTCGTCGGCTCGGTCTTCGACCGCGACATCCCGGTGGTGGGCGGCACGGTCTTCTTCTTCTCCGCCATCATCCTGTTCTTCAACCTGCTCGTGGACGTGGCGCAGGCCTGGCTCAACCCGAAGGTGAGGCTGGAATGATCAATTCCCAATTCCCAATTCCCAATCAATGCCCAATGCCCAATGCCCAATGGGCTGGCGGGCGATTTGGGGCAATGACGAGCCAGCAACGCCTAGGCTGCGGGCATTGGGGCATTGGTCATTCATTGGCCATTGGTCATTGGCCATTGGTCATTCTTCCAGCATGACGGCCTCCGACCCCAGCGTAACTTCACCGTCGCCCGCGACGACCATCGAGGCCGGCCATTCCCTGTGGCAGGACGCGTGGGCGCGGCTGCGCAAGAACAAGCTCGCGCTGGCCAGTGCGTTCATCGTGACCGCGCTGGGCCTGCTCTGCGTCGCCGCACCGTGGGTCTCGCCCTTCTCATACGAAGAGCAAGACCTCGCGCTCGGCGCAGCCCCGCCGTCGGCCAAGCACTGGCTCGGCACCGACCACCTGGGGCGCGATCAGTTCACGCGGCTGCTCTACGGCGGACGCGTCTCGCTCATGGTCGGCGCGTGTGCGACGGGCGTGGCGCTCACCATCGGCGTGCTCTACGGCGCCATCTCCGGCTTCATCGGCGGCAAGCTCGACGCGCTCATGATGCGGCTCGTGGACATCCTTTACGCGCTGCCGTTCACCCTCTTCGTCATCCTGTTGACCGTGTGGCTGGGCCGCGAGCTGTGGCTGCTCTTCGCCGCGATTGGCGCGGTGGAATGGCTCACCATGGCGCGCATCGTGCGCGGGCAAGTGGCGTCGCTGAAGCGGATGGAGTTCGTCGAGGCCGCGCACGCGCTGGGCCTGCGCAAGCGCCGCATCATCCTGCGCCACATGATTCCCAACGTGCTCGGCCCGGTCATCGTTTACACCACGCTCACCGTGCCGGCGGTGATGCTGCTCGAAGCGTTCCTCAGCTTCCTCGGCCTCGGCGTGCAGCCGCCGATGAGCTCGTGGGGCTCGATGATCAAGGACGGCGCGGACCGCATGGAAGAATACTGGTGGATGCTCGTCTTCCCCGCCGGCGCGTTCAGCGCGACGCTCTTCTGCCTGAACTTCCTCGGCGACGGCCTGCGCGACGCGCTGGATGTGCGGGCGAGCAAGGATTGAAATGTCCAACGCCCAATTTCCAATGACCAATCAATGCCCAATCCCCAATGCGCGGGTGCAAATCCGTCGCCAAGCTGTCATTGGCCACTGGGGCTTGGTCATTCTTTGGAAATTGGTCATTGGCCATTGGTCATTCGCTTCCTTTTGCTATGCCCCTGCTTGAAGTAGCCAACCTCCGCGCCTACTTCCACACGCGCAACGGCGTCGTGCGTGCGGTGGACGACGTGTCGTTCAGCGTGGAGAAAGGCGAGACGCTGGGCATCGTGGGCGAGAGCGGCTCGGGCAAGTCCGTGACGTGCTACTCGCTGATGGGCCTGATTCCCAAGCCGCCGGGGCGCATCGAGAGCGGCACGGCGCGCTTCGACGGCGCGGACTTGCTCGCGATGAGCGAGGCGGACTTGAACAAGATTCGCGGCAAACGCATTGCGATGATTTTCCAGGACCCGATGACCTCGCTGAACCCTTATCTGCGCATCGAGGAACAGCTCATCGAGCCGCTGCTCATCCACGAACAGATGCCGCGCGCCGAGGCCGTGAAGCGCGCCATCCGGGCGCTAGAAGAAGTCGGCGTGCCGGACGCCGCACGGCGCATCCGCAGCCACCCGCACGAGTTCAGCGGCGGGATGCGGCAGCGCGTGATGATCGCGATGGCCCTCATCACCCAGCCGGATTTGCTCATCGCCGACGAGCCGACCACCGCGCTGGACGTGACCGTGCAGGCGCAAATCCTCGACCTCATCGCGCGGCTCCAGCGCGAGCGCGGCATGGCGGTCATCTGGATTTCGCACGACCTCGGCGTGGTGGCGGGCTTCTGCCGGCGCGTGCTGGTGATGTATGCGGGCCGCGTGGTGGAGTCGGGCCGGGTGGAGGACATCTTCGCGCGCCCGCTGCACCCCTACAACCGCGCGCTCCAGCGCAGCATCCCGGCGCTGCAAGGCAAGGGCGCGGAGCTTTACACCATCCCCGGCCTGCCGCCCGACGTGTCCAAGCCCCTCCCCGCCTGCGCCTTCGCCGACCGTTGCGAGTTCGCGCAACCCGCGTGCCGCACGGGGAAAATCGCCTTGAAGGAAATCGAGCCGGGTCACGCCAGCGCGTGCGTGCGGGTGCAACGGGGAGAATTGGAATTGTGAACCGGTTCATTACAAGTCGCGCGAAATTGACCGGCGTAATCGGGTTTCTTGCCATTTGTCTCATGGCGTGCGTTCCGCCAACAAGCTCGCTCTCAGACATTGAGAAGCGGGATGCAAAGTTTCTGGCTGCCTACTGTTCAGTTGACGTGCATGTGGCGGAGAAGGGGTTGCTCGACTATGTGAAGGAGTTCGAAGGACTCCAGCAACGGGGTGTGGTCGGCTGGGATTATGACCATGTTTTCAAAGTGGCCCACGCGCGGCTGGCAGTTCTTTACAAACAGACAGGAAGAACAAACGAAGCGCTCCGCCACTTTCAGATCGGAGTCAGCCATCGCAATACTGCCAAAGTCCGGCGCGAAGGGCATGCTTTCACCGGAAGCATGGAGGAGATTGAAACCGTAATCCTCAAATTGGATACCCCTCTCGACGTGAAATGGCGGAAGCATCTGAAGAAAGATTCAAACGGTTTGCCGTGACTTCCCGCACTTTGAACGCCTTCCTCGAACTGCGCGACGTGAAGACCCACTTCCCGGTGGAGCACGGGCTGGTGTTCCGCAAGCGCGTGGGGACCGTGCGGGCGGTGGATGGGGTGTCGCTGGCGCTGCGGCAGGGGGAAATCCTCGGGCTGGTCGGAGAGTCGGGTTGCGGGAAATCCACGCTGGGGCGGACGATTCTGCAATTGCTCCCGGCGAGCGAGGGCACGGTGGTGCTGGGCGGGAGGAGCCTCACGGCGTTGCGTGGCGCGGAACTGCGGGCGGCGCGCGCGGACTTCCAGATGATTTTCCAAGACCCGTATGCCTCGCTGAACCCGCGCATGACCGTTTTCGACACGCTGGCGGAGGCCATCCGCGCACATCACGCGGTGCCGGCGGCGGAACTGCCCGCGCGCGTGGCCGTGTTGATGGAGAAGGTCGGCCTCGCGCCGCGCTACCAGCGGAAGTATCCGCACGAGTTCAGCGGCGGGCAGCGGCAGCGCATCGCCATTGCGCGCGCGCTGGCGGTGGAGCCAAAGCTCATCGTGGCCGACGAGCCGGTCTCGGCACTGGATGTTTCGATCCAGGCGCAGATCATCAACCTGCTCGCGAAACTCTCGCGTGAGATGGGGCTGACGCTGGTGTTCATCTCGCACGACCTCTCGGTGGTGCGGCACATCGCCGACCGCATCGCGGTGATGTATCTGGGCAAGATCGTCGAGTTGGGGCCCGCGGCGGAGGTGTTCGATCACCCGCTGCATCCCTACACGCAGGCGCTGGTCAGCGCGGTGCCGGTGCCGGACCCGGCGCGGGAGAAGGTGCGGAGGCGCCTTGTGCTGGCGGGCGATCCGCCATCGCCGCTGAACCCACCGACGGGCTGCGCGTTTCATCCGCGCTGCCAGCATGCGGTGGCGGCGTGCAAGGCGACGGTTCCGGCGCTGGATGAAATTTCTCCCGGACGCGAAGTGGCGTGCCTTCGGGTGCGGGAGATTTCAGCAAGCTCGTAGTCGAAACCTTCAGGTTGCGAGTCAGCGCGGCGCAGCATGGAAGCCGCGACCATCTGGAGGACGCCGCATGGTGGATTTGAAAACCTCCGCCGCCGTCTTGAACGCACGCTGACAGACCCCGGGCCAGCGCGCCGGCCAATCGTCGCTTATCTCATTGTCCCCGCCTGATTGTCCCGCTGCCTCTACTTGCTCCGGAACACCTCACTGGCGACGACCGCGTGGACAAGCGTGCGCAGGCCGTGATCCGACTTCCTTGCCTCGGCTAAAATTTGGCTCACGGCCTGATGATCTCCGAAGCCCACGGGCTGGCCGGTGGCGTAGGTCACAAGCTTCTCCGTCAGGCAGCGGGCGATTTGATCCGGGTCGGTGAGCAGCAACTTCTTGAACTCCTCAACGCTGGCGAACGTGCGGCCATCGGGCATCGCATCGCCTGCATCAACGGGCAGCCCGAGGCCGTATTGCCAGGCAGCGAGATACTTCGCCAGCGGGCCGACGCGGTTGTTCACCCAGTTCTTCCGCTCGGCCACGACGCGATACTTGTCCCGCCAGCCGCCGATGACATCGTAGTTCTCCAGCGCGAAGCCCGGCGGGTCAATGCGCGCGTGGCAGCCGGCGCAATTCTCCGTCGCGCGATGCTTCGCGAGCTGGTCGCGGATGGTCTGCGCGCCACGAATGTCCGGCTCGATGGCCGGGACGTTGGGCGGCGGCGGTGGCACGGGCCGGCCCATGATGCGGTCCAGCACCCACACGCCGCGCAAGACGGGCGAGGTCGTCGTGCCGTTGGCCGTGACCTTCAGCACGCTCGCGTGAGTCAGCACGCCACCGCGATGCCACTCGGGCTTCAGCGCGACCTTGCGGAACGCCACGCCATGCACATCCGGGATGCCGTAGTGATTTGCCAGTCGGCCGTTGAGCATCGCGAAGTCCGAGTCCACGAAGTTCTTCACGCTGAGGTTCTGCTTGAGCAACTCCTCGAAGAACAGGTGCGTCTCACGCACCGCTGACCATTGCAGCAGTTCCTCGAACTCCGGATAAAGCGCCTTGTCCGGCGTGGTGGCCTCGATGTCGCGCAGGCTCAACCACTGGCCGGTGAAGTTCTCGGTGAACGCCTGCGCCTTGGGATGCCTCAGCATCCGCTCCACTTGGACGCGCAGCGCTTCGGGCTTGCGCAGTTCTCCCTTGGCCGCCAGCGCGAGCAGCGGCTCGTCGGGCAAAGTGCTCCAGAGGAAATACGAGAGCCGCGACGCGAGCGCGTGGTCGTCCAGCGGGCCGCCAGGCTCGCGGAAGTAGAGAAATTTCGGCGAGGCCAGCACCGCCTTGTAGCCCGCGCGCAGCGCCGCCTCGAACGGCTGGCCCATCTCCAGCGACTTTGCGGCGACGGCGACGAATGGCTTCTCCTCGCCCTCCTTCACCGGGCGACGAAACGCGCGCGGGAGCAACGCACGAATCAGTTTCTCCGCGTCCGCCAGCGTGCCCTTCTTCGGGTCCGCGTCGCCGAACACGTGACGGTAGCTCTCCGTGGGCCACGCTTCGGGGAACGGCCCCTCGGTCTCGACCCAGTGAACCTTCAGCCCCGGCCCCGGATACTCCGCCATCGTCTCCTGCTTGAGATACACGAACGGCAGCGCCATCGGCATGAGCTTGACCGTGTCGTTCTTCGCGCCGAGACGCTCCTCGAACTCGATGACCGTCGGCTGCGGTCCCGGCGGCGCGTCGAAGTAGCCGATGTGCCGCGCGTAGTTGCCGCTCACGACAAAGTTGCCCAGCAGCAGGCCCAGCGGCAACGGTGTCGGCGACTGGTGCGCGGAGACGGCGATGCGAAACTTGTAACGCCCCGGTGCGGGCGCTTTGAACTGCCGCACATCCGTCGCGCCGCCGCGGAAGAGCACCACGCCGTCGTCCTGCTTATAGACGCCGTTGGCGAACCATTTGGGCAGCGACTCGTAGAAGTCGAAGCGCTCCTTTTTGCTCTCCAGCTTATGCACGGGCGCGATGGCCGCCGTGATGACTGCATCCGCCGCTTCGAGGTAGCGCTCCATCAGCACCGGCGACACGTTGAGCGCCGCGCCGACGTTGTCGAAGCCCTGCGCGATGGTGTCCTCGGGCAGCATCTCCTTCACCATCACGTTCACCGCGAAGAGGTCGCGCACGGTATTCTCGTATTCCACGCGGTTGAGCCGCCGCAATACTGCGCGTCCGTCCGCGCGATGCTTCGCCGCCGCTTCATCCAGCCGCGCATTCAACTGTCGCACGAATGCCTGCACCTGCGCCGCTTCCGGGCGTGGCTCCTTCTTCGGCGGCATCTCGCCGGACTGCACCCGCGACACCACCTCCCGCCAGCGCTCGAAGGTGCTGGGCTTGGAGAAGTCCGTGTCCAACTGGTCGAGGCGCAAATCGCCCTTCACCTTTTCCGGCCCGTGGCAGCGGAGGCAATGGTCCTTGAGGAATGCGCCGGTGTGGGAGTCCAGTTTCGCGCCAGGCTCGGCGGCGGAAGCTGCGAAAACAATCCAATGTGCGGTGGCCAGAATGGCGACGAGTGTGAATCGCCACTGACGTGCGACAACTCCGCACCTGGTAGGGCGCGTCAGTCCCAGCGCGACGGTAGCGTGTCCGAACGATTCAGCGGCGCGCAGAGGACAGGCGCGCCCTACCTCGCGCGCTTTGACCTCGCAGCCCAGAGACGATGCTATGC
>JBEBFV010000309.1:0-7763 GCA_040081795.1 Limisphaerales bacterium | reverse complement strand
GCAAATCGCCGGCACGGGCATGGCCGAGTTGCCAGCCCGACGCACAGCCTCAGCCACGGAGTGGCGTCAGATAATAGCCCACGGCGCAAGCCGTGGGATGTCCGGCCCGTGGAGTGAGCCGCAGAGCGGCGACAGAGTGCTCCGGAGATTTCCAATGTGTTCTTTCGCCCCTCACGGGGCTGGACGGGTTCCCGGCTTTTCCCACGGCTTGCGCCGTGGGCTACTTTCTGACGCTGCTCCGCAGCTAGGCGCGCAGCACCCTTGCCACGGGGCGGGGGCGGGTGTTGATTGGGGCGCATGGTTTCTGGGTCCGAAACGGAACACGGCATGAGTGATGAAGCACCAGAGAAGTCGGGCAGGGTGTGGCTCTACGTCGTGGGCGTGCTGCTGGGGCTGCCACTGTGTTACGTCTTGAGCAGCGGGCCGATGGTGGTGTTGGCTCTGCGTGGCGTGATACCCAAGCCGGCGATTGAGACTGCCTACAACCCATTGGAGTGGTTCACGCACAAAACGGGCACCGTGGAGGCGGTCCAAGCTTATATCGTCGCTTGGTGTAAAGTGACGGGAACTCCCATCCGGTGAATGAGCGACGAAACGACAGGCAAGGCCGGGAAGACATGGTTCTACGTTGTAGTCGTGTTCGCCGTCTTCATCCTCCTTTACACTTTGAGTATCGGGCCTGCCATCGTCCTGCGAGAGCGCCGAGTAATCAGCGACGATGCCGTCGAAACGATTTATGCCCCGTTGGGTTGGATTATGCAGAAATCCGGCACCAGTGAATGGTCCATTCCTTATGTCAGAGCTTGGTTGAACATGACCGGAACGTCTGACCCACTAGCAACTCCGTGACCTCCCCTTCCCCCACCCTCCTCGCCGCGCGCGTCGGTGACACCGTCTGCGTGAAGATTTCCGGGCGCGCGAACTTCGCGTCCAGCGTGGACTTCAAGCGCCTGGTCCACGAGTCGCGCGCGGGGGGGGCACAGCGGTTCATTGTGGACCTCGCGGCGTGCCCCATCATGGACAGCACGTTCCTCGGCGTGCTCGCCAGCCTCGGCACCCGCCTCACCGCCGACAACCTCCCGCCCGAGCAGCGCCCCATCGAGCTGCTGAACCCCTCGCCCAAGGTCGCCGACCTGATTGACAACCTCGGCGTGCTCCAGTGCTTCCGCGTCGTGCAGCGCAAGGATTTGGAAAACCTCAGCTTCACCGCCGTCGAGTCCGCCGGCGCGTCCAAGCTGGACTTGTCCCGCAACTGCCTCGAAGCGCATCAAGTCCTCATGGACCTGAACCCGGAGAACGTGGCGAAGTTCAAGGACGTGGCGAAGTTCTTCGCGGAGGACGTGGCGAAGCAGGAGGCGGAAGCCGGGAAAAGTAATCAGTAATCAGTGTTCAGTATTCGGTCGCGAGCGCGCCGCAGCGTGCGTCAGCCCGCCAGAATCTTCCGGCACGCCGTTTCCAGCTTCTTCATCTGCTTGTCTGACTTCGCCTCGATGTAGCAGCGGATGAGCGGCTCGGTGCCGCTGGCGCGGAAGGCGACCCACTCGCGGTTGGGCAGGAGGAACTTGAAGCCGTCGGTGGTGATGAACTTCTTCACCGGAATGCCGCCCACGTTGCTGAGGCCAGCCTTCAACTTGCCGAGGAGGGCGTCCTTGGTCTCGGGGTTGATTTTGACGTTGATGCGGGTGGTGTGGAATTCGCCGGTTTGCTTCTCCAGCGCGGCGAGAATCTGGCCGAGGGATTTCTTCTCGGTAGCGACCAGCTCGGCCATAAGCAGGCAAGCGAGCACGCCGTCCTTCTCCGGCACGTGGCCTTTCACGCTGAGGCCACCGCTCTCCTCGCCGCCGACGATGATCGGTTGGCTCTCCATCAGCGCGCCGATGTATTTGAAGCCCACGGGCGTCTCGTGGAGCTTCACGCCGAGCAACTCGGCCACGGCGTCCACCTGGTGGCTCGTGGGCACGGTGCGGACGACCGCGCCGGTCCAACCGCGGTTTTTCTTCAGGTGGTAGAGCGCGAGCGCGAGAATTTGGTTGGGGGTGAGCCACGCACCACTCTTGTCCACGACGCCGAAGCGGTCGGCGTCGCCGTCTAGTCCGAGGCCGAACTGCGCCTTGCCGGCGAGGACGAACTTCGAGACCTCCTCCATGCCGTGCGCGTCCGGCTCCGGGTGATGGCCGCCGAATAGCGGGTTCAGCTCGTTGTGGAAGGTCGTGACCTTCGCGCCGCCGTCTTCGGTGAGCAGCGTGTCCAAGTAACCGCGACCGGTGCCATACATCAGCTCGACGGCAACCTTGAGCTTCGCCTTCCGAATCGTGGCGAAATCAACGAGCTTGCGGATCTGCTTAAAGTAGTCGGGCAGTGGGTCAATGGTCTTGCACTGGAAGGTGCCGACGACGGCGGCCTTGAAGGTCCAGCCCTCGGCCTGGCGCTTGGCAATGTTCGCCTCAACTTGCTTGGTGACCTCGGCAGTGGCGGGCGCGCCGTTGTAGGTGGAGAACTTGAGGCCCTGATACTCCGCCGGGTTGTGGCTGGCGGTCATGTTGATGCCGCCGATGGCCTTGCGATGGCGGATGGTGTGCGCGATGACGGGCGTGGGCGCGTCGCGCTGGCAGAGAAGGCAGGTGAGGCCGTTGGCAGTCAGCACCTCGGCGACGGCGAGGCTGAACTCGCGCCCGAGGAAACGCGTGTCGTGGCCGATGATGACGACGGGCTTGCGCTTCGCCAGTTCCGAGTTAGGTGTTCCGCGTTCCGCGTTCAGATAGTCCGCGATGCCCTGAGCCGCGAGGCGGACGCCGTCGAAGGTGAAGTCGCGCGCGATGAGGCCGCGCCAGCCGGAGGTGCCGAACTTGATGGAGATGCTCATTGGGAGGTTTTCAGTGACCAGAGTTCAGTAATCAGTTTCCAGTCAGCGCGCGGCGGCAACAAAAAGGCCGGGCAACCTGGCCCGGCTGGAATTCCGCGTTCCGGATTCCGCGCTCCGCGTTTCATTCAGCTCTTCCAGTCGAACGCGCCTTTCTTCAGCGCGTAGAAGTAGCCGATGAAGAGGATGCCGACGAAGGATGCCATCGAGCCGAGGATGACGGCTGCGTTGTGGGCGAGCTGCTCGCGATAAACCACGGCCCACGGGTAGAGGAACACGACCTCGATGTCGAACAGGATGAACAGCATCGCGACGAGGTAGAACTTCACCGAGAAGCGCGCGCCGCCCTCGCCGGTGGGCAACATTCCGCACTCGTAGGGGATGTCCTTCACCTGCGTGGTGCGCGCGGCGATCTTGCGGTTGAAGAAACGCCCGGCAATCTCAGACAGCACGAGGATGCCGCCGGCAATGGCGAGCGCCACGAGGAGGAGGAACAGCACCGGGACGTATTGCACCAACTGCGAATCCATGCGGCGGACGGTAGAAATGGCCCCACGGCTTGGCAAGGGAAATGGCCGGGGTCGGCGGGCCTTGACGGTGGAAGGTGGGGGATCGCCCCAGACACAGTTCGGGGAAAAATCAGTTGAGGCTGCCGCTCTCCTTGCTACTCTCGGTGCAGACCACGAGCCTCGGCGCGCCGTCAACCTGCCAGAGCGCCGGGCCGGGCCAGAGCAACAATGCTGATGCGAATCACCAACCAAACAGGCAGGTGCCATGTCCATGCCAATGGCTTCACCCTTGTCGAAATCATGATCGTCGTGGCGGTCATCGGCATCATGGCGTCCATCGCCCTGCCGAACTTCGCGAAGGCGCGCGCCACGGCCCAGAAGAAGGCGTGCACCAAAAACCTCTCCGTGCTCGACCAGACCAAGCAGCAATGGGGCTTCGAGAACAAGAAGCAATCCACCGCCACGCCCACCGTCGCGCAAATTAGGGTCTATTTCGGGAAGAACCAGATGCCAGTGTGCCCCGCACGCGGCACTTACACGCTCCAGCGGCTCGACCGCAATCCCACCTGCACCCGGTCGGCGCTGGGCCACACTCTTTGACATGGCCCGGCCGGCGTCCGTGAATTTCACCTTCGCCGCCCGGCGTCCACTGTGCTCGAATTGAAACTTATGAAACGAATCCTCGCCGGGTTGCTCGCACTCACCACCGTTGTTGCCGCCCACGCTGCCGCGCCAAAGCCGCTGCGCGCCCTGATCATCGCCGGCGGCTGCTGCCATGACTACGGGATGCAGCCGATCATCTTGAAGGAAGGACTCGAGGCCCGCGCACACATCGAGGTGGATTATGTCGTCTCCGTGGACGCCGAACAGAAGCCCGACCGCACCACCAAGGCGAAGTTCGCGAAATACGAGAAGCCCGACTGGGCCAAGGGCTACGACGTCATCATCCACGACGAGTGCTCCTCCGACGTGAAGGATCTCGGCTACGTGAACAACATCCTCGCCGCACACAAGGCCGGTGTCCCCGCCGTGAACCTCCACTGTGCCATGCACAGCTACCGCGTCGGTCAGTTCCGCGATCCCGTGTTGCCCGGCTCATCGGACTCGCTTTGGTTCGATCTGCTCGGCATCCAGTCCACCGGCCACGGCCCGCAGGTCCCGATTCAGGTGACCATCGTGGACAAGAGCCACGCCATCACCAAACCCCTCGCCGCATGGACCACCGTCAACGAGGAGCTTTACAACAACATCAAGATATTCCCCACCGCCATCCCGTTGATGAAGGGCAGGCAGGTCATCAAGCAGAAGGACGGCACCGAGAAGGAAGTCGAGTCCGTCGTCACCTGGGGCAACCTCTATGGCAAGACCCGCGTGTTCAGCAGCACCCTCGGTCACAACAACGCCACCGTCGGAGACCCGCGCTACCTCGACATGGTCACGCGCGGCCTGCTCTGGTCCTGCGACAAGCTGAACGACACTTACCTCAAGCCCACGCCGGGCGATCCCGTGCCGCCCTCCGCCAAGCCGTTCCTGCTGAAGGCGGCGGAGAAGAAGTAGGCCGGACCCCGTTCGACTTCAGGGGGGCGTGGGAATCACCCGCGACCTTTCTGTTTCCATGCTCGCACTCAAGCTGCAAAGGCGCGCCGGGTCGGCGCCAGACAGCCGCAATGCGGCGTGCCTCACAGCTTCGTCTTGAGGTGCCGATCCAGCAATTCCTCCGCTGCGGTCTGGGCCTCCGCCGGATAGCGGTGGCCTTGGCGATGGTTGAGCAGGCGCACGTTCCCCTTCGCGCCAAGCAGTTCATAGACGGGGCGGGCAGCCTCGATAAAAGCGGCGCTCTTGTCGCTGTCGGCGGAGTCGCCGGCGAGGAGCAGGAACGGTCTCGGGGCGATGAACGCGATGAGCTCGTGGTGCTCGCGCGTGAAGCCCGGTTGCTTGATGCGCGGCCCGAGATACCACGGCGCGTCCCAGTTGCTGAAGGCCAGCCCGATGCCGCCTTCGCTGAACACGGCGACCTTGAACCGCTCGTCGAACGCGGCGGCGTAAAGCACTTCCTTCGCGCCGAGGGAATGACCGAGGCAGCCGATGCGGCTCCGGTCCACCAGCGGCAGCGATTCCAAATAGTCCGCCGCGCGGATGCCATCCCATGTCATGCGCGCCATGCCCGTCCACGTCGGGTGACGCTGCTGCATGCGCTTCACCCAGTCGGAGTAGCCCGCGCCGTCGGTGAAGATGAAACAGCGCGGGCAGATGACCACATAGCCGCGCTTCACGAGCTGCACGCCGTGCATGAGTTCGGGATTCGAGGCGTCCACGCCGGCGGCCTGCCGCGCCTGTGTCTTCACTGTCTGATGGAAGACGACCACCGCCGGCAGCTTGCCGGTGGCGTTTCGCGGCGTGAGCACGTAGGCGTCCGTGAACACGCCTCCCTCGACCTGATACTTCACGAGCTGGCGCGTGAACTCGGGAAGCGTTTCGGTGGAGAGAACTTCGGCCTTCAACGGCGCCTTTTCCTTGGGGAATTCGCCGAGGAAGGCCGTCCATTCCGCGCGGATCGCGGCGCGGCGCTTCATCCAACCGTCCGTCGCGGTGATGGACTTTTCAGACTCGTCCGCGAGCAGAGGCCGGAGCTGGGTCGCTGCCGGGTCAGCAGCAAATATTCTTGCCTGGCCAAGCAGGAGAAACGCGACTGCTGTGGGCGGCAGCGCGCGACCGAGGCCTGTGAGTGGTTTCACTTCTTCAACGCCCCGGCCACGAACTCGAATAGGGCCTTGGTCGCGAGGTCATCCGGCAGTCCGATGTTTTCGTTGACCCGGGTGTGATTGGTCTCCCTGGCTCCAAAGAGTTTCGAGGTGATGCCAGCCTCCTTCAGCGCGACATCAAGTCGCCTCGCCTGCATCGTAGTGTCCGGGTGGTCCGCGACGTGGAGGATGAAGAACGGCGGGATGCCTTTGCCTTTCGCGACGTGCGTGACGGCGGAGTAGTCGCGATGCAGCTCCGGCGTGTTGCCGAACTTCACGCGATGGCCCTGCTTGGGCATCGGAAAGCCATGCACGCGAAGCCGCGTCTCGGCGGTCTCAATCATCGCGGGCACGTCGTAGGTGTCGCCGTCCACGGGGAAGCAGCCCTTGAGCACGGAGAAGGGCACGCCCTCGGCCTTCGCGTAACGGTCATCAATACAAATCAGCGCGGCGAGTTGCGCGCCGGCGGAGTGGCCGCCGACGATGATGCGCTTCGGGTCGCCGCCGTGCTGGGCGATGTTCTTGTGAACCCAGCCGAGCGACTTCGCCACGTCGCGGAAGATGGTGACCATGTCCACTTCGGGCAGCAGGCGATAGCCGGTGGAGACGAAGACAAATCCCTTTTCCACCAACGCCTGCGGCTTGAGCTGGATGCTCGTCCTGTCGCCCGCCTGCCAGCCGCCTCCGTGAATCCAAAAGACCACGGGCAACCCCTTCGCCCCGGCGGGCGCGTAGATGTCCAGCTTCTGGCGCGGGTTGGCCGGGTCGCCGAACGGCACGTTCGCGGCGGTGGGCTTGATGTTCGGCGTGTCGGCGGCGAAGGCGGACGAGCCAGTAAGCAGGGCGAGGGAGGCGAGCAGGAGGGCGGTGGTTTTCATGGTGCAGGGAAAAGACTCATTTGGCCCGGTGCAATTCAGCCAGCATTTCCAACAGGTGCTTCGTGAGAATGACCGACGTGTCCTCCTGCACGACATTCGTGCCGAGCCAGGTTTCGTAGCCGCCCAGCTTGTGCTGCTCGGGCGTTGGGAGGTAGCCGTGGCGGCCGTTGGCGAGGCCGATGACCATCGTCTGCGGGAACGGACTGCGCTTCTTCAGGTCGAGGCCGATTTCGACAAACGTCTCGAACGGGATGCCGCACACGGCCAGGTCGCCGATGCGGATGGCCTGGAGTTTCACCGTGAGCGTGTCCTCGGTGCGCTCGGCGGCGGCGATGGTGCTGCGGGCGTAATTCTCCGCGAGGCGCGGGAGCTTCTCCTTCTCCACCGGGTCTTTCACCGCGACGACTTTGCGCGCGGCGGCGAGTTGCTCCGGTGTGGGCCGGCGATACTTCAGCGTGACCTCGCGCTGCACCATGCCGAGGCGAGCGTCGGGCTGATACTTCTCAATCTTCCGGCCCGCGTGCCACGCGGCGTCGGCGGTCTTCGCCGCGACGAGGCGGATTTGCTCGAAGGGCTCGCGCGGCGGGCGGTTGACGCCGAAGGGGATGTTGTTGATGTCGCCGGAAGTGCCGTTGGACAGCATCGCGACGAAGTTCGTGTCCGCCCGGAAGCGCGACGGCATCACGCGCGCGAACTCACCGAAGTAATCCGCCGAGACCTGCGCCGGCGGCATCCCGCCGACGTAGTGCAGCGAGTAGTTCGCGAAGAGCGCGAG
>JBEBFV010000308.1:0-7787 GCA_040081795.1 Limisphaerales bacterium | reverse complement strand
ACGCGCCTCCTGCGTGAGCGCGGCCTCCAGCCCGAGCTGGGCCAGCGCGCCGGAACGCAGCTCCGACGCGATCTTCTGCACCGTGGCGATCGTCGTGTCCGCCAGCTCCGAGGCCGCCACCGCACGGTCGAGCAACGGGTTGAGCGTGGGCGGCAGGCCCGGCTCCGAGAGTTTCCGCTCCAGCCAGCGCACGTCCATCTTCAGCCCAGTGAGGAGCTGCCCCAGCTCGTCGTGGATCTCTCGCGCCACGCGGATGCGCTCCTCTTCGCGCGCCAGCCGCAGCCGCGCTAGCAACGCGCGCAGCAGCTCGCCCGACTCCGCGAGCTGCTGCTCCGCCTGCTTGCGCTCCGTGATGTCCGTGCTCATCGAGATAAGCACCGGCTCGGACACGCCTGGATAGTCAATGATCTCCACGGAGATCAGGGCGTCACGCACGGCCCCGTCCTTGCGCCGAAGCCTCGCCTCGAAGTCGCGCACGGAGCGGTTGGTCTGCAGCAGGCTCTTGAGTGGGGCGCGTTGGGCTGGATCCTCCCACATTCCCAGCTCAGAGACCGTTCGCCCGATGACCTCCTCGCGGGTGTAGCCGAAGAACTGGCAGAAGCGCTCGTTGACGTTCAACAGCCGTCCGTCGTGGACGGTGGCAATGTTCACCGCAGCCGGGCTGGCATCGAAGGCCTTGGCAAAGCGCTCCTCCGACTGCCGCAGCGCGGCCTCCGACTGTTTGCGCTCGGTGATGTCGCGGCTGACGGTGGCCCAGCCGACGGCCGTGCCGCTCTCATCGCGCACGCAGAAGAGGTAGTAGAACATCCAGATTGGCTCGCCGGTCTGGAAGTGGCGCAGGCGGATTTCCACGTCGCCGTGGCCCTCGCGCAGCACGCGCGGGAAGAACTCCTCCGCGATGAACCGCTGGTCCTCCGGGAAGAAGTAGTCCTGCACCTTCACGCGGCAGGCAGCCGCCATGTCCGGCAGGCCGACCATGCGCACGCCTGCGGGGTTCACGTAGAGCGGCTGCATGTCGAGGTCGCACATGCCGATGAACTCGCTGCTGCTGTTGGCCAGTTGGGCAAACTTCTGCCGCTCCAGCTCCGTCCGCTGGCGCTCGGTGATGTCGTTGATGACAGCCAGGAAGACGGCGCTGTCCCCACGCTCGACAAGCTGCAAATGCACCTCCACCGGGTAGAGGCTGCCATCGGCGCGGCGGTGCCTGGTCTGGAAGACAATCTTGTCACGCGTCCGCTGGCGCAGCGGCTCGACCAGTTCGCCGAAGCTGGCCGCAGTGAACTCCGGCTTGAGGTCGATGGGCGTCAGCGTGCGCATCGCCTCGGCGGAGTGGCCCAGGTTGCGCAGCGCGGCGGCGTTGACGTATTCGAACCGCAGCGAATGGGCGTCGAAGACGTAAATCTCGTTCAGGCTCGCCTCGATGACGCCCCAGAGCCGCGCCTGCTCGGCCTCGGCCTGCTTGCGATCTGTGATGTCCCGCGCGACGCCGATGATGCCGATGATGTTCCCGTCCTTGTCCCGCCAAGGCGCCTTGTTGGCCAGGAAGTAGCGTGTCCCCTGAGGCAGCACGGCCATTTCCTCCTGCATCTGCATCTGCCCGGAGGCGACCACCTCCTCGTCCGTCTGGCGGAACCGCCGCGCAGCCTCCGGAGGGATGAGCTTGACGTCCGTGCGCCCGATCACCTCGTTCACCGGCCGGCCCAGCGCCCGCGCCCCGGCGGTGTTGATGACCAGGTAGCGGCCTTCGAGGTCCTTGGCGAAGACCGCGTCGCTCGTGCCCTCGACGACTGCGGAGAGCAATGCGTGCTGGCGCTCAAGCGCCTCCTCCGCCTGCCTGCGCTCGGTGATGTCCAGCGCGAAGCCCAGCACGCCAATGATGTTTCCGCGCTCGTCCCGGTAAGGAAGCTTGTCCGTCTGCAGCCAGCGCGTGCCCGCGATGGTGTGCATCGGCTCGATGATGCCCAGCTTGGGCTGGCCGGTGCGCATCACCTCGTCATCGTCGCGGATGTGCTGCTCGCTGTGGGGCGAGCCAAGCTCCGCATCTGTGTGGCCCTCGATGGCGGCGCGCGGCATTCCCAGCGCGCGCGCGTGGGCCTCGTTCACGCGCACGAGCCGGTGGTTGCGGTCCTTGTGGAAAATGATGCCCGGAACCGTGTCCAGGATCAGCTCCAGCTCCGCGCGCTGGCGCTCCAGCTCCGTCCGACCACGTATCCGCTCCAGCGCCCCGGCGCAGTGGTCGGCCAGGTCCTGCAACGCGGCGAGGTCTTCGTTCGTGTAGGCGTTCAGCCGGTAGCTCTGGATGGAGAGCACGCCGACGACCTGCCCGTCTTCCCGCACCGGCACGATCATGATGGAGGCCGAAGGCCGGCTGGTGTCACCGAAGGGCACCATGCCCGGCGTCAGGAGCAGCGGCTCCGCGCGCAAGATCAGCTCCGCGCCCTGTTCGATGGCTCGCAGCATCCGCGGCGAGGGCGGGGCATCCTGATAGGCCGGCGCCACATCCTGCCGCTGGCCGTTGATGACATCCACGTTCAAGACCGGATCGGACTTTCCTGTCTGGGCGTCGTAAAGATCCAGCGTGCAAGAATCCCAGCCGAACAAATCGTCGGCAATGTCCACGATGACGCGGGCGGCCTCGACGGTGTCCGTTGTGGCGTTCAATTTGCGACCCAGCGTGGCGAAGGCGGCCTGCCGCCTCTGGCTGCGGTGCAGCTCCGCCCCAGTCTCATGCTCCGCCGTGACGTCGCGCGACACGGACAGGAGGCGCTCGACTTTTCCGTCGAGGCCGAAGATCGGCGTGATGATCACGTCCCACCAGCGCGAGCTGCCCATCGCGGTCCTGCAAAAGGCCTGGAAGCGGCCCGCGCCGCCCGCGATGGCGGCGTCCACCGCCTCGCGCACGCGCGCCTGATCTTCCGGCTGCCAGAAGGAGATCCAGCAGGAGTTCAGGTAGCGGGCGATGTCCTTGATCTCCAGCAACCGCTGGCCGCCCGTGCTCATGGACAGGAGCTTCCCATCCAGGTCCAGCACCTTGATGCAGTCCTGGCTGCTGTCTATCAGACGGCGGTTGAACTCCTCGCTCGTGCGCAGAGCCGCCTGAGTGCCGATCCGCTGCAGCGCCCCGGCGCAGTGATCGGCCAGATCCTGCAACACGGCGAGATCCTCGTTCGTGTAGGCGTGCAGGCGATAGCTATGGATGGCGAGCGCCCCGGTGACCCGTCCGCCTTCACGCACCGGCACGGACATGAGGGAGGCGGAAGGCCGGCCCACATCGCCAAAAGGCATCCGGTCAGGAGTCATTGCCAGCGGAGGCTTGCGCAGAATCAACTCCGCCACACCTTCCAGCGACCGCCGCAGCCGTGGAGAAGGCGGGGTGTCCACGTAGGCGGGTGGAACCTCCTGCCTCTGGCCGTTGACGATGTCCATGGTCAGGATCGAGCGGCACCGGTCGGCACTCTCGTCGTAAAGGTCCAGCTTGCAGGAATCCCATCCCAGCAAATCATCCGCCGTGAAGGCGATGATGCGGGCGGCCTCGGTGACATCGGTGGCGGAGGCCAACCGCCTGCCCAGCGCGGCGAATGCGGCCTGCCGCTGCTCGACCAGTCGGCGCCTGACATCATCCCGATGTTTGCCCATGGCCACGGCCGCCAGGTGAGTTCCCAGCTCGATGCAGCGGCGATGAAGCGGCGTGGGCAGGCCCGGCTCACAGTAATAGATCGCGAACGTGCCCAGCACGCGCTGCTGCGCGTCAAAGATCGGCGTGGACCAGCAGGCACGCAGCCCGTGCGCCAGCGCCAGCTCGCGGTAATCCTCCCACAATGGATCAGTGGCGATGTCCTCGACGATGACCGGCTCGCGCCGGAAAGCCGCCGTGCCGCAAGATCCGGCGCGCGGGCCTATGGGCTGGCCCTCGATGGCCCTGTTGAACGCGTCCGGCAGGCTCGGCGCGGCACCGTGCCGGATGTGGACACCATCCTCGTCGAGCAGCACGACGGAGCAGACCATGCCGGGTGCGAAGGACTCGATGCTTTGCAGCAACGTGGTGAGCGTGGCCGCCAGCGGCGCATCCCGTGCGACGGATTCGAGCACCTTTGTCTGGCACGCAACGACCGCCTCGGCCTGCTTGCGCGCCGTGATGTCATTGACCAGCACCTGAAAGGCGCGCCGCCCCTCGTAGGTGATCGGCGTGGCTGTCGCCTCCACGTCCACCAGCGTGCCGTCCATCCGCACATACCGCTGGTCCATCAAGGGCACGGACTCGCCGGTCTCCAGCAAGTGCGCGATGCGTTTGCGGATCGCTTCGTGGAACTCGGGCTGATACCGGTCGAACACGGGCTTGCCCAGCAGCTGCTCCGGCGAGCTTGCACCCACGATGCGGCAGAACGCGGCGTTCACGTAGGCGAACTGGTTGTCCGCGTTGATGAAGATGCCCGTCGGCGCGTTGTCCACCAGATCCCGATAGCGCTCATCGCTCTCTCGCAGCGCGCCCTCGGTCGCGACGCGTTCCGTCACATCGCGATTGATGCCCACAATCACCGGGCGGCCCTCGAGCTGGACCAGCTCGGCGGAAATGCGGATGTGCCGGATGGAGCCATCGCGGGCTTGGAAGCGGGTTGGGAAGTCCACCACACGGCCGTGCTCGCGCAGGACGGCGGCAAGTTTGGTGCGGTCGCCGGGGTCGGCCCACAGCCCAAGCTCAAGCACAGTATGACCAACCAGCTCCCCGCGCGTCCGCCCAAAGAGCGCGCAGTAACGCGGGTTCACCTCAAGGATGCGCCCATCCTCCAGCGCGGTGAGGCCGATGGCGTCCGGGCTGTCGTTGAAGAGGACGCGGAACTGTTCGCCACTCACCGCCTGCGCACGCTGCGCGTCGTCGCGTTGTGCGAACTCGCGCCTGAGCAGCAGGAAGAGGAGCAGTCCGCCGCCGGTGGCGGCGAGCAAGCCCAGCAGGGATTCCGAGGCGAGCCATGACAAAGGATTTGCCAGCGTGGCGGAGCGGGGGAAGTAGGACAGCACAACCCAGCCGGAGGAGAGAAGGACTATCGGGAGGACAATCCGGAGGGCGTCGCGGGCGGGCGCGGTCATGATCGGCGGTGAGTGTCAGCGGCTCTGCCGGGCCACCGGCGGGGCGCGAACTTGTCTCGTGAATGGCGGCAGCGTAGCCGCAGCCGGGACGGGGAGCAAGCGGCGCGGCTGATTCCTCGACGCGAATTCCGAAGTGGCGAATGCCAGAGAGGAGGTGGCCATGCGCGCGGCATTCGTGGTTCCCTGCTGTTTTCAGTGGAATTGAAGTCAGCGGTGAAGGCCGCGCTGGAGGCGCGCATGAAGGTAGCCGGTGGGAAGCTCCGTCATCGGAGCGCACCCACCGGTGCTGGCCCCGAGTGCCCGGCGCCCTGGCGGGGCGCATGAATCATCGCCATCTCAAAGCTGCGTTCATGCGCCCCGCCGGGGCGCGGTTATATTCGGCTGGCTGACCGGTGGGTGCGCCTCTCCCTTCGGTCGAGTCTTCCCACCGGCTACTCTCACTGGCCCCTCTGGGGCCGGAAAAGCGCGCCAGCCCAGTTCCCATTCGACTGAAAACTGCGAAGAATCGCATTCATTCCGCAGCAGGCTCCAACCGGAACAGTGCGCAGCAACAACTCTGACTTCTCCACGTTTCTGCGGCATGAATGCCGCCCTCCTTGCCGGCGGGTGTCGCCCACTTCGGGATCAACGCAGGCCTGCGAGCTGGCGGCGGGCGAGGTAGAGGTCCATGCGCGCGAGGATGAAGTAGGCCCAGCGCTGCTTGAGCCGGCTCCAGAAGGATTGCGACGCCCGCCATTCCTCGCGGCCGATGCGCTTGCAGTGCGCAAGGTTCTCTGCAAAAAGCTGCCGCCCGCCCTCGGCCACGTGCTCGTTGTGCAGGCGCAGGCTCAGCTCGTAGTTGATGTGCAGGCTGCGTGTGTCGAGGTTCGCGGAGCCGACGTAGGCAAGGTCGTCAATTAGAATGAGCTTCGCGTGGAGTATCTGCGGCTGATACTCGTAAATCTCCACGCCCGCCGCGAGCAGGGGGCGGTAGAGCCGGCGGCTGGCGAGCTGCGCCAGGGGCACGTCGGACTGGCCGGGCAGGATGAGCTGCACCTGGCCGCCCCTGCGCACGACGCGTTGCAGGGCGCGCCGCAGCTTCCATGTGGGAAGGAAATACGCGGCCATGATCTGCACGCGCCGGGCGTTTCGCAGGTCCACGCTCAACGCGCGCTTGAGTGTGCTGAAGCCGCGACCCGGCCCGCTCATCAGGAGGTCGCCGTCCGGGCAGGGGATGCGCGCGTGCGCGCCGGTGCCCATCACGCGCATGAAAGCCCGGTGCCTCAGCTCGGCGCGGGTG
This sequence comes from Limisphaerales bacterium, assembly GCA_040081795.1. Taxonomy (GTDB): domain Bacteria; phylum Verrucomicrobiota; class Verrucomicrobiia; order Limisphaerales; family SXTU01; genus SXTU01. The sequence goes on along the minus strand of JBEBFV010000308.1, from coordinate 1,423 downwards.
AACATCTTGTCGAAGGACTCCGCGAGCTGGACGGCCAGCGGCCCGGCAAGGTGCAGGCCCACGTCACACCAGCCGCGGGCCACGCCGTCGCCGGCGTATTCGGGAGCGATGTTGAAGCCGCCGAGGACGGCGACGTGCTCGTCGCAAACCAGGAGCTTGCGGTGGTCGCGGAACATGAAGCCGCGGTTGGTCCGCTCATTGAACCAGCGGAACTCGCCGCCCGCCTTGCGCAGCGGCTCCCAATAGCTGTCGGCCAGGTCCTGCGATCCCCACGAGTCCACGACGACATAGACCGGGACGCCGCGGCGCTGCGCGCGCACGAGGGCTTCGAGGAAGCGGTTGCCCGGCTCGCCCGCGCTGAAGATGTAGGTCTCCAGGCGCACGGAGTTCTGCGCGGCCTCGATGGCCGCGAGCATGGCGGCGAAGGCCTCGTCGCCGTTGCGGAGCCAGCGGAACGCGGTGTTGTGGATGGCGGTGGCCATGCGTTTGCGCGTGGAGAGTAGCAAGGCGTCGGCAGTGCTGGCGAGCGCGGGAACGGGATTTCCCCTCCTGCTCATAATCCTGATCCTGATCACTGACGACATTCAGCGGATCAGGATCAGGATCAGGATTACGAGCAGGAGCCGAGGGCGGGCTCACGCCTTCTTGCTCAACGAGATTCCGCCCACGGCCACGATTCGGCCGGACTGGTCGCGGATGGGAAACTTGAGCGTGAGGTAGAGCACGCGGCCCTCGGGCTTGTCCACGAACTCCTCCTCGCGCACCGGCACGCCGCGCTCGATGACCAGGCGGTTCACCTCGAGGAAGCGCTTCGCCATCTGGGTCGGGAAAATCGCGCTGCAGGACTTGCCCAGCGACGGTCCACGCGGGATGCCAGTGGCCTCCTCCCAGCCGCGGTTGGCCATGAGGAGCAGCCCGCCGACGGACCAGACGTAGAAGGGTTCCGTCACCGAGTCGGCCACCGCGCGGAGGAAGTCGCACTCGTTGTTAAGCCCCAGCGCGAGGCCCTGCAACTGGGGAGTGACCAGCGGCGTGGCCGGGGCGGGCGTCGCGCAGGGCTTGCACTCGGCCAGCTTCGCGGCGGGCGCAGTGCGCGTGCGGCGGCGTGCGGCGGCGGGTTTTTGCGAGGGTGTCAAACGCGGGAGAGGATGCAGGGAAACGTCATTGTTCCAAGTTCAAAGCATCCCGGCTGCGCGGCGACGACTTTTGGCTTTATCTTTGCGCGGCGGGCGGCATATTCGACGCGTCCCTCGGAGATACCGCGTCAACGGTCACCGCGGTCTGAGGGGCCAAATAGGGAAGGCATCCGGTCCGATGATGCGCGCCACAAACCCAGCCCTGAGACTCTCGCCTGCGCCCCAGCCGGCGGCGCGCGGTGAGCCGCTGCGGTGCGCGCATGCTGCGGCCCAACGCGGCGGGAGGG
>JBEBFV010000307.1:0-7801 GCA_040081795.1 Limisphaerales bacterium | reverse complement strand
TGGTTCGTTTTCTTGCCATCCCCGAGCATGCACCGCCGCCTTGGCTTTGACCAGCATTATACACCGATTATCATAGGGACTTGGTATTAGTAATTAGTGGGAAGTGACCGCGCGGCAAATTCACCACGCACGGCTTGGACTAATTACTAACCACTAATCACTTCTCCCCTGCCTTGCGACCGCTCGGCCGGCGCTCCCATCCGCACCAGCTCGCGCCGCACGTGAAGCCGCCACCAGTGCGTGACGTAGCTCGATGCGGGCAGTGGCCGTGGCGTGCGCCACTCCAGCCGATACCACGGGCAGCGCGGAGCCTCGTGGTGGTGGACGTGGCGGTTCAAGTTGAAGAGCGGGAGCGTCACCCGGTATTCGTTCGTCGAGGCGGGGTCGCTTGCGTCGCTGTGATGCTCTACGGCGGCGCGCAACGAGACGGGGACGAGGAGCGTGACGAGGTTTATCGCCAGCATCTTGCCCACGACATCCTCGCGGCCAAGAGCGCACCAAAGTGCGATGCAGCCCACCGAGATTGCGAAGCCCGCCAGCATCCGGCCGGGACGCACGAACGGCAGGCGACCTTGTAGCGCGTCGCCGAGGTAGATGAAGTGCTTCACCATCTCCAGCTCGCGCCAAAACCCGCCGACGGCCGCGCCGGGCGCGTTGCGCGGGATCAACTCCTCCTCTGGCGTGTTCAAGTGCCGGTGATGCGCGAGGTGCGACGCGCGGAAGATTTCAAACCCGCCGAAGAGCAGCAGCGCGCCGTCCCAAGCGGTGAAGACGTCGAGGTTGTGGCGGTAGCGGCGGAAGGCGGTGCCGTGTAGGTATTCGTGCAGCAGGATGCCGATGCGATGCCCGACCAGCACGCCGGGCAGCAGCGCGAGCCAGAACGGCAGCGCGAGCAGCAGCCACACGTAGAGTGCGCTCAACCCGAGCAGGCTGCCGTGCGTGAGCCAGGCGGCGCGGGGGCTGCGGAGGAATTGTTGCCAGGTGTTCATGGGGTGCGGGGGACAAGGGACGCGAGGGCATCGGCCAACCCATCGAGGTCGGCGGACCTGATTTCGCCCAGCAGACAAAGCTGCAACCAGCCCCGCTCATGTAGGTGCCGGCTGCGCGCGGCTCCAATCCAGCCGAGGCGTTCCAGCGCATCCGCGACGGCGGTGACTTCGAGCGTCGGCGGAAGGACGACGGTGATCACAGATGTCCCGGCCGGGTCGGCGAGCGTGAGTCCTCGCGCGCGGAGTTCGCCGCTCAGGCGTGTGCCGAGTTCCTGGACACGTTGATACTTGGCCGGCCAGTCGGTCCGGTGGAGTGCTGTGTGCAACGCGCCGAGGACGTTCGATCCGAGCGTGAACGGCACGCCGCCGTCGCTCGCATACAACCCGAGGTCGAGAGCGCGGGGAACGCGGTCTGGCGCAGGCGCGACAGGCTCACGGTGGAAAACAACCCCGATACCCGCGACGGCGGCCAACCCCTTGCCGCTCGTGCTGGCGGCGAGGTGAACCCGCCGCAGGTCCACCGGCGTGACTCCGAGTGAGCTGACGCAATCGAGGCACAGCCGCACGCCGCGCGGTTCGCACACCGAAAGCAGGTCTTCGATGGGCGTGACTGCGCCGGTGCTGGTCTCGCAATGCACGGCCCAGAGCCACTTCGTCTCGGGATGCGCATCGAGCCAGGCACCGAGGCCGGCGAGGTCGAGCGGTTCGCCCCAGGTCTGCCGCCAGTGATGGTGCGGCAGCCGCGCGCGGCGGGCATGGTCGGCGAGGCGTTCGCCGAATTCGCCGTGGCTGACAACAACACCGGGCGCGTCGAGCAAGGCGATCTGCGCGCAGACGACTTCGTTCGCCATCGTGCCGCTGCCGGGCACCAGCGCGGCGTGCGGCGCGCCGGTCATCGCACACAACGCGGCGCGGCATTCACGGACCTGTTGGCGAAAACTCTCCGTGCGGTGCGACACAGGCTCGGCTCGCAGCGCACGCCGCACGGCGGCGGACAGCGCGACGGGGCCGGGCAGCAGGTTCACCGGCGGCCGGACGAGGTGCGGCGCGATGCGCTGCCGGAACCGCTCCAGCGTGACTTGCATCGGCTGATACCACGCGCCCTCGCGACCCACGAGCGGACCGAACGGCTCGAAGCCGAGATGCTCATAGAGCTTGCGCTGCCGCGTTGTGGCCGAGACCACGGCCGCGTCGAGGCCGCGCGCGGTGACTTCCCGTTCGAGCAGCCGCATCAGCCCGGCGAACACGTCCGAGCCGCGCCACGCTTTCTCCACGGCCAGCAGGCGGACTTCCACCCAGCTCCGGCCCGGCGGCAGATGTGCGTCGAGATCGGGCAGCTTGGCGTGGAGTGAGAACGGACGGCGGGCGCGCAGCGTGATCATCCCGGCAAGCTGCTGCCCGGCGAGGGCGATGAGGTAGGTGTTCTCCGCGTGAAACTTGTCCACGAGGCGGCGCTCGCTGTTGGGCGCGTGCTGGGGAATCTCCTCGGCGAACGTGCGGTAGTTCAACGCGTGGATGGCTTCGAATTCATCGTGCGTGTCCGCGACCTTGAATGTCAGTGGCGAGTTCATGGTGGTGGTTTGGCGAAGAAGCGGCTGCGAATGTCAGAGCGGTGGCACCAGAGCACGAGGGCAATGACGACCGCGACGAGCGTCCACTCCGGCGGCGTGCGCAGCGGCAGCAGCCAGAGGATTACCCCGGTGCCGATGGCAAGCCCCTTGCCACCTTGGAAGCCGAGTTGCACGGGCCAGACATGGCCGGCGAGCACGGCGGTTCCTGCCAGCACGAGACCCCACTCGCGCAACCCGGCCCATGCGGCGAGCGACATCGCGAGCATCCCGCGCAGGCCGTCGAGCACCGCGATCCCTGCGAATGCGGCGCGGCCGAGCACGCGGCCGGCGTTGCGCGCGCCAGTGGTGCCGCTGTGCAGCTCGCGCAGGTCCGCGCCCGTGCGCCAGCGCACGAGATACCATGCCGTGACGCAGCAGCCGATCGCGTAGCACGGCAGGAGCACAAGGAAGCTGATCGGATTCATGGAGCTTGAACTCCCGCTGTCGAGAGGGCGAAGGATGCAAGAATCGCCGAATGTTGAACGGTGACGGGAAGGCGATGATTGGCAGCGTGTGCGCTCATCTGTGGTTGGCGGGTCAGCCGAGAAACTGCCGGGCTGCGCCCAAGTTGGCGAGCCATTTGCGCAGTGCGGGCAGGCAGCCGGACCGGCCCCATCGCCTTGCTGTTTGTCGAACTGCTCATGCGTTGGGCGGGACGTTAGGAAAACAGGCGTGGGAGGAGTTAATCGAAATTCTTGCCAGCAGCATCGGGCGACCAAGGGCTGCGCGATTGCAAACGCTCCCTCCCGCCGCATACTCCGCCCCATGCAACCCTTCGTGGACGCGGTGGCGGCTGAGCTGGAACGGCCGCGTCCGCTGCCTAAGCAGGTGGTGGATCACCTCGCGTCGCACTACTCGGTGAGCCGCGACGAGCAGGGCGCGTTCTTCACCAGCCAGCTCGACGCGCTGGAAGACTACGAGATTGACCTGCTGTTCTCACCGTTGTTCACGCCCACGCTCGCGGAGCAGGCGGCCTTCTCCGAATTGCTCGACCGCCAGACTTTGCCGGCCAGTGAATGGCCCGTGCTCATCCGCAAGCTCGGTGACCGGCCCACGGTCGCACGACTGACGACCGAGGACGGCGTCACGCACGTCATCCGGCTGCGCGAGGTGAGCCTCGAACGCTTCGTCACGCGGCTGAACCTCGATGTCGTCATCCCCGACCCGCTAGGCAAGCTGCTCCACTCGCTGCCGCCTGCCGAAGACCGCGCGCTGCTCAAGGCGCTCGCCCGCCGCATCGTGTGGAACAAGGAGCCGCGCCGCGCCGTGCTCTTCCGCTACCTGCTGGCCTCGACGAGCGAGGATTTTTACAGCCGCGCCGACTTGCTCGTGCTGCTCAAGCTGATGGAAACCTACCAGCCCAAGGATGCCGCCGATCTGCTCGCGCGCATCCCGCATTGGCAGGAAGTGCTGAAGACCGAGATGCTCTCCGCCGCCAGCCCCAAGCCGTTCTTCGCCGCCCGTGTGCAGGAGCTGCACGGCGGCGGTCGCGATCAGCGGCATCAGGACAGCTCCCTCATCTCCGGCAAGCAGCACGAGCTGGATTTCCTCGGGCGGTTGCAGGGCGTGTTGAGCGCCTGAATAGCAACGAGCCGGTCGCCGCCCAGCGCAGCGAACCGGCCCGTGCTGAAAAACCCGTCGGCGACTACGCCCCGAACTTGTCGAACATCTTCGCGTTCGCCTGCATGAGCCGCATCAGATACTTCGCCTCGAAAATCCCGAGGGAACCCGAGTTCGCGCCGGTCTCGGTGAAGCGATCGAGCTTGTCCGAGCCACTGCACGCGCTGTGCAGCAGCACCGGCTGCGGGTGCCACGAGTGGCCCTTCATTGCGCACGGCGTCGAGTGGTCACCGGTGATGACCAGCACGTCGGGCTTCTTGCCGAGCAGGATGGGCAGCGCGGCGTCGAAGTCCTCGATGGCCTGCTTCTTCGCCTCGAAGTTGCCGTCCTCGCCGTATTTGTCCGTGTATTTGTAGTGGAGGAAGAAGAAGTCGTAGTTGTCGTATTCGGCGACGTAGCGCTGGCACTGCTCGGCGATGGTCTGCGGCCCCTCGACCTTCGTCATGCCCACGAGCTGCGCGAGGCCCTTATACATCGGATACACCGCGATGGCGGCGGGCTTGAGCTGGTAACGCTGCTCGAAGGTGGGGATCTCCGGCTGGTGCGCGATGCCGCGCATGAGGAAGCCGTTCGCCTTCGGATGCCGCGCGAGGACGGGCAGCGCCTTCTTGTAGAACTCGGCGATCAGTTTGGCAGTCTTTTTCTGCTTCGCGTTTTTCGCGTCCTCGGGCTTCGCCTCAAGCAGCTTCAAGCCTTCGCGGTTCGGGTCGGTGGAAGTCACCGGGCCTTCGAGGCCCTTGCCCCGGAAGATGACCACGAAGCGGTGCTCCTTGCCGGCCTTGATGATGACCTGCGTGTCGCCGATCTTCTTAATCTTCTTCGCCAGCAGCGCGCACAGCTCTTCGCAAACCTCCGTCGCGATGCGCCCCGCGCGGCGGTCGGTGACGACGCCCTTCTTGTCCAGCGTGCAGAAGTTCGCGCGCGCGGCGACATCACCGGCCTTCAGCTCCATGCCGAGGCCGAGCGCTTCGATGACGCCCCGGCCCACTTCAAACTCCAGCGGGTCGTAGCCGAACAGCCCGAGATGGCCGGGCCCGCTGCCGGGCGTGATGCCGGGGGCGACGGGGATCATGCGCCCTTGTGCGCAGCCGGACTGCACCAGCGCGTCGAGGTTCGGCGTGGCGGCGGCTTCGAGCGGCGTCATGTTGCCCGTGGCGGCGGTGGCGATGTCGCCGAGGCCGTCGAGCACGATGAGCGCGAGCTTCGCGCCGGTCTTGATGGTGAGGGAGGAGTAGAGTTCGTCGAGTTTCATGGTCCAGTGTCAGTTCGAACGCGGTTCAGGTGGAGGCTCGGCGATGGTGCGGGCTGTGGTTTCCCCGGGCCGAGACGCCGCGTGCATAGTGCTGGCAATGGAAAACGGGCGTCAAGGTCGGGAAGCAGTCGAGGGATGGCGCGAAGGGCATTCGAAGGCAGGGCAGCCCAAGGTGAGGTTTTGGCAGTTCTTACGAAGCCTTCGCGCCGCCTGGCGGGAAGTTTCGGTTAGCGTGTTCCTGGAGATCGGCACCTTGGGCGGTGCGCCGGGGGCGCGGATGATGTCCGAAACCGATTCACGCTTATGTATCCCACCTGTGGCCCCGAACACCTTGGCGCAAACATCGAGGACGCCCGCTACTTCGGCAGCCGGCGCGAGTTTCTCAACCGCATGGGCACCGGTTTCGGCGCGCTGGCGCTGGTCGGCCTCCTGAAAGACGAACTGGTGCCGTCGGCTCAAGCGCAGGCCTCCGGCGGCTTACTCGCACCCAAGCAGCCGCATTACACCGCCACCGCCAACCGCGTGTGCCACATCTACCAGAGCGGCGGCCAAGCGCATCAGGACACCTGGGATCCCAAGCCGGGCTTGACCGCCGCCGCCGAGCAAAGCTCCAGCGGACGCAAGCTGCTGGCCTCGCCGTTCAAGTTCACGCCGCAGGGCAAGAGCGGCCTGGAGATGAGCGAGGTCTGGCCCGAGTTGAGCAAGATGGCCGACGAGCTGTGCGTGATCCGCTCCATGTGGACCGCCGCGCCGGCGCACGGGCCAGCCACCTTGATCCAGACCTGCGGCGACTTCCGGCTGCCGAAGCCGTCGGTGGGCACATGGGTCGTGTATGGGCTGGGCAGCATGAATCAGAATCTGCCCGCGTATGTGGCGATGAATCCGGGCGGTTATCCCGGCGAAGGCGCGCTGAACTGGCAGTCCGCCTTCATGCCCGGCGCGTTTCAGGGCACGTATGTGGATCCCAACAAGAGCGACATGGATCAACTCATCGAGAACATCCGCTCCACGCTCACGACAGCACCCGAGCAGCGGATGCAGTTGGACCTGCTCAACAGGCTCAACGAGATTCACAAGCAGAAGCGTCAGGGCGACGGCGCGCTCGACGCCCGCATCCAGTCCTTCGAGCTGGCCTACCGCATGCAGACCGACGCGACCGAGGCATTCGACGTGCAACGCGAGCCGGACTATGTGAAGGAAGCCTACGGGTTGAACTCGACGAACCGCACCGTCCAGGCGCAGGCGCGGCAGTTCATCCTCGCCCGACGGCTGCTCGAGCGTGGCGTGCGCTACCTGCAGGTTTGGAACGGCGGCTGGGACACGCACAACGACGTCAAGAACGCGGTGGCCCGCAGCGCCAGCAACATTGACAAGCCGATCGCCGCCTTCCTCAAGGATCTGAAGGAGCGCGGCCTGCTGAAGGACACGCTCGTGGCCTCCAGCACGGAATTCGGCCGCTCCTCGGCGGAGGACGGCCCTGGCGGCCGCACCCACAACGCCCAGGCATTTTCCTCATGGCTGGCCGGCGGCGGCATCAAGGGCGGCGTGGCCTACGGCTCCACCGATGAGCTCGGTGCCATGGCCGTGGAGAACAAGGTGAGCGTCCACGAGTTCCACTCCACGATCCTGCACGCGCTGGGCTTCGACTCGGAGAAGCTGACCTTCCGCAACAGCGGCCGCGACTTCCGGCTCACGGATGTCTCCGGCGCGCGTCCTGTGAAGGAACTGTTCGCTTGAATGGCTCTCGCCGGTTCCACCTGCCGCTTGTCACGCCCCCGTCCCGTGCCTAGACTCGCGGCATGAAGAACGAAGTGGTGCCCGTGCAGATTCGCGGCATTCTCCCCGCAAACAGCGGCTGCGCCATCTTCGTGGGCAACGACGAAAAGGTCTTCGTCATCCAGGTCGAGCACAACCTCGGCGCGGTCATCGGCATGTTCCTGCGCGACCAGCCCAAGGAGCGCCCGCTCACGCACGACCTGATGGTCAACGTCTTCAAGGGCTTCGGCATCAGCGTCGAGCGTGTCATCATCACCGAGCTGAAAAACTCGACCTACTTCGCGCGCCTCATCCTCAAGCAGGAGAACGAGCTGGGCAAAAAGTTCGTCGAAATTGACGCCCGCCCCAGCGACTGCCTCGCCCTCGCCGCCGCGCACAAGCGCCCCGTCTTCGTCGCCAAGCCGCTCTTCGAGCAGGTCGAGGACATGACCGAGTATCTCGACAAGCTGAACGAGGGGACGGGCGAGCAGGAGGCATGAGGGGGGAAAGTAATTAGTGATTAGTAATTAGTGTTTGCTCCGAACTCACCACGCCGACTAAGCACTAATTACTAA
>JBEBFV010000306.1:0-7807 GCA_040081795.1 Limisphaerales bacterium | reverse complement strand
CCGCAACTACGAGGTGTTCGACCGTTCAATTGATGTGCACATCTCCGCGCTCCGTCGAAGCCCGAATCCGCCTGTGTTCGCATCGCGTTCATTGGCTCACCCCACCTCCGGCCGTATCAGCATGTAGCCCGCCGAGCGCACGGTGCGGATGAAGCGCGGCTCCTTCGGATCGTCGCCGAGTTTTTTGCGGAGCGCGGAGATGTGCACATCAATTGAACGGTCGAACACCTCGTAGTTGCGGTTGCGGATTTCGTCGAGCAACTGCTCGCGGGACTTCACGCGGCCCTGCGCGCGGGTGAGCGAGAGCAGCAGGTCGAACTCGACGGGCGTGAGGGTGAGCGAGGTCTTGCCGAGCGATGCGGTGCGGGAGGCGGGACAAATGCGCAGGTCGCCAGCCACCACTTCCTCGTCGTTGTCAGGCGAGACGGCGGAGGAGGTCTGCGTGCTGCGGCGCGTCACGGCGCGAAGACGCGCCAAGAGTTCGCGCGTGGAGAAGGTCTTCGGCAGGTAATCGTCCGCGCCGAGTTCGAGGCCCACGATGCGGTCCGCTTCGTCGCCGCGTGCGGTGAGCATGAGCACGGGCACGGCGGACTGCTTGCGGATGCGCTTGAGCACCTCGAAGCCATCGCAGCCCGGCAGCATGAGGTCGAGGATGACGGCGTGCCACGACTCGGCCACGGCGCGCTCCGCGCCCTCCGGCCCGGTGTGCGCGGCCTGCACGTTGTAGCCGAGCGGTTCGAGATAGCCTTGGATGAGCCGGCAGAGCTTGCGGTCGTCGTCGATGACGAGGATGCGCGTGGCCGGGGCGGCGGCGGGAGCGGCGGTTTTCAGAGGCGTGGCCATGAGTGCGTCGGGCAGGGTCATAGCAGAGGCGAGCGGGTTTGGGAACCCGCATGGGCCGGGAAGGGGAGGATTTGATGTCATGGCGGCATCGGGTTTTGACCGAGGCTTTCCCTCCGGAATGGGCGCGGCGAGCAGATTTACAACGGCTTAACAATTCTGCTTTGCACGGCTCACAATCCCTTTACACGCGCGGCGCAGCGTGCCTCCCACAACCGACACCGCAGATGCATCACAACGCGCCCAACACCAATCAGCGCATCGCCCGCGCATGGGCGTTGCTGGCGGTGCTCGGGTTGCTGCTCTGGCTTGCGCAGCACGCGCGCGGCGCGGAGTTGGAGGTGACGGTGTCCATCGCGCCACGCTTCCGGGGCGACCTACTGGTGTTCGACCGGCTTCGTTGCACGAACGCCGTTGGGCAAACCCTCGCCGTGACGCGCTTGGACATGCTGCTGTCCGGCATCGCCGTGCGGCGCACGAAGGGGACCTGGCTGGAAAAGCACCATTGGTTCGCCTTCATCAACACGCGCGAAGGCCGCACGAACTTCGTGCTGCGCGGCCTGCCGGCGGGCGACTACGACCGGCTGCGCTTCAACATTGGCGTGCCGTCGGAGGAGAACCATGCCAGTCCCGCGCAATGGGACGCGGCGCATCCGCTTAACCCGCAGGTCAACGGCCTGCACTGGAACTGGCAGGGCGGCTACGTCTTCCTTGCGCTGGAGGGGAAGTGGGCGGTGCCGCCGCGTATTCCGGGCGAGCGCGATGGCGTGGGCGGCGAGCGGGTGAACGCGTTGAACACTGGCCTCGCAGCTTCGGGGCTGAGTCATCCCTCGCCGGATGTTGGTAGGGCGCGTCTGTCCCAGCGCGCCGTCGGAGCGGACGAAGCCACCAACGGCGCGTTGAGGACAGACGCGCCCTACCTATCGCCGTCCGCCGCCGGCTTCTCCTGGCATCTCGCGACCGACCGGCAGTCGATGACGGTGGAAGTGCCGGTGACGCTGGCTGTCGGTTCCGCACCGGCTACGGTGCGGCTGGACTTCGACCTCGCGACCGTGTTCGGCGAACTCACGCTGGACCGCGACACGAGTTCCACGCATTCGCGCGAAGGCGATGAACTGGCGGACTGGCTGCGCGGGAACGTGGAGCGCGCATTCACCGCGAGCCGTGCCGGCGGTTTGCAACCGCCCCTGGTAGGGCGCGGTGTCCTCACCGCGCCGCCGAACGACAGTGGCTCGCGGGTGGCCGGCGGCGGGGTGGGGACACCCCGCCCTACCAACATCATCGGCACGCCGTATCGCTTCACATACGCGGCCCATTTCCCGAAGCCCGCATTGCCGTTGGACAATTCGCTGACGGAGGAGGGTGTCGCGTTGGGCCGGCGGCTCTTCAACGACCCGCTGCTCTCGCGCGGTGAGAAGCAGTCGTGCGCGTCGTGCCACCAGATGGACGGCGGCACAGTGGATGCAGGCAAGGCGTTCAGCCTCGGCGTGGATGGCTTGGCGGGAAAGCGCAACGCGATGCCGCTCTACAACCTCGCGTGGAAGTCCGAGTTCTTCTGGGATGGCCGCGCGAAGTCGCTCCGGCAGCAGGCGCTCATGCCCATTCAGGACGAGCTGGAGATGCACGAGACGCTACCGAAAGTGGTGGAGAAGTTGAAGGCGGCGCGACCCAACGCGGAGCGCGGAACGCGGAACGCGGAGAAAAGTCAGAGCCTCCTCACGTCGGCTGCTACGGGATACGCGCCGATGTTCACCCGCGCCTTCGGCACGCCGGACATCACGCCGGAGCGCGTCGGGCTGGCGCTGGAGCAGTTCCTTCTCACGATCACTTCGTTCGACTCGAAGTTCGACCGCGTGGTGCGGGGCGAGGCGAACTTCACGGCGGAGGAGCAGCGCGGCTTCGAGTTGTTCCACACTGAGCACGACCCTCAGCGCGGGCAGTTCGGCGCGGACTGCTTTCACTGCCACGGCGGGCCGCTGTTTCAGAATGTCGCCTTTGCGAACAACGGTCTCGACCGCGAGCCAAAAGACTTGGGGCGCTTCCTCGTCACCGGGCGCGAGGGCGACAAGGGCAAGTTCTCCGTGCCGTCGCTGCGCAACGTGGAACTCACCGCACCCTACATGCACGACGGCCGGTTCGAGCGGCTGGACCAGGCGGTGTTTCACTACGTGCGGGGCGTGCAGCGCAGCGAGACGCTCGACCCAAACCTGGCGAAGCATTCGCCCGGCGGCGTGCGCATTCCGCCGCAGGACCTGCACGCGCTGGTGGCGTTCTTGCGGACCCTCACAGACGAGTCGCTGCGGCCTGCTGACCGCCGCGCCGCCAACGCGCCACCGCCATGAGCACCTCATTTTACTTTGCCCGTGTGGGCGAACTGCCGGCGGACCGGAAGCAGTCGTGTGCCCGGTCCGTCCGCCGTGAATTCTTGGAAGAGGCTGTCTCTTCCGTCGTCCAGTAGTCCAGTAGTCCGTCAGCCAGCACTCGCATGAACCATTGCACCTTCACCCGCCGAACCGTGACGCTCCTCGCGGTTGTTTCCGTCGCCGCCCTGGTTCACGCGCAAAACCGTCCGCCCGAGCCGAAGGGTTTCGGCGGGCGCGGCGGCGAACAGAAGGGAAAGCAATACGCCGCGCCAGCGGGCGATGGGAAGAACCCCGCGCCCAGCCAGGTGAGCATCACGGTGGAGGGCGGCTTCCGCGTCATCAAGGCGAACGGCCTGCCGGACCACGCACCGGGGCAGTTCCCGAATCGCGGCAACCCGAACGTCGTCGCGGCGCAGAGCTACAGCTACCGCGTGCCGGCGCAGCCGAAGGAGAACGCGCAGTTCACGCGGCTTGCCATGCATCCCTTCGGCGTCGCGCTCAACGGCGTGGTCTTCGACCCCGGCGCAGCGGAGTGGTGGCAGATGGACCCGCGCTCAGGCTGGACGCTCGACCCCATCAGCGGTTCGCAGAAGCTCGGGATAGACCGGCACAACGCGCACGTCCAGCCGACCGGTGCTTATCACTATCACGGGATGCCGACGGGCTTGGTGGAGAAGCTTTCGGGCGGCAAGGAGAAGGTAGTGCAAATGGGCTGGGCGGCGGATGGGTTCCCGATTTACGGCCCGTGGGATTACAGCGATGCGAAGAGCACGAACAGCGCGGTGAAGCGGATGAAGTCGAGTTACCAGCTCCGTCCGGGCACGCGGGCGAGCGGGCCGGGCGGGAAGTTCGATGGCAGCTACGTGGAGGACTTCCAGTTCGTGAAGGGCGCGGGCGACCTCGATGAAGCCAACGGGCGTTTCGGCGTGACGCCGGAGTTTCCGCAGGGCACATATCACTACGTGTTGACGGACGATTTCCCGTTCATCCCGCGCCAGTTCAAGGGCACGCCGGACAGCAGCTTCTTCCGGCACGGCCCCGGCCCGATGCGCTTCGGCGCGGGGGACGTGAACTTCAAGGGCGGGCCGGGCGGCAAGGGTCCGCCGGGCAAGGGCCGGCCATTCTAACTCCTCGTTTCCCATGGCTGAAACTTCCTCCCACCGCCGCAGCGAGGCCACCGTGCCGACACTCATCGTGGCCGCGCGGCGCGAGCGGGACGTGCGGCCGCACCGGTTGCAGCAAATCGAGGGCACCGGGGCGCCACGGCTTGTTCCGCTGGACCGCGAGGAGTTCGTGATGGGGCGCGACGAGGCGGCGAACATCCGCATCAACTCGCCGCGCGCGTCGCGGCGGCACGCGTTCATCCGCCGCCACGAGGAAGGCTTCGAGCTGCTGGACAATGAGAGCCGGAACGGAGTCCTGCTCAATGGCCTGAAGGTCTATTCCGCCGTGCTGCGCGACGGCGACGTGGTGCAGGTGGCCGATGGCGTGTTCGTTTATCACGAGAGCTGACCATGGCGATGATTGTCAAATTCTGGGGCGTGCGCGGGTCCATCCCAACGACCGCGCAGTGGGCACGGGTCTTCGGCGGCAACACGCCGTGTGTGGAGGTGCGGTGTGACGACGCGGTGTTCATCTGCGACGCGGGCACGGGCATCCGCGAGCTGGGCCGTGACCTCGCCCGCCGCTCGCCTGCGCCGAAGGCGGCGCATCTTTTCCTGAGCCATCTGCACCTCGACCACATTCAAGGCCTGCCCTTCTTCCTCGCGGCGGTGCCAGACCTCCGCGTGCACGTCTATGGCGTGTCCGATGACGACACGAGCCGGCAGCGGCTTTTGTCCGGCGAGCTGGGCGCGGAGTTCTTCCCGCAGAACTCTTCCGTGCCGCGCGCGAGCCTGACCTTCGACCATTTGGAGGAGGACGCGCGGAATGTCAGCGGCGTGCGGGTGAAAAGTTTTCCCCTCCAGCATCCCGGCGGCTGCCACGGTTTTTCCTTCGAGTGCGACGGGCGGAAGGTGGTTTACGCCTCGGACGTGGACTTGGAAGCCGGCCTGGCGGGCGCGAAGGAACGCACTGCCACCAGCGACTTGATGACCTTGCGCCCCGTGCCGCGCGCGCTGCTGAACGCGGCGCGCGGCGCGGACCTCTTAATCGTGGACGGCCAATACAACGACACGCAGTATCGTGCGCACATGGGCAGTGGACATTCGAGTTGCCTCACGGCCACGGACCTCGCCATCCAGGCGGACGTGAAGAGCCTTGCCCTGTTCCATCACGACCCCGATGACCGCGACTCCGACGTGGAGACGAAGGTGAAGCTCTGCCTCGCTCGCACCGCCAAGCTCGGTGCCGACCTGCCCATCTTCGCCGCGCGTGAGGGCATGGCGTTGAAACTCTGACCGCATGGACGAGACCATTTCAGATTCCGCGCCCGCGCCACGCCGCCCCGCAGACGAACTGCCGGGCGCGAACGACGAGACGCTGGCGAGCGGCCTGGTGCAGCGCGGGCCGGCAACGCCCACGGCTGGGTCGGCGATTGCCTTCAAGTCCAAGGAGCGCGACCTCTCCGGCGCGCAGCTCGGCGAATACCGGCTCGTGCGAAAAATTGCCGTCGGCGGCATGGGCGAAGTCTATGAGGCCGTGCAACTCAAGCTCGACCGCCGCGTCGCGGTGAAGCTGCTGTCCGAGGAGCTCTCGCGCGAGCAGGAGTTCCTCGCCCGCTTCGAGCGCGAGGCCAAGTCCGCTGCCGCGCTCAACCACCCGAACGTCGTGCAGGTCTATGATTACGGCTGCGCGGAGGGGCAGTATTATTTTGTGATGGAGCTGGTGGATGGCGTGGACCTCTCGATGCACGTCAAGGAGCACGGCAAGCTGCCCATCGCCGACGCGCTGGCCTATTTCGAGCAGGCGGTCAACGCGCTCAAGTTTGCCGCCCGCAACAGCATCATCCACCGCGACATCAAGCCGGCCAACCTGATGCTCACCCGCGACGGCCAGGTGAAGGTCGCCGACCTCGGCCTCGCCAAGAAGCTCACCGACGACTCCGACGTGACGATGACCGGCGTGGGCATGGGCTCGCCGCACTTCCTCGCGCCCGAACAGGCGGATGACGCCGCGCATGTGGACCATCGCGCGGACATTTACTCGCTCGGCGTCACGTTGCTGTTCCTGCTCACTGGCAAGCGGCCTTACGAGGGCGCGTCCAACTTCTCCGTCGTCCTCGCGCACGCGAACAAGCCGCTGCCCACGGGCTTTGACCTGGGCACGCCGCTGCCGGAGGAAATCGAGCGCTTCATCAAGCGCATGACCGCCAAGCTCCCGGCGGCGCGTTATCAGGACTACGACGAGCTGCTCGCTGACTTGCAGAGAGTGAAGGCCGGCCATCGCCCGACCATCAACTTCGGCCAGGTCTTTCGCGACCCGCGCAACCTCCATCGTCTCGTCATTGCAGCCGTGGTCATCCTCATCGCCGCGCTCGCGGTGCCGATGATGCTGCCGGACAAGCAACCCCCCGCCGGCCCGTCCAGCCAAGGCGCCGCCACGAGTTCTGTCCAGTCGCCGGAGCCTCCCGACGAGCGGGCTGGGCGGAATCGTTTCGGCAACCCCAACGCGCCCGGCAAGAACGCCAAAGGCCCTGGAGGCGGCGGCAACCTGCTCCTGCCGTTCCCGCCGCCGCCGCCCAAGAACCACACGCCCCTCAAGGATGGACCGCTGCCCGAGATGATGGCCGAGGCCGACCGCCATGCCGCCGAGAGCAAGGACGATTTCATCGGCATCATTGACCGTTACTGGCAGATTGCCGACAAGGCGCGCGGCACGCCGGTGGGCGTGGAAGCCCAGCGCAAGATGGACAACGCGGCGCTGACGCACGAACTCAAGAGCCACGAGATGGTTGAGAAGCTGCAGGCGCAGATGGAGGTCTTGCTCAAGCAGAACAAGCCGCAGGAAGCCTTCGAGGTCTGGCTGGCCTACCCGCAGAACTGGCGCAACCGCGAGACCGACGAGGAAATCAGCCGCATCCTGAGCCAGCGCCTGCCGCCGAACTTTGAACCGAGGCGGCGATGAAGGCACGATTCACGACTATTTTGGGCTTCGCCGAAAGCCGGTCGTGGGTAGGGCGGGGTGCCCTCACCCCGCCGTCGGCCACCGGCACGGCCCCGTCGCGCGGCGGCGCGGTGAGGACACCGCGCCCTACCAGCCTTCTGACCTCATCGCGCGCGGTCTTGGTTGCCTTCGTCTTAAGTTTCGTGGCTGCGCTCCCTCTTTTCGCCGCCGAGCCGGACTGGCCGCGCTTCCGTGGCCCCAACGGCTCCGGCATCGCCACTGGCGCGCAGCCGCCGACTACTTGGAGCTACACGCAAAACCTGAAGTGGAAGACCGAGTTGCCCGGCCCCGGCACGTCGAGTCCCATCGTCGTCGGTGGGCGCGTGTTTGTGACGTGCTGGACTGGCTACGGCGCGGCGAAGGGCAAAAGCGCGCTCACCCGCGAACTCGTCTGCGTGGACCGCGCGAGCGGGAAGGTGAAGTGGGCAAAGTCCATCGCGGGCGAAGCGCCCGCCGACCAATTCGAGGGCTACCTGCCCGAGCACGGCTACGCCAGCCAC
>JBEBFV010000019.1:0-27284 GCA_040081795.1 Limisphaerales bacterium | reverse complement strand
CCGCGGGCCACGCCGTTGACGCTCGAGAAGGCGCCGGCCAGCAGCACCCTGCCGTCGGCCTGCTGCACCGCCACGGCGTTGACCGTGTTGTCCGCGCCGGGCAGGTTGGAGAGGAAGCTGTTGTCCAGCGTGCCGTCGGCGTTGAGCCGGGCGATGCGGCTGCGCAGCGTCAGGTTCGCGTTGGTGAAGGCGAAGGTGCCGCCCACCACCACCTTGCCGATGTTGCCGCCCAGGAAGGCGTTGGTGTTGAGGTCCACGGCCACGGCGTTGACCGCCGTGCCGCCGGAGAGCGCGGCCGGGGTGAAGGCGGTGTCCAGGGTGCCATCGAGGTTGAAGCGGGCGACGCGGGCGCGGGCCAGGCCGCTGACGTTGGTGAACTGGCCGCCCACGACCATCTGGCCAGCGGCGTTGAAGGCCAGCGCGTTGATGGTGGCGTCGGCGCCGGCGCCCTGGTTGAAGGTGCGGTCGGGAATGCCGGCGTTGAGGCGCACGAGGCTGTCGTAGCCCGGCCCGCTGAAGCCGTTGTAGCTGGCGAAGGCGCCGCCCACGACGTGGAAGGTGGTGGTGCCCAGGGTCTGGAGGGCCAGGGTGCTGACCGTGCTGTCAAAGCCGCTGCCAAAGCTCACGGCCGTGTCCACGGTGCCGTCGGCCTTGAGCTGGGCGATCCGGTTGAACACCGCGTTGCCGCGCGTGGCGCTGGCCAAGGCCGGGGCCACGGCGATGTTCCCCGTGGCGGGAACCGAGGTGCCCACCGTGTAGCTGAACGTCCGGCCGCTCACCCCTGTCACCGCGTAGGTGCCGTCCAGCGTCGTGCTGACATTGGTGACGACCACCACGTCACCCACCGCCAGGCCGTGGCTGACCACCGTCTCCAGGGTCACCGTCGTGAGCGTCTGGCTGCGGTTGGTCACGGCCACGCCGAAGCCGGCGTTGGTGAAGGTGCCGCCCACCAGGAAGCGCTGGTTGATCCCGGTGCCAAAGGTCGTCAGGGCGGTGACGCCGCCGTCGGGGCCGGTGCCGATCCGGGCGCTGAAGGCCACGTCCAGCACGCCGCTGTTGTTGAGCTTGGCCAGCCGGTTGGCCGCCACGCCCGCCAGCCCGCTGGGGATGACCGCCGTGCTGCTCACGGGCGTCCCTGTCTTCGTGTAGGTGAAACTGATGCCCGGGACCGGGGTGGCCAGCACGGTGTAGGTGCCGTCGAAGGCGGGGTCGCCGATGCTGACGGTGACCACGTCGTCGGGGGCGAAGGGATGGCCGGTGGTCGTGAGGGTCGCCACGTTGAGGGCGGACAGCGCCTTGTTGGTCACGACGGAGGCGAAGGAGAGGCCGGTGAAGTCGCCGCCCACGACGTAGCCGGCGACGTCGGGAAGAATCGTGCGCACCATGGCATTGGCGCCGGCCCTCGCGTCAAACGTGAGGTCCACCGAGCCGTCGCGGTTGAGCCGGGCCACCCGCCGTGCGGGCGTGCCGTTGACCGTCGTGAAGTCGCCGGCGATCAGAATCTTGCCCCGGTTGGCCTCCACGGGGTCCGTCTCCGGCACGACGAGCAGCGCGCGCACCTCGCCGTCGGGGCCGGTGCCCAGGAAGAGCGGGTCCAGCGCCCCGTTGTCCGCGGTGAGCCGCGCCAGGTTCTGGCGCGCGCCCGCCGTGAAGCCGCCGGCCACCAGCACCTTGCCGTCGGCCTGCACCGCCACGGCGGACACCGTGCCTGCGCTCACCGGCGAGGCGAAGAGCCCATCCAGCGAGCCGTCCGCGTTCAACCGCGCCAGGCGCAGGCGGGGCGTGCCGTTGACGTTGTTGAAGCTGCCGCCGATGACGATCCGGTCCCGGTTGGCCGAGAAGAGCGGGTTGCTGTTGGCATCCACCGCCACGGCGTTGACGGCGCCGTCGGCGCCGGCCCCGACGCCCAGGAAGGCGGGGTCCAGGGTGCCGTCGGCGTTCAAGCGCAGGACGCGTCCGCGCAGCACCCCGTTGTAGCTCGTGAAGGCGCCGGCCACGACCACCTGGCCGTTGGTCTGCACCGCCGTGGCGTTGACCGCGCCATCGGGGCCCGCGCCCAGGGCCAGGCCGCCCTCGACGACGCCGCCAATGCCGTCGTTGTCCAGGATGGTGACCACGGCCGCAGGGGTTGTGACCGCCACCGTGCCGCCGACCGTGGATCCCGCCACCAGGCTGACTGTGAGGCTCTGGGCGCCCTCGACGGCGAAGTCATCCAGGATGGGCACGATGAAGGTCTTGTTGGTGTCGTCGCCCACGGCCCACACCAGGGCCGGCTGGATGGTTGCCGTCACCGGCGCGCTCAGGGCGACCAGGGTGCCATTGCTCAGGAGGCGCAGCGCGTTGGCGGAGGCCGGGACGGCGTTGGTCACCACGTAGGGGAAGTTGGCCACCAGGCCAAAGGCGGGGAGGGCGCCGCCCGCGAACACCACAGGGTTGCCCACGGTGAGGCCGTGCCCGGTGACCGCCAGGGTGTCGCCACCAGTGACGGCGGCGCCGGTCAAGGTCTGGGCCGCCACGGGGATGGCGGTGTAGTCAGGTGTCTCCGGGAGGGTGGGCGCGGCCTTCGCGGTGCCATCGGTGGTGCTGTAGGTGGCGCTGACCAGGCTGTTGGTGCCCCCGGTGCGGCGGACGATGATGGGCACGCTGCCGTTGGTCTCGCCCACGAGGTAGGCGGACTGGGTGAAGGCCAGCGCGCTGTCGTTGTCCACGATCGTGACGGTGGCGTTGAGGATGCCGTTGGAGGCCCCGCCCGTCAGGCTGGAGAGCAGGAGGGTGAAGGTCTCGTCGCCCTCGGCCAGGGTGTCGGGATGGATGTCCACCAGGAAGCCGTTGGAGATGACGCCGTTGGCGAAGGTCAGCGTGTTGGTGACGCCCGTGTAGTCGCCCGTGGTGGCACCGGGGACCACCGAGAACACCCCGTTGGTGGCGGTGCCGTTGGCGGTGCTGTATTGGGCGGTGACGGTGCCGGCGCTGCCGCCGGTGCGCTGGACGCTGACCAGGAGCTGGACCACGCCGCCGCTGTCGGTCTCGTCCACGCGGTAGGCCAGGGCCGAGAAGCCCAGGGCGCCGGGGGCGCTCTCGTCGTCCAGGATGGTCAGCGCGGCGTTGGTGTGCACCGTGCCGCTGACGCCAAAGCCCGCGGCCACCACGGGGTTGTTCCCGGGCGTGCCCGCCGGCAGCGCCATGACCGCCGAGGCGCCGCCCACGACCTGGGGCCGGGCGTTGAAGAGGGCCAGGGTCACGAACTCGTTGCCCTCGGTGAAGTTGTCCGGGCCGATGGTGACGCTGAAGGCCAGGTTGGTCACCCCGTTGGTGAACGTCAGCGTGTTGGTGACGCCCGTGTAGTCGGCGCCCACCGTGGCGGCGCCGAAGATCGTCTCCGCGACGGTCGCGAAGTCCACGAGCACGGTGCCGGCCACGCCGCCCAGGCGGGCGACCGTGACGCTGGCGGTGGTGGTGGCCTCGCTGACGGTGTAGGCGCTCTGCGCAAAGCCGATGACGCTGTCGTCATCCTGGATCCGCAGGGTGGCCGTGGGGAACGTCGTCCCCAGCGCGCCGCCGTTGCCGTTGTTGGGCGCGCCCAGGGCTAGGGCCACGTCCACGTCCGCCTCGACCGTGAGGTCATCGGACGGCAGGGTGAGCGTGAAGCTGTTGGTGGCCTGGCCGGCGGCAAAGGACAGCGGGCTGGCAGGGAGGGCGGCCAGGGCGGCACCGCCGATGACAAAGTTCGCGGTGAAGGGCACGGTGACCGGGGTGAGGGGAGCCGTGCCGGCCAGGCCGCCGGTGCGCACCACGGTGATGACGGCGGTGCCGGCGCTCTCCAGCGCGGGGTAGAGCTGCTGGCTGAAGTTGAAGGTGCCGGCGTCGTTGTTGAGGCCGCCGTCCAGGCGCACGATGCGGCCTGCGGCGGTGCCGTTGAAGCTGGTGAAGGCGCCGGCGGCGACGAGCCGTCCGTCGGCCTGCACGCCCACGGCGTTGACCTGCGCGCTGGCGCCGGAGCCGAAGTTGATGGTGGCGTCCAGCGTGCCGCTGGCGTCGTTGTTGAGGCGGGCCAGGCCGGCGCGGCCCTGGCCGTTGAGGGAGGTGAACGCGCCGCCCACCAGAATCTTCCCATCGGGCTGCACCCGCAGCGCGGTCACGAAGTTGTCGGCGCCGCTGCCGGCGCTGGCGAGGAAGGTGGTGTCCAGGGTGCCGCCGCTGGACAGCCTGGCCAGCCGGTTGCGGGTCACCGTGCCCCCGTTGTTCAGGCTGGTGAAGTCGCCGCCAAAGTAGAGGTTGCCCGAGGCATCCCGCGCCAGGGCGCGCACCACGCCGTTGAGGGCGGTGGGCGGGATGAAGCCCGCCGTGTCCAGGGCGCCGGTGGCCAGGAAGAGGCGCGCCACGCGGCTGCGCAGGGTGCCGTTGACGTTGTTGAAGTCGCCGGCCACGTAGACATAGCCGCCGGGGGGGGTGGTCACGGTGGCCTCGTCCAGCAGGATGGCGCGGACCTCGGCGTCGGCGCCGGAGAGGGCGTTCATGAAGGTCGTGTCCAGGCTGCCGTCGGCGTTGAGCCGGGCGATGCCCCCGCGGGCCACGCCGTTGACGCTCGAGAAGGCGCCGGCCAGCAGCACCCTGCCGTCGGCCTGCTGCACCGCCACGGCGTTGACCGTGTTGTCCGCGCCGCTGCCCGGGTTGAAGGAGAGGTCGGGCGTGCCATCGCCGCTGAGGCGCACGATCCGGTTGCGGGCGGTGCCGCCCACGCTGGTGAAGGCGCCGCCGACGACGACCTTGCCGACGTTGGTGCCCAGGAACAGGTTGGTGTTGAGGTCCAGGGCCACGGCGTTGACGGCCGGGGTGCCGGCGGTGAGCAGGAACGCCGGGGAGGTGAAGCCCGCGCTGTCCAGGGTGCCGTCCGCGTTGATCCGGGCCACGCGCGCCGCGGCCGGGTTGCCGTTGAAGCTGGTGAAGAGGCCGCCGATCACGGTGCGCCCGCCCGCGCCCGGCTCCACCGCCAGGGACAGGATCGCGTTGTCCGCGCCGGCCGCCGGGTTGAAGGCGGGGTCCAGGGGCAAGGCAGTGCCGGGTGTAAAGGTCGTGGGCAAGGTCAACAGAGCAAGGTAATCGTGACCCAAGCCGCCGATGCCGTCATAGCTGGTGAAACTACCGCCCACGACGACGCGACTGCCGCCGTTGGTTTGGAGCGCCAAGACGTTGACCGCCGCGTTAAACCCGGTGTCGGAATTCACGGTCGTGTCAAGGCTGCCATCATGATTGAGCCGTGCAAACCGCGTCTGGGAGCGGTTGGCCTTCGTCGCAAAACCCGGCGTCGGAAGGGTGAATAGCCCGCTCGCGGTGCCGGATGCCCGCTCGTATTGGAAGGTCGTGCCGGTGGGCGTGCCCGACGTCACGACATAGGTGCCGTCGAAGCTAACATCGGGAAGAAGGATGTTCGCGGGGTCATTTACCCCGCTGATCACCACGATATCTCCCACGCTCAGACCATGAGGAGCCAAGGTGGTCAACTCGGCCAGCCGGCCGCCCGAACCGGGCAGACCCTGCCGCTTGCTCACGGCCACGCCGAAGCCCGCACCGGTGAAATCACCACCCAAGAGGAATTTCCGGTTCGCAGCAGTCCCGTCGCTACTGTAAGTCGCCAGCGTGCGCACGCTCCCGTTTGGCCCAGTCCCCACATTGCCGCTGAAGGTCGTGTCCAACACCCCTGCCATGTTCAGCCGCGCCACGCGGTTGACCGGCTGCGACTGCAACGCCACCGACCCCACGGGGCTGACCGCCGCGCTGGGCACATCCGCCGCCGTCAGGTTGTAGGTGAGGGTGTTCCCACTGGCCGTGACCAGGCGGAGCCCGTCGAACGGCGCGCCCAGGCCCGCAAACTCGACCGCCGCCGACGCCGGAAAGCCGTGGTCACCGGCCGTCGTGAGCGTCACCAAGTTGCCGATCAGCGCCTTGTTCGTCACCGCCACACCGAACGACGGACCGGTGAAATCACCCGCCACCACAATTCTCGTCACCGGACTCAGCGGGATAGTGTAGTCCACATCGAGCAACAGCGCCCGCACCATCGCATTCGCACCACCGCCCGCACTGGCGGTGAATGCGGTGTCCAGGTTGCCATCGCTCGTGAGCCGCGCCACGCGGTTGGCGTTCGTGCCATTCACTGAGGTGAAGTCGCCGCCGATAAGGATCTTCCCGTCGCCCTGCACCAGCAGCGCCCGCACCTCGGCGTTGGCACCAAAACCTGGCAAGTTCGGAATGAAGCTGGGATCCAAAGTTCCGTTGTCCAGCAGGCGCAGCACATTCTGGCGGTTGCCCACCGTAAAGCTGCCAGCCACCAGCACCTTGCCATCGGGCTGAACCGCAACCGCATGGACGGTCCCGCCGATGGCTGGACCGGTGGGCGGCGTGAAGTTGGGATCCACCGAGCCGTCAGCCATCAGGCGCGCCACGCGGCTACGAGCCGTGCCATTCACGCTGTTGAAGAGACCACCGATTACGACCTTGTCACGGTTGATCGCCACCAGAGGGTTCACGTTACGGTCAATCGCGACCGCGTTTACGACGTTGTCCGCCCCGACGGGGCTGGTGAAGAAGCCGACATCGAGAGTGCCATCGGAATTGATGCGCAAAACCCGATTCCGGGTCGTGCCATTGTAGGCCCCAAACGTGCCAGCGACAACCACCTGTCCGTTGGTCTGCACCGCCACAGCGGTCACGGTGTTGTCCGGCCCCAAGCCGATGCCGTAGCCTCCATCCACCGCGCCACCGAGCGTGTCGTTGTCCCGGATGAGCACCTGCGCCGACGGGGTGGTCACCGACAACGTGCCAACGTCCGTGGAACCCGCCGCAAGGGTCACCGTGAAGTTCTCGATGGGCTCCTTATCCAAGTCGTCCCGGATGCTGACGACAAAAGTCTTGGGCGCGATGTCCCCGGCGGCCCACAGCAGCGCGGGGCGCACCGCCACCGCCGTGTTAGGGAACGCGCCTGCCAGATCCACCACCACCCCGTTGGTGGCCAGCGCGAACGCGCCCGCCGTGACATTGGTCACCACGTAGCCCTCGGTGGCAGAGAGCCCGCCCGGCAGCGTCGTCCCCGCCACCACCACGCGCTGGCCCGTCACGAATCCATGGCCGGCGAACTGAAGCGTGTCCGCCGCGATGTCCATGCCCGCCACCGTGACCGCCCCCCGGCGCGCGGTGGCCGTGGTGCCGCCCGTGCCCAACGAGGCCACGGCCACGCCGTTCAGAGTGAGCTGGATGTCGGTCGGGCCGACAATGGCAACCTGGTAGGTGACGCCCGCGATCAGGCCGTTGGGCAAGTCTCCCATGAAGACAACCGGGTCACCAATGATGAAGGGATGCAATGCCCCCACCGTAAGCGCGCTGGCGCCGAAAGCTGTCACCGAAACGTCGGCCCCCGGGGTGCCGACGTAGTCATAGTTCACGTCAGGGAACGCCTTGGCCTTGCCGGAACCGCTCTCCGCCACCGTGGCGTAGAAGACGCTGATCAAACTGTTGCTGCCGCCGCTGCGATTGGCGGTGAGCGTCACCGTCCCGTTGGTTTCGCTGACCACATAGGCGGGTTGGCTGAAGGCCACCGCGCTGTCGTTATCCACGATGGTCAAGGTCAGCGTGCTGAAGCCTACCGTCGGTGTGGCCCCGCCGGTGAAATTGCTGAGTTGGAGGACTACGGTTTCATCCCCTTCCGGCAGCGGGTCGGACGTGATGGTCACGTCGAAGGATTTTGATGACTCGCCGTTGGCAAAACTCAAAGTTGCTGGAATCCGGGTGAAGTCCACTCCGCCGCCCGTCGCCGTGCCGCCGGTCACGGCGTAGTCCACGTTCACAGCCCCGAAGGATCCGCCGCTGCGCTGCACGACCACAGTCTTGAGGCCACTCGCGACCCCTTCATTGACGGAGTCCGTGATCACCGAAAAGCCAAGCGAACCGGGGCTGGTTTCATTGTCCAAAATGGTCACGGTCTGCGAGGGAAAGACGGTTTGACCAGCGAACGACGAACCACCCGGTGCTGCCAGGATGGCGGTGACGCCGCCGGGCTGGCCATTCAGCCGAATGGCGTTGGAGAGGTTGATGACAAACGTCTCATCCCCTTCTGAAGTCGGATCCTCGGTGATGGTGACCGTGAAGGATTGGTTGGTGACGCCGTCCGCGAAAGTCAGCGTCGCGCTGGCGGCATTGTAGTCGGTCCCTGCCCCAGGCCCCTGCAGAGCCTTGCCGAAGCCCGTGTCAGAGAACGTCGCATAATCCACGGTGACGACCCCTGCACTGCCGCCGATGCGGCGCACATTGACCGTCAGCGTGCTGACGCCCTCGCTGATGGACGCCGTGGCGGTCGGGAAACCGATGTGACTGTCGTCGTCGCGGATGACCAGTTGCGCCGTGGCGAGAACGGAGGCGCCCGAGCTGTTCAGCAAGCGCAACCCCACCGAATGGTCAACCTCCGGTGTCGAATCCAGCGGCTTGTTCAGGGACACGTTAAACGTCCTGCTCTGCTGGCCGTCGGCGAAGACCAAGTCCTCAGCCGGCAAGGCACTGAACAGGGGACTGTAGTCAGTGGTCGCCAGCGCCGTCCCTGCCGGCACATACGCATGAATCCCTGTTCCCGCGTCGGTGAATGCCTCCGCAGTGGTGCCGCCGAGGGTCTGAGATAACTTGAAACTGTTCGGCGCCGCATTGATCACATAGTAAGTCCGTCCCGCCACCAACCCAGCCGGGAGCGCGCCCCCGTAGTTGACCAGCCGGATGGCTGTTCCATCAACCAGTCCGTGCGCCGTCCGATTCAGAGTGCCGAGAACTGAATCGGCCGTCAGAACGGTAGTCGCCAGCACATACGAGTGCGTCCCTGAGCCGACGCCGGAGAAATTCACGAACGGACCACCAAAGCTCGCGGACAACTGGAAGGTGTTCGCATCCTGCAGAATCACAAAATAGGGCGTGACGGATGACAACCCCGATGGCAGCGCCCCTCCACTCACCAAACGCACCTCGGTGTTGTGCGCCAGTCCATGGGCTGTCCGAGTGAAGGTGTCGGCGGAGTCGTCAGCAGTCACCACCGTTGAAGCGGTTTCCCGTTTAACGGTCACGCTGCCGGCGAGACCGCCGATGCGGTTGACGGTGATGGTCACGAATCCGGCGGTCTCACTTTCCGTTGGCGTGTAGGCGCTCTGACTGAAACTGAAGGTTCCGCCGGCCGGACTGTCATTGTCGCCCGCCTCCAGCCGCACCAACCCCGCCGCCGGCTGCGCGTTGAAAGTGGTGAAGCCACCGCCGAGGACGACGCGCCGGTCACCCTGAACCAGGATCGAGTTCACATCGCCATTTGCTCCCGATCCGAAATTGATCACCGGGTCCAAGGCTGTCCCGGCGACGTTCAAGCGGGCGATGCGGTTCCGGGTCTGACCCGCAAAGGTGGTAAATTGACCGCCGAAGATGAACTTCCCGTCCGCCTGAACTTGGATGGCCAGCACTGTCCCATCCGCACCTTGCGGGCCAGTGAGAAAACTCTGCGGCACACCAACATTGCTCAGTCGCGCCACCCGCCGTTGATCGGTGACTCCCCCCAACGTGGTGAACGCGCCGCCAATGAGCAGGTCGCCGGCTGGCACTGTGCCCGGCGTCGTGAGCGCCAGTGCCCGCACAGCTCCATTCAGGGACGCCGGCGTCGTGGCGTCCGAACGCGGAACAAAGCTGACATCCAGCGAGCCGGCCAGGTTGGGAAGGACGGTCTCCTTGAACAGCCGAGCCACCTTGCTGCGGCCGGTCCCGTGGATCGTGGAGAAATCGCCTGCCACGTAAATGTGGTTGTTTGCCTCATCCAGCAGCACGGCAAAAACCGCCCCATCCGCCCCGGCCAGGCCGCTCATGAAGCTCGCGTCCAGGCTGCCATCCG
This sequence comes from Limisphaerales bacterium, assembly GCA_040081795.1. Classification (GTDB taxonomy): domain Bacteria; phylum Verrucomicrobiota; class Verrucomicrobiia; order Limisphaerales; family SXTU01; genus SXTU01. The sequence goes on along the minus strand of JBEBFV010000019.1, from coordinate 17,380 downwards.
TGTTCAGGCGGGCGATGCGGTTGCGGCTCGTGCCATTGACGGTCGTGAACTGGCCTGCGATGACCACTCTGCCATCAGCCTGCACAGCCACGGCGTTGACCGTGTTGTCCGGACCGGTCAGGGGACTTGCCAGAAAGGTTCCGTCAAGGGAGCCGTCCGCCATGAGGCGCGCGAGATTCGTGCGTGGCGTCCCGCCGATGCTGGTGAACTGGCCCGCGATGAGAACCTTGCCGAGATTGAGAGCGAGGAAGGGATTGGTGTTGGTGTCCACCGTCAACGCGTTGACGACGGGTGACCCGCCCGAGTAGGCGATCGTGAGCGGCGCGAAGGTGGTGTCCAGGGTGCCATCCTCATTGAAGCGACCCACCTGGCTGCGAAGCACCCCATTCAGTGTGTTGAACGCGCCGCCCACGACCAGCCGGTTGCCGGGGGCCGGGGCCAGCGCCAGCACGTTCCCGTCCGCCGCTGTGCCAAGATCAAAAGTTCTATCCAGCGTCGTGCCAGAGAGGCGCAACAAGTAGTCGTAGCCCGGCCCGCCGAGGCCGTTGTAGTTGGTGAAATTACCACCGACGATGTAGTAGGTCGCGTTCGCAACCGCCTGGTTGGTCTGGGTGGAAATCGTGTTGACAGGATTGTCAAAGCCCAATCCGAAGCTGACCTGAGGGGTGGTGTTGTTGACCGTTTCAACCCGGCCGACGTTGTTCAACTGGGCGATCCGGTTGTGGAGCACGCCGCCGTGGGTTGCACTGCCTTGCGAAGTCAACGGAACGGCTGAAGGGTCAGTGGCGGTCGCCGAACGCAGATACTTGAAGGTCGTATCCGTTTTCGCCGTGACCGTGTAGGTGCCATCCAGTGTGCTGCTGACATTGGTGACTGTCACCAGATCACCCACGAGCAGGTTGTGCGCGATCGCCGTGGTGAGCTGAACCTCTGTCAAGGTCATCTGCTGCTTGTGCGTCACGGCCACGCCGAAGCCCGCGCCGATGAAATCACCGCCCAAGAGGAACTTCCGGTTCGCTGCGGTGACGCCATTGTTGTAAGTCGCCAACGTGCGCACGATCCCGTTAGGCCCAGTCCCCACGTTGGCGCTGAAGGTCGTGTCCAACACCCCTGCCATGTTCAACCGCGCCACGCGGTTGACGACCGGCTGCGACTGCAAGGCCACCGACCCCACGGGGCTGACCGCAGTGGAGGCGACATCGGCGGCGATGCGATCATACTTGAAGGTGAAAGGAGCAACGGTGGTAGGTGCATCCAGCCCGCCGAGCACCACGCAGGGGCCGTTAAAGGTTGAGTCAACCCCTTCCACCACCACGACATTTCCCGGGTTGAGCCCGTGCGCCACTGCGGTGGTAAGCGTGGCCTTGTTGCCGCTCAAGGATTTGGTGATCACCGCCGTGCCGAACGAAGGGTTGGTGAAGTCACCCGCCACCACAATGTTGGTCACCGGACTTAGCGGGATCGTGTTGTCCACATCCAGCAACAGCGCCCGCACCATCGCGTTCGCACCAGCGCTCGCGCTGGCGCTGAATGCGGTGTCCAGGTTGCCATCGCTGTTGAGCCGCGCCACGCGGTAGACATTCGTGTTGTTCACCGAGGTGAAGTCGCCGCCAATAAGGATCTTCCCGTCGCCCTGCACCAGCAGCGCCCGCACCTCGGCGTTGGCACCCGGCAGGTTGTTCGGGATGAAGCTGGGGTCCAGGGTTCCGTTGTCCAGCAGGCGCAACACATTCTGGCGGTTGCCCACCGTGAAGCTGCCCGCCACCAGCACCTTGCCATCGGGCTGCACCGCCACCGCATGCACCGTTCCAGGGATGGCCGGGCTGGCCGTGAAGGTGCTATCCACCGATCCGTCGGCCAGCAGACGCGCCACCCGGGGGCGGGCCGGGACCGCGCCACTCACGTTGTTGAAGAGGCCACCGATGATGATCTTGCCAACATTGGCCGCCAGCAGCGGACTCTGGTTGCGGTCAATCGCAACCGCATTGACCGTCAGATCGGCCCCCGTCTGTAGCGGGGCGTTCAGGAAGCCAGTGTCCAGCGTCCCATCCGTGTTCAGCCGCACAACGCGGCCTCGAACGGCTCCGTTGAAAGTGGTGAACTGGCCGACCGCCAGCACCTTGAGGTCGTCCTGCACAGCGGAGGCCAGCACCACGTCGTTCACGCCGGCGCTCAATGCGTAGCGCGTGTCAACGCCGCCGCCCGAAACGTCGTTGTCCAGAATCGTCACTGTGGCGGGATTCGCGCCCACCACCGTGGCGTAGGATGTGACCGCGGCATCCGCCGTCAGGCCCACGAAAAACTTCTCATCACCGACCTCGATCCGCGTGTCATCCGTGATGGCCACCTTGAACGTCTTGGGGGCAATATCCCCCGACGCCCAGTAGAGCGCGCTGCGCACTGCCACCGGGGTGACAAATCCGCTGAGCAACGTCACGACTGCGCCATTGGACGCCACTTGAAAAGTGTCTGGCGTCGTGTTGGTGACCACATACGCGAAGTTCGCCACCAGAGGCTGCGGAAGCGCGCCGGCCGGCAGCGCGACGCTGTCCGGGGCGAAGGCGATGGTGTTGCCCTCCAGCAGCCCGTGACCAGTGATGGTGATCTTGCTAAACGAAAAATTGACCAATTCCACCTTCCGCGCGTGGCGGGTCACCGGGACCGTCCCTGAGAATCCCGAACCAGGGAAGGTGACGTCGGCCCCGTTCAACTTCAGCCCAAAGCGGTTGTCCGTTCGGTTGGCAACAGTGTAAGTGACTCCAGCAGCCAAAGGTGCGGGCAACGCCCCACTCGCGAGATTGAACACCACCGGATCGCCATCAACGAACTCGTGTGCCGTGAGATCAATCCTACTGAGCACCGTCACGCCTTCGACGAATTTCGTCTGCCGCAGCGTCGGCGCATAGTCCCGCAGAGACAAATCCGAGTCTGACGAGATGGCCGTGCCGTCAATCGTGGAGTAGTAAACGGTCACGTCCCCGGCGGTGCCGCGCAGGCGGCCCACCGTCAAGGTCACGGTGGAATTCGTCTCGGACACGCTGTAGGGCAGGCTGGCAAAGCCGATCTCGTTGTCGTTGTCACGGATGGTCACCAAGGCGGTGGATTGCGCCCCGAGCACCGCCGGGCCGGCCACATTTTGGAGCCGCACCTCGAATGTCTGATCCAGCTCCACCCGTTGGTCATCAATAATTGGAATGTCGTGAAACTTGTCTGTCGTATCACCCGGAAGCCACTGGAGCGTCACCGGTGTCAGGACTGGGATCGCAGTGTAATCCGAATTCGCAACCGCGACCAATGGCACAGCGACCGAAGGATCGGCGGTGATCAATTGAACCGTAACAGTGCCCAACGGACCACCCGTGCGCTGGACGAAAACACGCCTAGTCGTTCCTCCTGGAGTCTCGTTGACTTCATAGGTGGGCTGGCTGAACTGAAGACTGCTGTCGTTGTCATTGATCGTCACCACCTGCACCGTCGTCGCCGGATTCAGAGCTGCCCCGCCAGTCTGAGCGGAGAGCGTAACGGAAAAATTCTCCGGGCCTTCAACCGTGGAATCGTCGGTGATGGGGACGATGATGGTCCGGCTGGTCGCATCGCCGTCCGCCCATGAGAGCGTTCCACTGCGAAAGCCGTAATCTGCGTTGACGGTGGTGGCATTGGTTCCCGGTAGTTGTGACAGTTGTGCCGGTCCGTCGGAGGTCGTGTAGAACACCGTCACCACACCGGCCGAACCGCCCGAGCGGGTGACCGTGAGCGTGATGCTGGCCGCGACGACGTTTTCGTCCACGCTCACAGCAGCCTGCGTGAAACCCAACTGGCCGGCGCTGAAATCATCATCCACGATGGTCAGGGTTGCCGTGCTCAAACCCAGCCCCACGGAATTCGCAGGGCTGGGGGTGGACAGCGTGATTGTGAGGTTTTCGTTGCCCTCGACTGTCGTATCCGGGGTGATCGGCACAGAGAACGACTGGTTCGTCACGCCCGCGCTGAACGTCAGCGTTCCGGCCACCGTTGTGTAGTCCTGCCCAGGAGTGGCGGTGCCCGCCACGGTGGCAAAGGAGACGTTCACCAAGCTGTTCGTAAAGCCAGTGCGCACCACGCTGATGGGGGCATTGACGCCGCTCTCGTTGACGCTGAAAGAGCTGGCCGTGAAGCCCACCGCGCTGTCGTTGTCCTGAATCGTCAGCGCAGCGACGGGGCACAGCCGCGCCAGCCTGTTTGCAGCCGTGCCGTTGATCGAAAGAAAACTGCCGCCGACGAGCAGCTTTCCGTTGGCTTGGAGGAACGCCGCCTGCACGGCCGCAGCAGGACCAGTAACCAACAACGTTGATGATGGCCCTGACCCGAGAGTGAAATTACCGTCGAGCGCGCCGCTGCCTGCGAACAGGCGGGCAGTGGAGGGGACGGTTATGCTCCCGACCTGGGAGAAACTGCCGGCAATGACCACATTGCCGCTCTCCTCCACCAGCACCTTGAACACCTGAGCGGAGCCGCCCGACAAAGTGGCGGGCTGAAAACTGGCGTCAAGACCACCGTCGTCGCGTAACAGCCTCGCCACGCCAACCCGGGCGGAAGCCTTGATCTGTGTGAAAAAGCCGCCGATGATTACATTGTCCGAGGCGTCCACCGCCACAGAACTCACCTCGAACACACCAGCCGCAGGTGCGGTGATGAAACCGCCGGCGGGGGCGAATGATACATCGAGAGCGCCTGAGGGAAGGAGCCTGGCCAGACCGTTGTGGGTGCTTCCGCCGTAGCTGGCGAACGAACCACCCACGATCACCCGCCCCGATGAGTCTAGCGCCACGGCCAAGATCGGGTTGTCCGCGAAACTCACCGTGTCGAAGGTCGGATCAACTTGGCCGGACGTCGGGCCAGCCGTAAGCAGGCGGGCGATCCTCGTTCGGGCAGATGCATTCACAAATCCAAAGTCACCCGCGACCAGCAGCTTGCCGCTGGCATCAACCGCCAAGTCCCACACCGTCGCGCTGAAGCCATTAATGCCCAGCACACCAAGGTTGCCCGCGAAGGTGGCATCCTCCAGACCATCAGTCCCCAGGAGGGCAAGGCCAATTCGTGTTGCCCCGCGGTATTGTATGAAGTTACCACCAATAGCGATCCGATCAGGAGAGCCAGGCAACACCGCAACCGCCCGCACTATCTTCGCAGAGACACCATCAAACACACCACTGCCGGGATTGAAGCTCAAATCCAACAATCCATCCTGATTCAGCACCGCAACGCCGGGGCGCGACACCCCGTGGACCGCTGTGAAATCACCCACGATGACCACCCTGCCATCGCTCAACTGCGCGAAGTCGCGGATGAGGCCGTCCACCCCGGCGGTCAGGTTTTGGAACGCCACTACCGGGGCGGGGCCAGCCGAGGTGCCAGAGGTGCTCACGCGTGCGATGCGTAGCTGGGGCTGGCTGTTCACGGACAAAAACGACCCAACCATGACTACATCGCCGCTGGCGGGCTCCTCTCCCACGCCGTAGACTGAATTGTCAGCCCCCGTTGGCGGGTTGAAGGTATGCAAACTGCCGCTGGTCCCGAGGCGCGCGACCCGGTTTTTGCTGACTGCGTTTACCGCCGTAAAATCTCCACCAATGTAGATGTAGCCACCCGCCAGCGTGTCTGCGGAGATGCTGCGCACGATGCCGTTTGCACCCGTGCCAATGCCGCCAAACGAGCCGTCCACCACGCCGCCAGCCGTCAGGCGGGAGATGAAATTCTGCGTGGTGGGAGGCGTGAGGAGAGGTGCGCCGGCAGCCGGGCCCACGGTCACGAAGTCACCACCGATAATCACCCGGCTCGAAGTGTCCGCGTAAACTGCCCGCACCATTGCATTGGGGCCAACACCTGGATCGAATGCCGTGTCCAAGGCGCCGCTAGGCTGCAAACGGGCAACACGGTTGCGGGACACCGGAGTCGTCGCGGGCACGGTGTCGTAGGTTGTGAAACTACCGCCAATCACCAGCCGGGAAGCGTTGGGATCCCAATACACAGAGTTCACCGCGCCTCCCGTGATGTTCGCTGGGAAAGGTTGGGGAGTTCCATTGCCAACCACATCGCCAGCCAGCTTGACCACCCCGCCCACAGGTGCACCGTTCAGGGTGGTGAATGCTCCGCCCACGTAAATGGAATCCGTCGCTCGGTCAATCGAGATGGAATTAACCGGCCCGCCGACTAACCCCCCACCAGTGAAAGCCGCGTTTGCGAACGTGGATTGGGCCGCCCCCGCTGCCGATATCTTTGCGAAGTTCTCCGTCCTAGGCACCCCACCCACGCTGGCAAAAACACCGCCGATGAGAATATCGCCGAAGTCATCAATAGCCACCGCGTTCACGGAACTATTCACCCCAAGGGCTACCCCGGGATCAAACGTCTCTTCCACCGACCCGCTGAAGTTCAGCCGGGCCACGTAATTGCGCGTTAAACCGTTGACCGAGGTGAAGTCACCGACGATGACAATCTTGCCCCGATTTGAAATATTGGGATCCGTGGGCGGGTGGATGGCAAAGGCGCGGATGATCCCGTTCACCCCGGCGTTCGTCACCACGAACGTCGGATCCACAGAACCGATGTTCAAGGCCGCCCCGATCGAGCCAAGCCTCGCGACGCGGTTGATGGGCGTGCCGTCGTAGGTGGTGAAGTCCCCCGCCACCACCAAACGGCCACTGGTGTCCTGCTCCACGGCGCGAATGGCGCTGTTGCCTCCCTGACCCGGATCGAAGTTCGTGTCAATCGCCCCAGTCGCGGTCAAACGCACGATGTTGGTCCGGGCCGCTCCTTTGAACTGCAAGAAGCTTCCGCCCACGGCGATCTTGCCGTCGCGCAGCACTCGAATAGCAAGAATTGCCGAATCGGCACTGGAACCAATGGCGGAGTTGAATGCCACAGCCGTCGCGTCCAAAGTTCCGTCGTTCGCCAGTTGGAACAGCCGATTGGGAAACCCGCCACCGGTGAAGTCGCCGCCCACGAGAATTCGCCCGTTTCCATCCACCGCCACGGCATTTACCGCCATCACTCCGGGCGGAGCAGGCGGAGTGAACGGCAACGGTGCCCCAGACCCTCCATCCACTCGCACCACGCCAGGCAGGCTCGTTGCGGCGGCATAAATTGTGAACGTTCCGCCGACCACCACATTGGCACCGTCCGTTGCCAGCGCGCTTACATCTCCGTTGATTCCAGACGCCGGGTTAAAGGTCGGGTCCAAAGTTCCGCCCGTTGAGATCTTCGCGACCTTCTGACGGGCTGCACCATCAACAATCGTAAACGTGCCGCCGACGTAAAGATTGCCACCGCTGAGAACGATAGCTCTGATCGAACCGTTCTCCACACCCGTGTCAATCGCCGTGTTAAATGGGGCGTCGAACACACCCGCAACGTTCAATTTGGCCAGCCGGGGAACTACCGCAGTCGCTCCGAATGAAGTGAAGTCGCCGCCGATGTAGATGTTGTCAGAACCGTCCACCGCCACTGCCCGCACCGGGCCGTTTGCGCCAGTGCTGATGGCTGCTGAGAACGCGAGGTCCGGCGCTCCGTTGATGTCGAGCAACGCGACCCCGTTGAAACTCACGCCATTCACCGAGGTGAAGTCACCGACAAGCACAATCTTTTTGCTGAGTGGGAGCACCGCGACTCCGCGGACCAACTGATTCGGACCAGTTCCCAAGGCGGTGAACGTGGGGTCCAAGGTGCCGCCGGTGGGCAGCGAGAGCGTGAGGTTCACGGTCTTGTCCCCGTCCACCACCGCATCGTCGTGGATGGTGACGAAGTTGGTCGCCGTTGCCTGCCCCGGACGAAACGTGACGTTGCCTGCAGCCGTCGCGTCAGCGTAGTCAGGAGTGCTATTGATGCCTGTGGGCGGACTCGCACCTGCGATGGCCGTTCCGTTCGCCGTCGTAAGGGAGACCTTGATGGAGCCGGCCAGGCCGCCGGTGCGCTTGACGAGGATGGGGGCACCCGTGACTCCCACGTCCTCCGTCACAGTATAGGTCGGGGAGGTGAACTGCACATTGCCGCTGCCGGCGTTGGCGATTCCCGCGACTATCTGGGCGAGATGCTTTCGCGCAGTCCCGTCATAGTTCAGAAATGCGCCGCCGATGACGATCTGTTTGGTGTCCGGCTGCAAACCAATGGCGTTGACGATGCCATCCGCACCAGAACCGAAGTTGATGCCCACATCCACGGAGCCATCCTGGTTCAACTGCGCAATACGGTTGCGGCCTAGGCTGTTCACTGTGGTGAAATTGCCGCTGATCACGATCTTTCCATTCTGGTCCAGACTGATCGCGCGGACTCCTCCCCCGGCCACGCCGATGAACGCCCCGCTGAACTGGTCAAATTTGACGAAGTCCACCGACCCGTTCTGGTTCAAACGGGCCAGACCGGCCAGCGCCGTGACGCTGTTCATGGAAGTGAAATCTCCGCCCACAAGAATCTTTCCCCGGTTCGCCACCTCGGAATCGCCGGGCGGGACGATGGCCACGGCATGGACGAAGCCGTTCTGTGCTCCCAGCCCTAGGCTGTCGAAACCGGTATCCACCGAACCATCGTGATTCAGCCGCGCGACATGAGCGAGGGCGGTCCCGTTCACCGAGGTAAAATCTCCCACAATGACGATCTTGCCAGCGTTTGCGTCACCAAACGGATGGATGGCCACACCCACCACATTCGTAACGCCAGTGTTGCCCGCGGCCCCGGTGCCGGGGTTAAACGCGGGATCCACGGAACCATCCGCCAGCAGCCGGGCCACGCCATTGCGGCTGAAACCGTTGACCTGGGTAAAGTCACCCACAATCACGATTTTGCCCTCATTCGCATCACCATCAGGATGAAATGCAATGCCCCGCACGGTGCCGTTCGCGCCAGAGCCGGGATTGAAGCCCGTGTCGCGCGAGCCATCGTTGTTCACCCGGGCGATGCGGCTGATGGTCTGCCCGTTGTAAATGGTGAAGTCGCCGCCGATGACCACCTTGCTGGCGTTGTTGTTTAGTAGATCCGTGATGGGATGGATCGCCAGCGCCCGGATGGAGTTGTTGGCCCCCGTCCCGATGTTGAACGCGGTGTCCAGGGATCCGTCCAGCTTGAGCCGCGTGAGGCGGTTACGGGAGAGGCCGTTGAAGGTGACGAAATCACCCGCCACCATGACCTGGCCCTTCAAGATGCCCGGCCCCGTGTAGTCACTGAGATAAACGTCCACCGCATTAACCGGCAAGTTCGGCCCCACGGACGGGGAAAACCCGGTGTCCACCGAGCCAGCAGGCGCGTTCAATGTTTCGTTGTCGCCAATGGTGAGCGTCGCAGTCAACTGAGCGCCGGGGGTCGCACCTCCGGTTGGGTTGCTCAACACAATGTCCACGATGCGCGTGTATGACACTCCGCCGGCACTGATGTTGATGTAGGTGTTGTCAACGAGCGGGATAGTGATGGTCTTGTTCGTCTGCCCTGATGCGAAGTTCAAGGTGCCCGCGACGGCAGTGTAGTCCGCCAGTTGCACCTTGCATGTTCCTGTAAAACTCGACGACAAAACAACCGGGGTTTGCGGGGTCGTCGTGGTAAGGAGACTGAACGTGTTACCCACCAATCCGGTGATCTCGTATTGCGTGCCGGCGGTGATGCCCGTCGGCAGGGTTCCATTTCCAACCGTGCTGAAGATAACTCGGTTTCCATTCTGGAAGCGTTGCACGATGAGCGGCGGGCTGACGGTCAGCGTATTGCCAGCCCGGGCGGCCAGGGTTGGCTCCACCGTGGTGTAATCAATGGACACCGGCCCCACCGATCCGGCGGTGCGGTTCACCGTGATTGTGATCGAGCCTGCGTTCTCGTTCGTGGTGAAGTCGGCGGGAGCCGTGAAGCCCAAAGTGCCAGGGGTGAAATCATCATCCAGGATGGTCACCGTCATCTGGCCTTGAAATCCGACGGTGGGATCCGTCGTGATGTCGAAGTCGTCGTAGTTCTTTGTTACTCCCAGATCCGAATAAACGCCAAGGATGCTCACAGGGTTGCCCACCCCAAAGACCTCGTTAAATCGCCCAGAAACGGATACAAAGGCTGGCAGCGGATAAGTTCCCGCAAGTGGCGTGACAACATTGAAGTTGGTGGCAGCAATGCTTAACAGCGTGACCAAAAACTCCTCGTTACCCTCAACGAGAAAGTCGGGAAGGACCGGAATGGGCTGCTCTCCCGCAATCAAGAGGGAGCTCGTCGCCATCTGAGGACCCTGACCGTTGTTGGCGAACGAATCCCAATCCACTGGAAAAAGTATCGGGCCAGACGACTGAATGGTGTTGACGGTGGTATAGTCAAGACCGGCCGTCGCGGTCAGGTTGGAAGTTGCATAATGGAACCTGACATTGCCATTCATGATGCCTCCGGTGATGAAGCCCTCGGGGATGCGCTGGTAGGCAAACCGCGCAAACGGCGTCGAGTTCTCAACCACCCCCAGAGTGGGCACGTTGAAGATCACGCTGCCCGGGCCTTGCGCAGGATTCGGAACACCTGCTGTCGTTCCCCAACGGCCAACGAGCCTCGTGAAATTCAACTGTTTGGTGGTGTTTGTCCGAGTCACCCATCCTTGGACGATTCCCAGTCCCTGGATAGTCCCGCCAGCAGACTGCCGTTCCGCCCCGCCAACCGAGGCAAAGCTGCCACCCACGATGACACTGCTGTCAAGCGGTTGAACCGCCAGCGCATAGGCCACCGCAGGGTCGTTGACGGCAAGGGGAAAATTCTCCGAAGCGAGCAAACCTGCATTCTGGTTGTAGGCGCGGTCCAAAAAGCTCGTGTCCACCATGCCGTTCGTGTTCAGGCGAACGATGCACTTGCGATAGGTGGAATTAAAGTCCTTGAAAAAGCCGCCCACAAGCAGCTTGCCATTGTTGTTCGCATTACCCGTGTTTACGGACGTGTCCAAAGCTAGCGCATAGACATTCGTTGTTCCGGAGGTGTAAAGGCCGAAAGTCGGATCCACCACGCCCGCCGTGGTGAGCCGCACCACGCCCGGGCGGCGTGCGCCGTCCATCGTGGTGAAGTTGCCACCCAGCACCGGCTTGCCATCGGCATCAATAAGCAAAGCACGCACGGTCGCATCCGCGCCATTCCCCGGGGTGAAGCCGGTGTCCACCGTGCCATCCGCGTTCAGCCGGGTTACGCGGCTCGCCGCCACGGTGTCCATCATCGTGAAATCACCCGCCACCACGATCTTCCCTTGGTTGGCTATCACCGGATCGTTGGCCGGATGGATGACGACGGCATACACAATGTCGTTGGCCCCGTTGCCAGGATTGAACGTGGTGTCCACCGTGCCATCCGTGTTGAGCCGGGCGATGCGGTTCCGGGCCACGCCGTTGATGAACGTGAACTCACCGGCGACGATCACCTTGCCGTCTGCCGGCTGGATTGCCAGCGCCCGCACCGGCCCGTTGGCACCGACGCCCGGGTTGAAGAGCGGGTCAAGATTGCCAGTGGAGTCCAAGCGCGCGATGCCCGGTCGGCTGACGCCGCCAATCGCCGTGAATCCGCCGCCGATCATGATTTTCTGGTCAAGGGCGGGCACCGTGTTGCCATAAAGTGCAATCGTCTGAACGTAGCCATCAGCCCCCGTGCCAGCCCCCGCCAGGAATGTAGGATCAGGACGCCCAAGGGCGGTCACACGCCCAATGCGGTTGATCGCGTTGTTGGTTCCGCTGATGGCGGTGAAGTCACCTCCGAGCAGCACTCTGCCATCGGGCTGGAGGACCACTGCGAGGACCGTGTTGTTTGCACCGGGGTTTGGGATCGCACCGGCAACGCCTCCCGAGATGACCACCGAGTTGAAGTTGTGATCCAACGCTCCTGCCGGCGGGTCGTCGAAGACAATCGTCATGACGGCGTTGCTGCGCACGTTGAACGTGCCGATACCGTAAGTGGTAAAGTCTGGAATGCCAGTATTCACCGCCGAGCCAGCTCGGGACATATTGGCGTTGCCAGCCGTTACGCGCAACTGAAGCATGATATCCTCGTTTTGCTCCACAAGCGTGTCTTGGAGAATCGCTATCGAACCTTGGGGAACAGTCTTGGTCACGGCTGTCCCTCCGGCATTCAGTGCCCCCACGCCGTCTGCGCCGTTGGCGGCCCAGTTCAGGGTGCCACTGTTCGCCGTATAGTCCGCGCCGGGCTGCGCCCAATCAGACCCTGGGCGAAGCAAGGTTTCCAAGGTGTTTGGAGCGCCATTGGCTGCCGCATTGCGGCTGGCCGGCGGTGACGCCGTCTGCCAGGTCGCAGAAATCGCGACCCCGGCGGAAACATACCCGATTGGAGGGAATGTGCGGACGGTGATCTGCTGGATCTCCTGACCGTCCTCCCGCACCATAAAATAGGGCGACGTGAACGCAACCAGGAGGTCATTGTCGTTAATGACTTGCGTCGAGGTGGCAGGTGCTGCAGTTGCTGTAATATCATTCATGGGCACCAGAGGAAGGAGCACGAAACTAAAGCTGATTCCTTCGGGGCCCTCGACCAAGCTATCATCTGTCGGGGTGTATGTGACCTGCTTTGTCAGCACAGTGTCGTTTGCGGCCCAAGTTAGCGTCGCACGGCGAGCCGTGACATCGGCGGTCAGCCCGGTCGTAGTCGTTGCAGGACTGAGCGAGCCAATGTCGGCGTTCGCAGCCGTCCCAACTGCCGCCGCTGTCACTGTCCCGCCGATCGTGCTGCCGGTAACGAATACGTCCACACTCCCACCGTTCGGCAGCGCACCAACAGCGGTAACATTGATTGTCACGGTGACCGTGTGCTCGGTAGTCGCCGTCTGGGTAAGACCACTGAACTGAACGGTGGCCGCGCGGCCGGTCAGCACCAGCGTCGGCAGAGCCAGCAACAACAGGAAGAGCAATGGTAAACGCCTCATACAAGGTGAAGGGGTTGATGGCCGTGAAAAAAACGTGGGGCAGAGCCGCCTGCGCAAGGCTTCCCTGAAAGGAGAGAGCAACGGAACAACCGGCCGAACTTTTGGATTCAACATGCGCACTTAAATTTGTTCCCGTCAGGAGAGCAGATTTCACACTCCGAAACAAGCCGATTCTCGGACGACCAGCCTACAGAGTTCTCCCTACTCGACTGACCGGCACACGAACCACCCCATGTGGCTGAACTCAACCAGTTACGAAACCCGGGCCATGCCCGCCTGGGTAAGGAGGTGATGCTTTGTGCGCCCCGTCCTCCGATCCGGCTTCCAACCTTTGCGAATGCCACGCTGTGAGGGACCGCTAGTCTTGGTAGATGGGCAGGTAGTGGTGGCGCACGGAGAGGCTCAGGAGGGCCATCGCCGTGCAATACACCCGCCCCTGCCCGCTCTCCGATCCGTCCGCCCCTGACCACGAACCGTCCGGCTGCTGGTGTTCCAGCAGCACTGCCGCCACCCGCTCGCGTGCCTCTCGGGCCACGTCGCCTCCGCGTTTGTTCATCCCCTGGGCGTAGTAGTAGGTGCCATAGAAGAACCACGAGGTCTCCCAGACCGGCGGCGAGCCTCGGAGCCAGTCGGTCGCGCCCTGCACCTCGGGGGCGTCCTGGAGTCCGCACACCTGCATGGCCAGCAGACCCGCCGCCGCCATCGCGTAGGCCGGCGGCTGGCCGGGCACGTAGCCGAAGGCGCTCTTCGGGTCGCGGATGCGGCCCTGCGCGTCACGCGGGGAGACGTAGCTCCGGCGCAGATAGCCCACGGCGGCGTCAATCGCCTCCTTCGGCACAACCAGCCCGGCGTTCTTCGCGGAGCGCAAGGCCAGCAGTTGCCAGACGGTCACGGAGAGGTCCGCATCCCCCGCGTCCGGCGAATACCGCCAGCCGCCGATGAAGCGCGGGTCGTGCTTCTTCACGCGCTGCGCGGCGAGAATGAGGTTCACCCCGCGCTGTGCCCGCTCGCGCAGCTGTCCGTCCTGCGCCTTGTCCGCTCCCATGCCTAGAAGCTCGGTCAAAGCCAGCGTGACGATGCCGTGCCCATACATCCGCGAGCCGTCCTTCTGGCCGAAGTAACCGCCCGCCATCTGCACATCCGGCCGGAGCAGGAACGCCACAGCCTTGCGCATCGCCTCGCCCTCGGTGGTCTTGTCCGCCGGCTGATGGCCCACGCTCGCCAAGCCCATGAGGCCCAGCGCCGTCATCGCCACGCCGTGGTTCTCTCGCTTGTCCTTCTCCTGAAACATCCCATCCGGCAACTGCGCCCGCACGAGGTAGCCTGCCCCTGATTTCACCGCCGCATCCACGCGGTCAGGGCGGAGACCGACGGGAGGCTCGGCGGCGGAGCAGAATGACCAATGACCAATGACCAATGACCAAAGAATGACCAATGACCAATGGCTTGTCGGCCCAGCGGCAGTCACTCGGCGGACATTGGGCATTGGGCATTCATTGGGCATTGGGCATTCATTGGGCATTGGGCATTCATTGGGCATTGGGCATTCATTGGGCATTGGGCATTCATTGGGCATTGGGGGAATTGGAAATTGGTCATTTCCTCGCCCGGTCCGCCAGCGCCTTGAAATACGCGTCCACCATCGTGCGATAGTCGCCGGACACGCCATTTGCCTGAGCGTCGCGGAGGTCCTGCGCCAGCTTCGGCGGCAGCTTCGCCCAGTTCGCGTCGCGCAATTCGCCCAGCTCCGGCAGCGCTGCGAACTCCCCGCCGCCGCCCGCGCGCGACGCCCCGCCGACTCGCCCGATGCCCGCGCTGCCCGCGCCGGCTTGCTGGCCTTCCCCGGACTGGGACTGGCCTTCACCGCGACCTTGCCGCATCGCCTGCTGCTGGGACTGCTGCGCCGCTTCCAAGGCCCGCGTCGCATCGGTCTGCGCCGTTGGATTCCCGGTGTTCATCCCGTCCATCGCGCGCGCCATCCAACGCGCGTCCGGCTGGAGGTTGCGTCCCTGGATCACAGCAGTTCCGGCCGCGCTCGTGGGAGTTCCACTGGGGCCATGGACCTGGGTCGTCCGCTGCGCGCCCGGCGGCACCGCTCCGGCTGGCGCGAAGCTGCTGCCCGCCGTCGTGCCATTCAAGCGCTGCGCCGGTCCCGTTGCCCCGGCCACATTGTTATTCGGCCCGCCGCCGCTGCGTCCCCGGGGCGGGGGCGCGGACGCGGCCTGGCCTTGGACAGTGGAACCCTGCTGCGCATTTCCTGAACTGCCCGCCGGCCCGCCCGGTCCCGGCGGTGGGCTGCCCGAACCGTTGCTGGATGAATCCGCACTCGGTCCCCCTCCCGGACCGGAGCCGCCCTTGCCTTGCGGCGAACCGGGCGAAGATGAACTGCTTTGTCCCGCCTGCTGGCCTTGCTTCCCGCCGCCAGACTGGCCGCCCGGCTGTCCTGAATTCGACTGGCCGTTCTGTGGCTGACTGCCTTGCTGGGCTTGGCCACCTTGCTGACCTTGACCGGCCTGGCTCCCTTGCTGCGCGCTCTGCTGCCCGCCGGATTGCTTCCCAGACTGGCCTTGGGCGCTTTGCTGGCTTCCTTGCTGGCCACCCTGTTGCGTGCCCGCTTGATTTCCAGACTTACCGGCCTGTTGCTGCCCGCTGTTTTGCTGGCTGGAGTTTTGTTGTCCCGCATTCTGCTGGCCCGAACCCGGCTGGGCTTGCGCAGACTCACTGCCGCTCTGTGCGTTCATCCGCCCCGAGTTGGACTGGCTCGCGGACTGTTGATTCCCCGCCTGGCCACCCTGCGATTGCTCCAAGCCCGCCCGCTGCTGCTCAAGTTGATTTCCCATCTGCGCCGCGCTCTGTCCCGCCTGCGCCGCGCCCTGCTGGCCGTCCTGCGCCGCGCGACGCGCGCGATCCGCCTGGTCCGCGCCCGCCTGCGCCTGCTGCGCGGACTGCTGGAGCGACTGCGCACCCGCCTCGTTGCCCATCGCCTGCTCGTTCCGGCTCGCGCGCTGCAAATTCTCCGCCGCCCCGCGCAACTGACCCGCCACCTCGCCCTGCTGCTGCGCCGCGCGTGCCATCGCCTGCGCCGACGAGGTCTTCCCAACATTCGCGAATCCCTCCGACAACGCCCGCGCCAGCTCCAGTTGCCGGCGCACCGTCACCGTCACCGCACCGCTTGCACCGCTCGCCTTCGCCCACTCCGCTGACTTCGCGGTGTCGCGCTGAGGCTCCGGCAATTTCTTCTGTGCGTCGGAAAATTTCCTCTCCGCGTCCGCCACCTTGCGCTCCGCGTTCGCGAGTTCGTTCGTCGCGCGCTGCAACGGCGGCAGCATCTCCGCCACGCGCCGCGCGACTGCCGCCGGCGGCAGGTTCGTCTGCGTCGGTGCCTTGTCCGCAGACTCGCCGACAGCCTTCACGCCGCGCTCGAACTCGTCCTTCGCCGCCACGCGCAACTTCTCCGCGTCCGCCTGCGCCGGTGGAATCTCGTCCTTCGCCGTCTTGCGCATCGCCTCGACGAGTTGCCGCAACTGCTCCCAAAGCTCGCCTGCCTCCAGCGCCGGATTCGCCACGCGCTCCATCTGCCGCGCCAGCGCCCGCTCCGCCTCCGCCGCTGCCTGCAATCGCTGCCGCGCCTCGCCCACCGCGTCGCGCGACATCCGTTCCAGCTCCGCGCGCATGGCCGGGTTGCGCTGCAATTCCGCCGCCAGCTCGCGCCGCTGCTCCTCCGGCGGCAGGCTCGCGAGCCGCTGCAACCTCTCCATCTGCCCGTAGCGCTCGTCCTGCGCCGCGCGCGTGCCGAGCGCCTCCTCCTGCTTGCGCAACGCGACGCGCGACGCATCCGGCGCGCCCGCATCGAGGTTGCGATAATGCTCGGCCAGCACCTTCAAATTCTCCGCGAGCGTCCGGTCGTGGCGTGCCGCCTCGGCCAGGAGCTTGCCCCGAGTTCCCGCCGCGCGCGTTGCCATCGCGCCCCGCAACGCCTCCTCCGCCTTCGCCGGCGGCTCGCGCAACATCTCCACCGCCGTGTCCGCGTCGCGCGACCGCGCGCGCCCGGCGGGCAGCGACAAATCCTGCGCGTTCGCATCGCGCCGGATCGCGCTCACGGCGTCGGCCAGCCGCGCGTTCAACGTCATCTGCCTTGCGTGCAAGTTCGTCGTCACGCTGCCCGTGGCCGTGTTCGCAACACGCTTCAACTCCGCCTCCAGCTCCGCTGCCACGCGTGACAAGGCCAGCAGCCGCTCGCTCAACTTCGGCGTCGTCCCCGCCAGTGTCTGCCGCGCTTCCGCCTGCGCCTTCGCGGCCTCGCCCTGCGCGCGCTGCATCTCGCCCGCGACCTTGTCCAACTGCTCCGCCATCGGCGTCGCCGGACGCGCCCCACCGTTCCGCCGTTCCGCCATCTCACGGCCGACCTGCTGCCCCGCGCTCCCGCGCATCGCGTCGGACAAAGCCCCCGCCGTCTTCTCGCCGAGGCCCGCACTGCGCGCCTCG
>JBEBFV010000305.1:0-7862 GCA_040081795.1 Limisphaerales bacterium | reverse complement strand
GCGCTTGGAAAAACCATCGCCTCCAGAATGTCGCGCCCTGAGCGGATCGCGCCGATGGAGGTCAGGTCGGGGCCAAGCGCGCTGCCTTCCTTGCCGATGGCATGACACGCGGAGCACTGCGATTTCTGGCCGTAGAACACCGCGCGCCCGCGGCCAACGTCACCCGTGGTGAGCAGCGACTCCATTTGATTCAGCGCCTTGATGCGCTCGGCCTGCCGCGCCTCGATGCGGACCAGCAACGGCTTCGCGGCGGTGCGGATGGACTCGGGATAACTCGCCAGCAGGTCACCGAGCTGCGTCGCGCTCAGGACTTCGGCGGCTGCGTTGTTCTGCATGAGCGCGATGACGAGCGCCTGCCCCGCAACCTCGCTCTTGCCACCACGATAGGCTTCGACCAAGGCCAGCAGGGCGGTGCTGCCCGCCTTCGCCATGCTGCCCGATGCGAGCGCGCTCAACTGCGACTCGCTCAACTTCGCCTTGCCCAACGCTTGCGCGGCGGCGCTGCGCTGCGCGTGTTCCTTGTCGCCAAGTGTCTCGGCGAGGAACGCGAAGTGATTCGTCGCGAGCGGATTCGCGCGGGCTGCGAGCGCTCCGATGGCGGCGATGCGCACTGGCTTCGACTCGCTCGCGGTGGTCGCCACGCGACGCAGCGCGCCGTCGAACTCCGCCAGCCCGCGCGTCCGCACAAGCGCGAGCACGCGCAAACGAAGCGTGCTGTTCTGACCATCGAGCAGCATGGCAAGGACCTGGTTCCAGTTGTCCGGGAACTTCTTCAGCGGGCTGCGCTCGATGACGTCGAGAAGGAAAAGGCGGCGCTCCTCGGACGCGGCCGGCGAGTTCAGCGCGACGGCCAGCACGGTTTGCAGGCCCGCGTCGGTGGCGAAGTTCAAGAAGGTCTCGCGCAGCAGTTCCGTTTCATCCGCCGTCCATCGCTCCGCGCGGAGACGCTCCTTCAAGTAGTCTTTGACCCCCGCGCCCCAGTCCGCGTGGCGGGAGAAAACCCAGAGGGCCGCGCGGCGCAGGTCCGCGTCCGGGCTGCGCAGCAACGGCGTGACGTGCGACATGACGAGCCTGCTCCCGTCCATCTGATCAAAGGCGATGAGCGCGGCCTTGGCGCTGCGCGGCGGCAGGTTGACCAACTGCGCGGTCGAGGTGCCGACGTTCTGGTTCGTCAGACGGGAGAAGTTCTGGATGAGCGCGTAGGTGATGGCGTGCTCCTCGAAGCGGTCGGCGGCGCGGGCCGCGGCGGTGACGAGCGGGCCGTTGCTGCGCTTCTCGCCGATGCGACCCAGAGCGGTGGCAACCTCGCGACGCACAGGGGACTGGTCGCGCAGAAGGGTCGCGTGCAATGCGTCGAGCGCCTCCTTGTCGCCAGCCAGTCCGGCGGCCTGCGCGGCGGCGATGCGAACGTCCAGTGAACCGTCCTGCAACGCGGCGCGGACTCCGCCGAGGGCGTTCGTGGAGCCGACGCGGAACAACGCCCAGACCGCCGCGCACTTGGCTTCCACGCTCGATGACTTGCCACGAAGCTCCGCGAGCGGGCCGACGGCGCTCTCGCCCTTCTTCACCAGCGCTTCTACCGCACGGTCCACAACGAACGGGCGCGGGTCTTCAAGCAGCTTCGCGAGCGTGGCGGGCGGGAGCTGCTTCCAGTTCAGCGACTCGCCGCGCGGGTCGTTGACATTCGCAGCGTCGGCGCGGCGCACGCGGTAGATGCCGCCCTTGAACTCTGGCTTGCTGATGCGAGAGAGCGGGCACTGGTCCACATACCAGCCGCCGGTGTCCACCACGAGCAGGCTGCCGTCGGCGTCCTCCAGCACGTCGCACGGGTGGAAGTCCGGATCGCTGGAGACGAGGAAGTCCGAGTCCTCCGTGGTGAAAGTCGCGCCGTGCCGCGCGACGACGTGCCGCTGCACGCGATGGGGATTGAACTGCGCGCTGAAGAGATTACCGCGAAATTCCGGCCCGAAGCTCGAGCCGCGATACCGCGCAAGGCCAGCCGGCGCGATGCGCGCGAACCTCGTCATCGGGCCCATCAAATCGCCGGTGAGTTTGAACTCGGCGACAGACTCGTGCCACTTGCTGTAAACGCCGCCGTGCAGGAGGTGCATGAGCGCGTCGCGCTGGCCGTGCTGCGGGTTCACGAAGTAGGTCATCGTGCCGACCATCTCACCGGCGGGCGTCCAGATGACTTCGATGGGATTGTCGAAGCCGCCGCCGGCGAAGGACTGAAGCTGGGTGCCGTCGGGCCGCACGCGCCAGATGCGCGAGGCGAGGCCCTTCAAGTTCGTTCCCTCCTTCGTCTTGATGTCGAACCCGTGGCGTCCATCGGTGAGGTAGAGCCAGCCATCCGGCCCGAGAAACGGCCCGTGCAGGCTCGCCGTGCCACGCACGTTCCAGCCGCTGAGAAGCACAGTCCGCGAGTCCGCCAGCCCATCACCATCCACATCATCGAAGCGCAACAGCTCCGGCGGCGACGCGACGAACAGCGCGCCGTCGTGCCACAGCACGCCCATCGGGATGCCGACGCGATCCACGAAGATGCTGCTCCTGTCGAAAACGCCGTCGCCGTCCGTGTCCTCCACCATGCGGATGCGGCACTCGGGTGCCTGCGACATCGCCAGTCCGCGTATGTTCTTGCCCGACGATTCGGCGAGGAAGAGACGCCCGCGCTCATCCAGCGCGCCGAACATCGCGTAGGGCGCTAGATCCGGGCCGGCGGCGAGTTCGACCTTGAAGCCCTCCGGCACGCGGAGCGCAGCGAGTCCGATGGCTGGTTTGGCAGCGGAGCTTTGAGCAGGAGCGTGCGCCGCGCACGCGAGGACGAGCGATGCAGTCAGGAGAAAACGAAGGATGGCGTTTTTCACGCGCGGAGAATAGCAAGCGCGAGGCTAATTGCCACTGCTAGACGGAGGCGCGAAATCCATCGCCGGCGTTTCAGCAGATTAGGGCTTGCGCACGCGAGGCGATGGCCTATCTTCCGCGCACCTTGATCGCGGGGTGGAGCAGCCCGGTAGCTCGTCAGGCTCATAACCTGAAGGTCCCAGGTTCAAATCCTGGCCCCGCAACCAATTCGAAATGCATGAAACCCCTGTGAAAACAGGGGTTTCTGCATTTTGTGGGTGAAGAAAATTGGTTAAAATCTCACTTCCCCTATTTTCCGCTTCATTCCCATACCGACCCATGCGTAGCCACGCGGAGGGTCCAAAAGTGACGACGGATTGACGACGGATTTCGCCCTGTTCACGGGGTTGGACCTGTGTTTCGAAAATGCTGCTGCCCCTCAAAAGTGACGACGCTTTTGTAAGTCGTTGATCTGAGAAAACAACTTCGTAGTCTTCCGGCATGTCCGCAACGCGAATTTTGACCGTGGCCGATGTGCATCAGCACCGCGCATTGCTCGCGGAACTGGCCAGTGCGGTTGAGCGCGTTCGTCCAGCTGCCATTGCGTTTGTGGGCGACCTGCTCGATTCCAACGGTTCTGGTCCAGGGATGGCCGGGTTGGAGGAATGTGCGGAACAGGTGGCGAACCTTGCGACGCCGGAGTTGATCTTCGTGCGCGGTAATCACGAAGAGGACAACTGGTCGGCCTTCGCCTCGCTGCTGCGCGGCAAAGGGCGAAGAATCGTCACGCTGCACGGCGAATGCCATCGCGTCGGAGCCACCGGGGTGATGGGCTTTCCGTGCTTCGAGGGCTATGAAGATCCGTTTCTTGAAGGCCGCGAAGCGTTGCCGGCAGACCCGATGGAGTGGCTGCCCGAGGTGATGGACGAACACGGGACGGTCGCGCGCACAATCTGGCTGATGCACGAACCACCAGCGGGCACGGGACTCGGCACGGCCAAGACGTTGAGCGTGGAGTGGGCGATGGCGGTGCGTCGGTTTCAGCCGCGCCTAGTCGTCAGCGGGCACGACCATCGAACTCCACTGCGCACCCGGCGGTGGCACGCCAAACTGGGACGGACGGTTTGTGTGAA
This sequence comes from Limisphaerales bacterium, assembly GCA_040081795.1. GTDB lineage: Bacteria > Verrucomicrobiota > Verrucomicrobiia > Limisphaerales > SXTU01 > SXTU01. The sequence goes on along the minus strand of JBEBFV010000305.1, from coordinate 3,885 downwards.
CACCGGTCAGGCCTGCAAACCGCCGCTGTGCTATGCGGTGATTGATTGTTCCGAGGCTGGCGAACCTGAACGGATGGAAGTGCCGGCTTGGGGCTCGACCGGAGTTCTCGACTGGTGACGCGCTGTCGGCGGCGTCCGGTGGGCTGGTCCAAGACTATCACGCCCTGAACTTGGGGCCCAGACGCGCCCTCGCGCTGCGCGAGTCCCGCTCAACTTCCCAAGCTGCTCGATGAACTCGACGAAGTGCTGGCGGCTTAAACCGGCCCAAACCAGACCTCCAGAATGATTTTCAGTTCACTGCCATAACTGTGTTGTTGTAAATCTACAAACTAGCTTTTATCAGTGAGTTAGTTCTGGCTAAAGATTTTCAGAAATATTTTCGGATTTGCCTCACATGGAAGCGTATCGGCACCCGGCAGCCATGGAGCCGCTCCTGCCCAAGGAGCGGGGTGCCCACCTGTCCGAGTTGACCTGTGAAATCCTGAAAACCTCCGGCCGCCTCACCGGCCAAGTTCACTCGCCCCACGTCCTCAAGCGGGTGGCCGACCTCGTCCGGGAGATGAACTGCTACTACTCGAATCTCATCGAAGGCCACAAGACCACGCCCCGCGACATTGAGCGGGCGCGACAGCGGGACTTCTCGCACGACGAAACCCAGCGCGACAACCAGCAACTCAGTCTGGCGCACATTGCCGTCGAGCAACTCATGGAGGAGCGGCTCGCCGGCCCGCCGGTGGAGGTTTGCGCGCCCGACTTCATCTGCTGGCTGCACCGGGAGTTTTACACCCGGCTCCCCGAACCGCTGCACTGGGCCAAAACCACGAGCGGCAAGGCCTATCGCATCCAGCTTGGGCAACTGCGCGACTTCATGGTGGACGTGGGTCGGCACACGCCGCCGCACTTTGACGCGCTGCCCGCCTTCATGGCCCGGTTCCACGCGTTCTACGGCGACGAGCAGATTCTGGAGACCAGCCGCCTTGTCGCCATCGCTGCCGCCCATCACCGGCTCGCGTGGATTCACCCCTTTGGCGATGGCAACGGTCGCGTCATGCGGCTCCACTCCCACGCGCTCCTCATCCGCCACCGACTCGACGGCCACGGCCTGTGGACGCTCTCCCGTGGCCTGGCCCGATCGCGCCAGCGCTACTACGAATGCCTCGAATCCGCCGACCACCCCCGCCGGAACGACCTCGATGGCCGGGGCAACCTCTCCGACGCCGCGCTCGCCGAGTTTTGCGTGTTCTTCCTCGAAACCATGCTGGACCAAATCCAGTTCATGAGCGGCCTGCTGGACCTGCCCACGCTGCGCATCCGGGTGGAACGCTACTTCCAGTTCCAAGCCCTGCACCTCCGGCGGCATCGCGAGGCGCTCATGCGTGTGGTCCGCACGCTCGTGGACGAGGGCGAAATCCCGCGCGCCCGCGTGCAGGCCATCACCGGCAAGGCCGCCACCGTCTGTGCGGAAATCATCAAGCTGGGACTGGCGGAAGGCCTCCTCGATACACCCAGCCCCAAAGGTCCCCTGCACGCCGCCTTCCCCGCGAAGGTGCAGGAGTTCTACTTCCCGCAACTCTTCCTCGACCTCCCCGTCGAGGCACCCAACGGAGGAGCGGTGTGAGCAGCTTCTAGCTGAAAGGCGACGCGCAGGAAATCATCGCCGCCTACATCACAGTGGATTTGGAAACGTCGCGGGAGCAATTCACCATCCGAGTGGAGGATTTGAAATAGCAAGGCAGCCAACCCCGGGTGGGAGCTGGCTGGGTGTTGCTTCAGTTGGTCTGGTGGACGCGGGACGCTGAAGATTGACCGCGTCAGCTTGGCGCGAGGCTGAGGAAGCGCTCCGCGTCGGCTCGGTTGATAGGCGGGTGCAAGCGCTCCGACAAGTGAACGCGGTGGAGGCCGGCATAACCCGCTGTGGTGTCCAAGCCATGCAGCGCGAGCCAGCACCGGAGGCAAGTCATGCGCAGGACATGGAGGAATGTCGGCTTCAGGTTGGCGAGCAACGCACGCACCTTGCGAGCAGCGGCGGCAGTCACCACCCGGCCTTGAGCCGGGGTGGGAGGCTGAAGCCAGGCCAGCAGGTTCACCGAGAGCGGCACTACTCGGGCTAAACCTTTGCTACGGCAAAACAGGCCATCCCGCTGCTCGGTGATGTCCTCCCACCGGAGCGCCGCCACCTCGACCGGACGCAGGCCCGCGAAGAGGGACAGCGCCGCGTAACGGCGCGCGTCGTCATCGGGGCAGGCGCGGAGCAACTGCTCGGATTCCGCCACCGTCAGGAACTTTTTCTCCGGTGCAGGAGCTGTTGGCATGGCGACATGAGCCTGCGGCTCCAGTGGCTGGTGGGCCAGCCAGCCCAGGAACTTGGCAACAATGACCCGACGGCGTGCCCGAGCATCCTTCGTCCGGAGCTGCTCTTGCGAACGAGCGTCCTGTTCTCGATACCAGGCGGCACTCAGTGCGCCGAGGTCGCCAACAGACAAGTAGCTGAACGCGGCACTGAGCACGGCGACCACCGTTCCTATGTTCGCCTGCGAAGCACCTTTGCGACGCATGGCGCGCAGGAAGCAATCAAATGCCATCAGCGTCGAGGTGGTTGGGGCAACGCGGAACGAGCGCACTGGTGCAACGAACCGTGCGGCCAGTTCCTCTGCGACCTGAGCCCAGTGCTGTCGGCGTGCTAGGAAGCGCGCGAACTCGCGGGCTTGGTCAAGGCGGTCGAAGGCGCGGCTGCGGGCGCGCTGGCCATCGCGGTAGCGGACGATGTATTCGCCACGGCGGTGGCTGATCGGCACCGTGACGCCGGAGTCGCTGATGTGGCTGCTGGAGCTAGGGTTGGTTTGCATTTTCGTTGTGTGTTTGTGGGATTGCTTGGCGGTGTCTGGGTTGCGGATTGGGATCAGGCGTCCTGGATGTGGCTGGGGAACCATTTCTCGACAATGTCCGGCAGGTTGCGGCGCTCGAGCCAGGCCAGCACTTCGGGTTCGGATAGCGGGGTGATGCCATTGTTAGGATGATACTCGCGTCCGACGCAGAGCCTGCGGGAACTCAGAGCGCCGCCCTCCCAGTGGAGGAACCAGTTCCCGCCGGTAGTGCGGTAGAGCGACTCTTCCTCATAGTGGAAGTCAGTCACTGGATGCTGCGAGTCCCAGGCGGCGATGCGCTGGGCGGTCTCAGTGTCGTAGCGTTTCGAGTTGATGATGCATTTCATAGGGCTGGGTTTGATTCTTTGTTGTCCGACGGAATCGCGATTTGGTTTGGCGTGGATTCAGAGTGAGTTAGCAGGCTTGGTTGGGTGGTTCAGGCGGTGACCTTGGGGAGCAACGCCTCGGCGTAGATGCGCTGGAAGGCCTCGATCCAGCGCAGTTCGCTCACGGACCAGTCCGGGTGCATGAGGATAGGATAGGTCAGCGTGGCCAGCCACGGGGTGACGGCGGACGCGACGGGCCCGGCGCTCTCATAGCGGTCCGCGTCAACCAGGTCGCGGTTGCTCAGATACAAAACGGCCTCCATACGAGACCATAGTTGGCTGGCTTGCGTCTCGTCCCACACGATCATATTCATGGTGAGCCGCTTCCTGCCGTGGTGGAGGCAGAAGCAGGACCACCCGGAGTGGTGATCGAGATCGACCCAATACGGGTCGTGCATGGGAATCGGACCACCGTGCTCCAGCAGTGGCTGGACGGCAGCCAGTTCCTCCGGCGAGGTGATGCCGGGGGTGCGTGCGATGCGCCGGCAGTTGAGGGTGTAGGTGAGTGGAGCAGTTTCTATTTGTGTGTTCATATGCAAAGTGAAGTTTGGCGGCGTTTCTTAGGGCTGGGTTTGTTCCTTTGTTTGTTGTCCGATGGAATCGCGATTTGGTTTGGCGTGGATTCAGAGTGAGTT
>JBEBFV010000304.1:0-7891 GCA_040081795.1 Limisphaerales bacterium | reverse complement strand
CGCGCCAACCTCGACGAATTCGCCGCCACGCTCCAGTCCCTCGCCGAAGCCGACCCCAATCTCATCGCCGTGACCAGCGACTCGCGCGGCTCCGGCAAACTCGCGCCCTTCGGCAAAGCCCTGCCCAAGCAGCTCGTCGAAGTCGGCATTGCCGAGCAAAACCTCGTCGGCATCACCGCCGGCCTCGCCGCGTGCGGCAAGCGCGCGTTCGGCGTCTCGCCGAGCTGCTTCCTCACCGCGCGCTCACTGGAGCAAATCAAGAACGACATCTGCTACTCAAACGTCCCCGCCGTCCTCGTTGGCATCAGCTCCGGCGTGAGCTACGGCGCACTCGGCAGCACGCACCACTCGCTCCACGACCTCGCCGTCCTGCGCGCCATCCACAACCTCACCGTCATCGTCCCGGCGGACAACTTCGAGACCCGCGTCGCCATCCAAGCCGCCGCGCGCACGACGAAGCCGATGTTCATCCGCTTCGGCAAAGCCGCGATGTTCGGCCTCGGCGAATCCGAGTTCACCGTCGGCCAGGCCCGCCTGCTCCGCGCCGGCAACGACATTGCGTTCATCGCCACCGGCGAAACCGTCATCCACGCACTGCTCGCTGCCGGCCAACTCGCCGGGCAAGGCGTGAGCGCCCGCGTCCTCTCGATGCACACCGTCAAACCGTTCGACGCAGCCGCCGTCCTGAAAGCCGGACGCGAGTGCCGCGCCGTCATCACCGTGGAGGAGCACAGCGTCCACGGCGGCCTCGGCGAAGCCTGCGCCGCCACCCTCCTGCAAGCCGGCGTCAGCCGCCCGTTCCGCATCGTCGCCATCCCCGACGAGGACACCGTGACCGGCGCGCAGGCCGACATCTTCCGCCACTACGGCATCTCGATGGAGGGGCTGGCCGAGACTGCCCACACTTTATTGGAGCGCGCATGAGTCCCATCCTCGCCCTCGACCAAAGCACCTCCGCCACCAAGGCCGTGCTCTTCGATGCCACGGGCGCGCTCCTGGCCAAGTCCTCCCGCGACCACCGCCAAATCTACCCGCAGCCCGGCCGGGTCGAGCACGACGCCGAGGAAATCTGGCAGAACGTCCTCGCCGTCCTCCGCGACCTCGCCGCGCGGCACGACCTCTCGCAACTTGCCGGTCTCAGCCTCACGAACCAGCGCGAGACCATCGTCGTCTTCGACCGCCAGACCGGCCAGCCGCTCCACCACGCCCTCGTCTGGCAGGACCGTCGCGGCGACGCGCTCTGTCAAAAGCTCCGCGAGCAAGGCCGCGAGAAACTCGTTCAGGCAAGGACCGGCCTCAAGATTGACACCTACTTCTCCGCCTCGAAGCTTGCGTGGCTCATTGAGAACAAACCCGACCTCGCCGCCAAGCTGCGCGATGGCAGCGCCGTCATCGGAACGATGGACGCCTACCTCATCCACCGGCTCACGGGCGGCTCGGTCTTCGCCACGGACCACACGAACGCCAGCCGCACGCTGCTCTTCGACATCACCGCGCTCCGTTGGGACGCGGAGCTTTGCGACCTCTTCGGCGTCCCCATGAGTGCGTTGCCGGAAGTCCGCGAGAGCGCCTCCCACTTCGGCGAAACCAACGCTGACGGCGCGCTGCCGCGGCGCGTCCCCATCGTCGGCGTCATGGGCGATTCGCAGGCGTCGCTGTTCGCGCAGCGCTGCTTCGCGCCGGGCGCGACCAAGGCCACCTTCGGCACCGGCACGAGCGTGTTGCTGAACATCGGCAGCCAATTCAAACCCGCCAGGCAAGGCACCGTCACCGCGTTGGCTTGGGTTCACAAAGGCACTCCGACTTACGCCTCCGAGGGCATCATCAACTTCTCCGCCGCAACGGTGGCTTGGCTCAAAGACCAGCTCGGCCTCATCCACGACGCCGCCGAGACCGAGGCGCTTGCGCTCGCCGTGCCAGACAACGGCGGCGTGTATCTCGTGCCCGCGTTCTCCGGCCTGAGCGCGCCGTATTGGTCGCCCGACGCCCGCGCGGCCATCGTGGGCATGACCGCCCACACGCGGCGCGAGCACATCGTCCGTGCGGCGCTGGAATCCATCGCCTACCAACTCCGCGACGTGCTCGACATGATGCGCGGCGAGGCGGGCGTGGGGCTTCAGTCGCTCCACGCGGACGGCGGCCCGACGCGCAACCAGTTTCTCATGCAATTCACCGCCGACCTGACCGGCGTGGAGTTGAGCGTGGCCGATGTCACCGAGTCCTCCGCGTGGGGCGCGGCGATGAACGGCCTGCTCGCGCTCGGCGAGTTCGAGTCGCTCGATGAACTCGCCGCGCTGCCCCGCAGCACCCGCACCTACTCTCCGCGAATGCCCGCCGCCGAGGCAAAACGCCTGCACACCGGCTGGCTCGCCGCAGTCAAACGCATCCTCTAAAACCAACCACACACACCATGAGACCCCACATCATCAGACTCATAAGTCCCATTCGCCTCATCGCGCTGGCGCTACTGCTCGCCCTCTCGGCCCACGCCGCCGACAAACCCAAAATCGCCGTCGTCATCTCCACGCTCAACAACCCGTGGTTCGTCGTCCTCGGCGACTCCGCGAAGGCCCGCGCGGTCGAGCTCGGCTACGACGCCACCGTCTTCGACTCGCAGAACGACACCGCGAAGGAAGCCGCGCACTTCGAGAACCTCATCGCGCGCGGCTACAAGGCCGTGCTCTTCAACCCGACCGACGCGAACGGCTCCATCGCCAACGTGAAGAAGGCCAAGGCCGCCGGCGTGCCGGTGTTCTGCATTGACCGTGAAATCAACTCCACCGACGCCGCGACCGCGCAGTTGCTCTCCGACAACTACTCCGGCTGCGTCGCGCTCGGGCAACACTTCGTGAAAGTCGTCGGCAAGGAGGGCAAGTATGCTGAACTGCTCGGCATCGTCGGCGACAACAACACCTTCAACCGCTCGAAGGGCTTTCACAGCGTCGTGGACCGCTTCCCCGGCCTGAAGATGGTCGCGCAGCAGAGCGCGGACTTCGACCGTGCCAAGGCGCTCGAAGTCTTCGAGTCCATCCTGCAAAAGCATCCCGACCTCGTGGCCGTCTTCTGCGGCAACGACGCGATGGCGATGGGCGCGTATCAGGCGCTCGTCAGCGCGGGCAAGGCCGACAAGGTGAAAGTCTTCGGCTTCGACGGCGCGGACGATGTGGTGAAACTCATCGCCGAGAAGAAAATCGCCGCGACCGGGATGCAGTTTCCGAAAGTGATGGCCGCGAAGTCCGCCGAGTTCGCGCACGAATACCTCAAGGGCAAGCGTGACTTCGCGCAGAAAATCCCCGTGAAAGTCGAGCTGGTCACGCCGGAGAACGTGAGCCAGTTCGGCAACTACGGAAAGAAACCCGCCGCGAAATGATGCCACACTCTCTCCCGCTCCCGGAGGGAGCTGAGCTGGTAGCCGGTGGTGTAGCGCAGCGAAACCACCGGAACGGCCGCGCCGGTTGGATCGCGCCTCGGAGAGGCGCGAGGAACCGTCTGTCATCTTCGCCGCCATTCCCGCGCTGACAAGGTGTGTCCGCTTGGATTACTACCATCCCATGCCATCCACCCACACATCGCTGCACTACCACATCGTGTTCAGCACCAAAAACCGCGAGCGATGGCTGACGTCTGACATCCGCGCCCGTGTGCATGATTACCTCGGCGGTGTGGTTCGCGGGCTGGGCGGCATGCCGCATGCGATTGGCGGGATTGATGACCATGCGCATGCCTTGTTCGGATTGAAGCCGACGCATCGCTTGTCCGACGTGATGCGCGAATTGAAGAGTGAATCTTCCCGCTGGTTGCACGAGGAACTGCGACTTCCAGCCTTTCAATGGCAGGAAGGTTACGGAGCCTTCACCTTCGGTGCGCCGGACTTGGAAACGGTCCGTGGCTACGTGCTGAATCAAGAGCAGCACCATAGCCGAAAGACTTTTCAGGAAGAGTATGTCGAAATGCTGAAACGCGGACTGGTGGAATATGACGACGCGTATCTTTGGTGACATCTCTTGGTGCTCTAGGGCCGCTTGCGCCCCATCCGGGGCGCAATCCGAATGGTTGCGCGGACCGGTGGTTCCGGTCGCTGCGCTCCCTCCACCACCGGCTACCGGCTGGCGAGCCTCCGGCTCGGTGAGGCACCGGGGCACGCTCCCGAAGGGAGCAGAGCCGGTAGCCGGTGGTGAAGCGCAGCGGAACCACCGGAACGCGTCGGGGAGAATCCCGCGCCCCAGAAGGGGCGTGAGCGGCGGGCAGCTACATCCGAAAGCATTGGAATGAAAATTGCCCTTGCCGCCCTCATCCTGCTCGCACTGGTGTGTTGGCGCTTTCCGCTCTTCCGTATCGTCTCGCTGAGGCAGGTGGAGCAGGCGCACGCGGCCGGGGCGTTCGACGCGGCCAAGCTCGCGGCGGAGTTCTGGAACGCGAAGCTGTTGCCGGCGGCGGACCGCACCGTCGAGTTGAAGGAACTGCTGGCGGCGCTCGCGAAGAACCCCGCCGCCGCGCGCAAGCAGCACGGGCGCACGCTCGGCATCGGCGGCGCGACGATGTTTCTCGTGCGCGGCGCGGGCAAAATCACCTCCGTCTCAGAAGACTCATTAGTCCTCTCGCTCCACGATTCGGGCACGCCCGTGACCCTCAACCTCGGCCTGCTCTTCGGCAACACCGTGCGCGACGCCTCCGGCCTGCTCGACGTGAGCGCGTTCCCCGACTCGCAGCAGTTCAACGCCCTCTCGACAGAGTTGAACGCCATCGTGGAGACGAAGGTCGCGCCCGCGCTGAAGCAGGCGGCTGCTGCGGGGAAATCCATCCGCTTCGCCGGTTGTTTCGAGCTGGAGGACGACGCGAAGGCGGACGCGCTCACCGTGATTCCCCTGAAAGTTGAATGGCCGTGAGCACTGACGCGACAGAGCCGGGCGTTGTCCTGGAAGCGAGCGGGATTTCTAAATCCTTCCCCGGTGTGAAGGCGCTCGATGACGTGTCGCTGACGGTGCGGCGCGGACGGTTGCACGCGCTGCTCGGCGAGAACGGCGCGGGCAAGTCCACGCTGATGAACGTTCTCGCGGGCGTGTTCCCGCCGGACCGCGGGGAAGTCATGCTCGAAGGCAAACCGGTCTCATTCCGCAACCCGCGCGAGGCGCGTGAGGCAGGCATCGCCATCATCTTCCAGGAGCTGAACCTCATCCCGCACCTCACCGTCGCGCAGAACATTTTCCTCGGACGCGAGCCGCTCACGCGTGCGGGGCTGATTGACGACGCGCGGATGAACCGCGAGGCCGTCGAATGGCTGCGTCGGCTCAAGCTCGAAGTCGCGCCCGAGACGCCGGTGGCGGGCCTGCGTGTGGGACAGCAACAGGTCGTCGAAATCGCCAAGGCGCTCTCGATGCGCGCGCGCGTCATCATCATGGACGAGCCGACCTCGGCCATCACCGGGCAGGAAGTCGCGGTGTTGCACGACCTCATCCGCCAGCTCAAGCGCGAGGGTGTCGCCATCATCTACATCACGCACAAGCTCGATGAACTGCCGCTCATCGCGGACGAGTTCACCGTGATGCGCGATGGGCGCTGCGTCGGGTCGAAGGCGGCGGGGGCGGCATCGCACGACGAAATCGTGCGCATGATGGTGGGGCGCGATTTGTCGGACATGTTCTCCCGCAAGCCGGCCGAGCCGGGCGAGGAGGTGCTGCGGGTCGAGGGCTTGGACCTGGCGCATCCCGGGCGCGCGGGCGACTTCGCGGTGCGTGACGTGTCTCTGACCTTGCGGCGCGGCGAAGTGCTCGGCGTCTTCGGGCTGATGGGCGCGGGGCGGACGGAGTTGCTGGAGACGTTGTTCGGCCTGCATCCGAAGCGGGCGCGCGGCAAGGTCGTCGTCGAGGGGAGGGAGGTTTGGTTCCAAAGCCCGCGCCACGCGATTGACGCCGGGGTTGTGCTCGCGCCGGAGGACCGCAAGCGCGAAGGACTCGTGCTTTCCCTCAGCGTCGCCGCGAACACGAGCCTCGCGTGCATCGAGAAGACGGAGCGGCTCGGCCTGCTCGACTCGGCGCGCGAAAGCGAACTCGCAGACGGCTACGTGCGGCGCCTGCGCACCAAGACGCCCTCGGTGCATCAGCTCGCGCGCAACTTGAGCGGTGGCAACCAGCAAAAGGTCGTGCTCGCCAAGTGGCTCGCCACGCAGCCGAAGGTGCTGCTGCTCGACGAGCCGACGCGCGGCATCGACATCAACGCGAAGAAGGAAATCTACGCGCTCATGGACGAACTCGTCGCCAGCGGCCTCGGCGTGGTGCTCGTGTCGTCGGAGTTGCCGGAGATTCTCGCCGTGGCAGACCGCATCGTGGTGATGAGCGAGGGACGCAAGACCGCCGAGTTCACCCGCGCCGAGGCGAACGAGGAAAACATCATGAAAGCGGCGCTGCCGAGGAATTGACCATGAATCCGAAAACCAAGGAGCTGCTCGCCCGCTTCCAAAGCGTCGCCGCGCTCCTGCTCATGGTCGTGGGCCTCAGCCTGCATCCGGGCGTGTCGGACACGTTCCTGAGCCAGGAGAACGCGCTCAACGTGCTGCGGCAAATCTCCGTGAACCTCTGCCTCTCCATCGGCCTGACGCTCGTCATTCTCAGCGGCGGCATCGACTTGTCCGTTGGCTCGGTGCTGGCGTTCTCGGGCGCGGTGGCGGCGGGTTTCTTGAAGCACGGCCTCGCGCTGCCGGTGTTCGGCGTCGTGTTGCAGTTCACGGCCTTCGGCGCGTTCGTCGCGGGGCTGGTCGTGGGCGCGGCGCTGGGCTGGTTTAACGGCTGGGTCATCACGCGGTTCAGGCTGCCGCCGTTCGTCGCCACGCTCGGGATGTTGAGCATCGCGCGCGGCCTGACGCAGCTTTGGACGAAGGGCTTTCCCATCACGGGCCTCGGCGCGGACTTTGGCTACATCGGCACCGGCCACTGGCTTGGGCTGCCGATGCCTGTGTGGATTTCCGGCGTGCTGGTCGCCGGGTTCGTCGTCGTCACGCGCAAGACGCGGCTGGGCCGCTACCTCTACGCCATCGGCGGCAACGAACGGGCGGCGGAACTCAGCGGCCTGAACCTCCGCGCCATCAAGCTCGCGGTCTATACGCTCGGCGGTGCGCTCGCGGGCGTCGCGGGGCTGCTGCTCACCGCGCGGCTCGATTCCGCCACGCCCAACGCCGGCATCGGCTACGAACTCGATTCCATCGCCGCCGTCGTTATCGGCGGCACGTCGCTGAACGGCGGACGCGGCTCCGTGCTCGGCACCGTGCTGGGCTGCCTCATCATCGGCGTGTTGAACAACGGCCTCGTGCTGCTGGAGGTGTCACCGTTCTGGCAGCAGGTCATCAAAGGCCTCGTCATCCTCGCCGCCGTGGCGATGGACAAGATGAGCGCCCGCGAACACTGAGCCGCCATGGTCAGCTTCGATTCATCCCGCCCCGAGTTTGAGCCGTATGGCTTCACCTGCCAGCGGTGGACGCCGGTGCCGATGAAGCGGCCCGACCGGCACAACGAGATTGAGTTGAACCTGCTCAAGCGCGGCTCGCTGACCTACCTGCTTGGCGGCAATTCCGTGACCATCCCGGCCGGGCGGCTCGCGGTGTTTTGGGCGGCCATCCCGCACCAAATCATCTCCTCGACCGACCAGGCGGAATATTTCGTCGCGACCATTCCGCTCGTGTGGTTCCTGCAATGCCAGTTCCCGCCGCACTTCGTGGACGCCATCCTGCACGCGCGCGTGGTGCTGGACCCGGAGCCGCGCGTGCGGGGCGGGGACCTGGAGATGTTCGAGCGCTGGGTGCATGACCTGGAGGGGAAGGACCCGATGGGCCGCCGCGTGGCGTTCCTGGAAATCGAGGCGCGGCTGCTGCGCTTCTCGCTGGCCCTGTCCCCGGAGCCGC
>JBEBFV010000303.1:0-7904 GCA_040081795.1 Limisphaerales bacterium | reverse complement strand
CGTCGGCCGGGCGCTACGCGCAGGCGCTCCCGTTGCTCGACGAGGCGGTGCCACCGCCCGCACCACCACCGATCCCCTCGAATTCCGCGCCGCGACCTTCGCACATCATCCTCGTCAGCTTCGACGGCGCGCGTCCCGACTTCGTGCAGCAGGCGCGGATGCCCACGTTGCACGCGATGGCACGCGATGGCGCGGTGACTTGGAACGCGCAGAGCATCGTGCCGCCGCTCACGCTTCCGGCGCACACGTCCATGCTCACCGGCCTCGCGGCGGAACAGCATGGGGTCTATTGGAATTATTGGATGCCCGCCTTCGGCACCTTGCGCGCGCAGACGATCTTCATGCTGGCCAAGTCCAACGGCCTCTCAACTGCCGTCTTTTCCGGCAAGGACAAGCTGGCCTACCTGTTCCCAACCGGCTCGGTGGACATCGTCTCGTTTCCGCTGACCGACCCACGGGACTTCTCGGGGACGAACGTCTTCTCTGCACGCGATGTCGCGGCGCAGGCCGTGAAGTATTTCGAGCAGCGGAAACCTCACCTGACGTTCGTGCATTTCCCCGACGCGGACATGGCAGGACACTTCTACGGCTGGCCATCGCCGGAGCAATACGCCGCGCTGGCCGAATGTGACGCGGCGCTTGCGCTGCTGAGATCCGGCGTTGAGCGGAGCGGCGCGACCAACACCCTCTTCATCCTCACCGCCGACCATGGCGGCGACGGCCTTGCGCACGGTGTGGACCGGCCGCAGGACATGACCATCCCGTGGATCATCTGGGGCGCGGGGGTGAAGCGCGGACACGCGCTGACGAATGCCGTCACTCTGCCCGACACAGCCGCGACCATCGCATGGCTCTTCGGTTTCGCCCTGCCGATGAACACCGTCGGCAAGCCCGTGCGCGAGGCATTTCAGTGAGCTGCACACCGACATTTTCCTTCACCGTCCACGTGGAATCCCCCATCTTGCGCAGCCTATGAACTTGTTCGATTTGCAGGGTGAAGTGGCGGTGGTCATCGGCGCGACGGGCGTGCTTGGCGGCGCGTTGGCCGATGGGCTTGCCGAGGCGGGTGCGAAGGTCGCAGTGCTCGGCCGCAGCGCGGAGCGCGGCGAGGCACGCGTGAAGGCCATCCAATCCAAGGGCGGCACGGCGGCGTTCTTCAACTGCGACGCCATCTCACGCACTTCGCTCTCGTCTGCGCACGAGCAAATCGAAGCGCAGCTCGGCTCGCCGACCATTCTCGTGAACGCCGCCGGCGGCAACGCCCCGCAAGTGACGGTCACCGCCGAGCGCCCCTTCGAGCAAATCCAACTCGCCGACTGGCAGGCGAACTTCGACCTGAACCTCGCGGGCGGCGTGCTGCTGCCCTGCCAGGAGTTCGGCCCGGCGATGTGCAAGCGCGAGCGCGGCAGCATCGTCAACATCGCCAGCGTCTCCGCCCACCTGCCGCTCTCGCGCGTGGTGACTTACTCCGCCGCGAAGGCCGCTGTGTTGAGCCTATCGCAGTTCCTCGCGCGCGAATGGGCCACGAAGGGCGTGCGCGTGAACACCCTCACGCCGGGATTTTTCCCCGCCGAGCAAAACCGCAAGCTGCTCTTCAACGAGGACGGCTCGCCCACCGCGCGCACCAAGTCCATCTGGGGCCACACGCCGATGAACCGCTTCGGCGACTCGCACGAGCTGATCGGCGCGTGCCTCTTCCTCGCCAGCCACAAGGCCAGCAGCTTCGTGACCGGCACGGACATCCGGGTGGATGGCGGGTTTTTGAGCCAGACGATTTAAGGCGATTCATGAACTTGCTCGCTTCAACCGCCCTCACCGGCTCCACCGTCTCCCCCGCCAAAGTCAACGACCTCGTCGCGCAGGCGTGTCCAGCCAAGGATTACCAAGGCAAGAAAGTGCTGCTCATCGTGCCGGACGCCACGCGCACCGCGCCGGTGGGGCTGATGTTTCAGACGCTCTTCCGGGAAATCGGCGCGGTCACGGCGAACTTCGACATCCTCATCGCGCTGGGCACGCATCAGCCAATGAGCGAGGCGGCGATCTGCGACCGGCTGGAAATCTCCGCCGCCGAGCGCGCGAGCACTTACGCCTCGGTGCGCTTCTTCAACCACGAGTGGGACAACCCCGCCGCTCTCTGCAACGTCGGCACGCTCACGAAGGCCGACACACGTGAGCTCTCCGACGGCCTCTTCGAGCTGGACGTGCCGGTCGAGATCAACAAGCGCGTCTTCGACTACGACCAGGTGGTCATCATCGGCCCGGTGTTTCCGCACGAGGTCGTCGGGTTCAGCGGCGGCAACAAGTATCTCTTTCCCGGCGTGGCGGGGCCGGAGATCCTGAACTTCTTTCACTGGCTCGGTGGTTGCGTCACCAATCCGATGACCATCGGCAACAAGTGGACGCCCGTGCGCCGCGTCGTGGACCGCGTCGGCGCGATGGTGAAGGTCAACAAGCTCTGCATGGCGATGGTCGTGCGCCCGGACAAATCGCTGGCCGGCTTGTTCATCGGCTCGCCGGAGGCCGCGTGGGACGCGGCGGCGGACGTGTCGCGCGCGGAGCACATCGTCTTCCGCGACCGGCCTTATCACACGGTGCTCTCCTGCGCGCCGAAGATGTATGAGGACGTTTGGACTGCGGGAAAAGCGATGTATAAACTGGAACCGGTCGTGGCCGACGGCGGCGAGTTAATCATCTATGCTCCACACGTCACCGAGGTGAGCGTCACGCACAACAAGACGATGCACGCCATTGGCTACCACTGCCGCGACTACTTCCTGAAACAGTGGGACAAGTTTAAGGATTACCCTTGGGGAGTGCTCGCGCACAGCACGCATGTGCGCGGCATCGGCACGTTCGAAAATGGCGTGGAGCAGTGCCGCATCAAAGTCACGCTCGCCACCGGCATCCCGCGTGAAGTCTGCGAGCGCATCAACATGGGCTATCGCGACCCGGCGACGATTGACATCGAGAGCTTCGCGAACCGCGAGGCCGAGGGCGTGCTGCTGGTGAGGAAAGCCGGTGAGATGCTGTTCAAGTTGTCCAATCCGCCGGCGTGGCAGAAGGGTGTGGAGAAGGCGTAGTCTGTTCCACCGGCACCTCCTGTCCCGCCTTTCCACTTGGAGCCAAGCCCCCTGGTTACTAATCTCGCCGCCACATTATGACCGACCCGCGTTTCGCAAAGCTCGCCGACCTCCTCATCAACTACTCCACCGACATGAAGAAGGGGGAGAACATCCTGCTCGACATGATCGACGTGCCGGACGAGTTCACCGTCGAGCTGATGCGCGCGGCACGGGCGGCCGGCGCGACGCCCATCGTCGAGGTCCGCCACAGCCGCGTGACACGCGAGGTGCTCAGGGACACCAACGACAAGCACGCCAAGCTCGTCCACGACATCGAGCTGCGCCGCATGAAAAAGATGGCCGCCTACATCGCCATCCGCGGCGCGCACAACGCCACCGAGTCCGCCGACGTGCCCACCGAGAAGCTCGCCCTCTACTCGAAGATTCTCCGCCCTGTGCAGAACTACCGCGTGAACAAGACCAAGTGGTGCGTGCTCCGCTGGCCCACGCCCAGCATGGCGCAATCGGCGAACATGAGCACCGAGGCATTCGAGAATTTCTACTTCGATGTCTGCACCATGGATTATCGCAAGATGGCCAAGGCGATGATTCCCTTGGAGAAGCGCATGACGCGGGCTAACAAGGTCCGTCTCGTCGGACCCGGCACGGACCTGACCTTCAGCATCAAGGGCATCGGCGCGCGCAAGTGCGAGGGCATCCGAAACATCCCCGACGGCGAGTGCTTCTCGTGCCCGGTCAAAACCAGCGTCAACGGCGTCATCCAATACAACACGCCCACCATCTACAGCGGCACGAAGTTCGAGAACATCCGGCTCGAGTTCAAGGACGGCAAAGTCGTCAAGGCCACCGGCTCGAACGAAAAGCGCCTCAACGAGATTCTCGACACCGATGTCGGTGCGCGCTACGTGGGCGAGTTCGCGCTGGGCTTCAACCCATTCATTCAGTCGCCCATGTGCGACATCCTCTTCGACGAAAAGATCGCCGGCTCCCTGCACTTCACGCCCGGCCAGGCCTACGAGGACTGCGACAACGGCAACCGCTCCGCCGTCCACTGGGACATGGTGCTTATTCAGCGCAAGGAATGGGGCGGCGGCGAGGTGTGGTTCGATGATGAGCTGATCCGCAAAGACGGGATCTTCCTGCCGAAGGATTTGCTGCCGCTGAACCCGGAGAATCTGAAGTAGCCTCCGCCTGGCGGCCTGCATGAACGCCGTTCTAGTCCAGCTTGATCCCGGTCCTGTCACCGAGATGCAATGGCGGCAGGCGCTCTCGTTGGTGCCCGGCTACACGGACGCCGACGCGTTGCGGCTGGCACGGGAGGCTCACGGCGTCCTGTTCCGAAACCTCGACACGCCCAAGGCAGTCGCTCTGCAACTGGCCTTCCGCTCCACGGGCGTCGAGACGGCCGTGGTCCCCGCCGATCAGTTGCGGCTGGTGGACGCCAAGTTCACCCGGCGCATCGAGGTGGCCGACGACGCGCTGCGCATTTCTGACCCGCTCGGCCGGCTGGTGCCGGTGCCGTGGGCCCATGTGGCGTTGATCTCCGTCGGGGCCGTCCGCCAATACGACATCGCCCAGACCGTCACCTACGAGAATCAGCACGCCTACAATCCCGTGCAGGGCGTCCACCAAGAAGTTGTCCGCGACGTGCGGACCTCGCTGCACGAGAACGTTCCGTGGCTGATCGAGATTTTCCTGACCGGCGGGGCCATGCGGTTTCAAGCGGAGGGCGCGCAACTGGCGTGGGGCTACCTGTTCAAGCACGCGCCTCCCGAGTTGCTGCCCCGGCTGGTGGCGCTGGTGACGTTGCTGGTGAAACATGCGCCGCACGCGATGCTGAACCGAGGCGCCCTCGCGCTGCGGAACGGCGGCGACGGAGGTGTGGCCTACGCCAGCCGACCCGCATTCTCCGACGAATCAGCGTGGATGCTCTGGCGTGCACAGCAGCCGGGCGGACGCGGTGCTTAGGCGGACGGATCCAGATGGTTTGAACCACGAAGGACACGAAGATCACAAAGGACAGTCACAGAAGGGGGCGGCGAACCAAAACACCCGCACCGATTTGTGCGCCGCACTGCCTCCGCCAATCATCTCCTTTCCTGCTTCCTCTTCGTGTTCTTTGTGTCCTTCGTGGTTCCAATCGAATCGTTCGGGCTTAGTTGGGAGAGGCGCGTTTGAACTCCCCGACGCGCACCGCCGTCCGACTCTCCCGTATGACTTCCCGCATCTTCTGGCTTGGGCTGCTATTCTGTTCACTCCTTCCACTCCGCGCCGCCGACGCTCCCCCCGTGGACCTCGGCACCGTGCGCGAGGAGCACGTCATGGTGCCGATGCGTGATGGCACGCGCCTCTCGGCGTATCTCTATCACCCGGCAGGCAAAGGGCCGTGGCCAGCGATCTTCGAGCAGCGTTACGCGGACATCCGTTCCGCTGGCTCGCGCAAGAACGCGGCGAAGTTTGCGGAAGGCGGCTTCGTCATCGCGCTCGTCAACTACCGGGGCGCGGGACTCTCGGAGGGCCAGTGGCGCGGCTACCGGGCCTTGGCCTGGGGAGAGCTGAAGGACGGCTACGACATGTGCGAGTGGCTGGCGAAGCAGCCTTGGTGCACCGGCAAGATCGGCACCTACGGCGGTTCGCAGGCGGGCTACGCGCAGAACTTCCTCGCCGTCACGCAACCGCCGCATCTCGTCGCGCAATACATGACCGACACGGGCCTGAGCCTTTACCAAGAGGGCTATCGCATCGGCGGCGTGACGCGGCCCGAACGCTTCAAGACCATGGGCAAGGTCGCCCGCGTGCCCGAGCACAACGATGCGTTGCTCAAGGAGTGGTTCGCGCATCCCCACTACGACGCCTACTGGCGCGACGAGGATTGCTCGCTGCACTTTCCGAAGATGAACGTCCCCTGCTTCACCATCGGGAGCTGGTATGACTTCATGTGCCAGGGGTCCGTGATGAGCTTCATCGGGCGGCAGCATCAGGGCGGCAAAAATTCGCGCGGCCAGCAGCAGCTCATCATCGGCCCGTGGCTTCACGGCGGCTACCCCAAGTCGAACAAGATCGGGGAACTGGTCTATCCCACCAACGCCTTCTTCGACGTGTATGCGCACATGACGACGTGGTTCAACCACTACCTCAAGGGCGAGAACAACCGCGTCGAGCAAGCCGACCCGGTGAAGTATTACGTGATGGGCGCGACGGGTGAGGAAGGCGCACCGGGCAACGTATGGCGGGTGGCGAAGGACTGGCCGCCGAAGGCGCTAGCTGCGCCCTACTACTTCGAAGCGGGAGGACGGATGAACGATCTCTTCCGGCTGAGAGAGGTCGAGCGGGAGCCCTTCACCAATAGGTCCACCAGCTTCGTGAGTGATCCTCGGCACCCCATGAGCATCCCCGGCACGTCCTTCCCAGGTGCGAAGGACGCGCGCCCCTACGAGCAGCAGTCGGAGGTCAGGACGTTTACAACCGAACCGCTCACTTCTCCCGTGGAGTGGACAGGGCTGGTGAAGGCGGAGCTATGGGTCAGCTCCACTGCACGCGACACGGACTTCATCGTCCGCGTGAGCGACGTGTATCCCGACGGTCGCTCGATGCTGCTGATGGATTACCCCCGGAGGGCGCGGTATCGAGAGGGATTCGATCATGAGAAACTTCTGGTGCCTGGTGCGCCGGCGAAACTCGCTTTCGACGTAGGCTGGACGAGCATCGTCTTCAACAAGGGCCACCGCATCCGCGTGACCATCGGGAGCACAGGCTATCCCCTCTACGAGCCAAACCCGCAGACCGGCGGGCCGCAGACGATTGATTTTCCCAAGGACGCGCAGGTGGCCACTAACACGGTTCATCACACGCGATCTTACCCGTCCCGCATCATCGCGCCGGTGAAAAAGTGAGGGCCGTGCCGCAGGGTGCGTGACTCCGTGCCGGCGACTTCCAGTCGCCGTCTGCGGGCCACAGCAGTTCGTGACGTGTCCAGCGACTCACGCGCAACACGGCGACTGGAAGTCGCCGGCACGGGCTTCCGAATGCTACGGCGCGCTGGGGACAGACGCGCCTTACCCTCCCGCGCGCAGATCCGAGACCTTCAACTGCACGTTGCGCTGGTCACGGTATTCGTTCACCTCTGCGGTGAAGGCGAGATCGAAGCTCGCCGGCACTGCGAAGTCCTTCGGCACATTCCACCAGACGGCTTCGCGGATGTCGTTGCCGTCGGTGACGTGGAGCTTCAGGTGCTGCTGCTCCTTGCCCATGCGGAGCGGCGGACGGTGGAGGCGCAGACCGGTTGCACAGAACTGAAGTGCCGGATTTCCCATTCCGGTCGGAGCCATACGATCCAGCTCCTCCAAGAGCGCAACCGTCAGGTCGCGGAGCGTGATCTCGGCATCGAGCTTGAGAACGGGTTGAAGTTGGTCGGGACGCAGCGAGCGGCGGGCGATGGCGTTGATGCGGTCGCGGAACGCGCCGACATTCATGGGTGCGATGGTGATGCCGGCGGCCATTGCGTGTCCGCCGTGCTTGACCAGCAGGTCGTCGCACTCGCGCAAGGCAGCGGCGAGGTCGAAGCCCTCGATGCTGCGACCCGAGCCACGCCATTGCTCCGCGTCGCCGCCGAGGACGAGCGTGGGCCGGTAAAACGCGCGCAACACGCGCGACGCGACGATGCCCACGACGCCGATGTGCCAGAGCAATTGCCCCTCGACGATGACGAAGTCGCGCGCAGGGTCGAAGCGCGCGCGGATGGCTCCGATGACCTCGGTGGTGATCGTGCGCTCGATGGCCTGACGCTCGCGATTGCGGTGGTCGAGCGCGCGGGCGATTGGC
>JBEBFV010000302.1:0-7934 GCA_040081795.1 Limisphaerales bacterium | reverse complement strand
CGCCCTCTCCCTTTGCGGAGCAAGGGGAGAGGGCCGGGGTGAGGGGTTTCGCGCGACGGCGTTGGCAGCCGCACCCCTCATCCGGCCTGCGGCCACCTTCTCCCCTCGCTCCGCGAAGGGAGAAGGCTCGCGATGCGACGTCCACGTGGTTCGGTGCCGCGTTGACTTGCGTTGCTCTGCTTGCTGCATCTGCCTCTGCCCAAACCTTCGCCACAAACGAATTCCTCCACGTCCAACGCGGCGAGCTGCCCATCATCATCACCGCGCCGCACGGTGGTTCACTCGCCATCCCCGGCGTGCTGAAGCGCCTCGGTCCCGAGGGCGAGCGCACGAGCGGCAAGTTCGTCACCGGGCAGGACGTGCGGACGTTCGAGCTGGCCACGGCCACGGCGAAGCGTGTCGAGGAAATCACCGGCAAGAAGCCATACCTCGTGGCCTCGAAGGCGCACCGGCAATACGTGGACCCGAACCGCCCGGAGAAGGAAGCCGTGGAGCATCCGAACGCGAAGGTTGTTCACGCCGCGTTCCACGGGCAGGTGCGCGAGTTCGTGGACGAGCTGCGGAAGAAGTTTCCCAACGGCGCGCTGCTGCTGGACATCCACGGCCAGTCGGCTTTCCCCGACACGCTCGTCCGCGGCACGCAGAACGGCACGACGGTGATGCGCTTGGTCGAGAAGCACGGCGTCGCCGCGCTCACCGGCGAGGCGAGCATCCTCGGCTTCATGGCTGGCAAGGGCGTGAAGGTCGAGCCGCCGAACACCCCGCCCGGCACGCCACCGGAGCCGCGCGGCTACAACGGCGGCTTCATCGTCCGCAGCTACGGCAGCCACACCACCAACGGCGTGGACGCCATCCAGCTTGAGTTCGGCTCCGCCCTGCGCACGGACGCGAAGCGGCGCGAGGAGATGGCGAAGTTCCTCGCGGAGGCCATCAAGGCTTGCACGGAGAAGTATCTCGCGCCGAAACAACAGTAGTGGCAGTCTGCGAGCAGTCTGCCGACCGATTCGGATGCTGCCTCAGATTCACATCTTCGACCTGATTCTGGTTGCGTGCCTCACCGCCGGGCTTCTCATGGCCATCCGCAAGCAGGTCAGGAGGGTGGTGCGTTCCAAAGTCGGAGCCGTCGCAAGCTTTCTCGTCTTGACGCTGGTTGTCGGATTACTAGCGCTGCACGTCTGGGCACAGATGCGCCCGCTCGCTCCAGTCGTGGAAGTGAGACGCCACTTTCGGGCTGAGGAGAGAGCGCATTATCGCAAGCAGATGGATGGAGAAAACGCGTTGGCAGTCGGCCTGAAGTTGCCCGACGATTTCATTAACCAAATAGGGAGTTTGGAATTCATTCCCCTTGACCACGTCCGCCCAAAGCCAGTTCAGGAGGCCGACATTCGGGAAATCAAGCGGCTCTTGGCTTGGAGTTCGTGGTTCCCTGAGATGCCCAAGGAATTGATAATTGTGCCGGATTGGCGTGGTGAGGGAGAGACCAGTGTGCGTGCAGATTTCAACTGGCGACTGCATCGGCAAAGGCAAATCGTGTTTGAGAAAAGGGACGGTAGCTGGGTGATTCGCAGCACCCGACACCTTCGCGCTTGCGGCGAGGAGCCAACCGACTTTGTTTCCCGCAGCAAGGCAGCTTTCCCCATAGACTTCAGTGGCTACCACTCGACATTTTGACTTCCTCATCCTCGGCAGCGGCATCGCGGGGCTGACCTTCGCGCTCAAGGTCGCGCCGCGCGGGCGCGTGGCCATCGTCACCAAGAAGAGCCGCGCGGACTCCAACACCAACTGGGCGCAGGGCGGCATCGCCGCCGTCACCAGCCGCGAGGACTCCATCGAGATGCATGTGCGTGACACGCTCGATGCCGGCGCCGGCCTGTGCCGCGAGGACATCGTCCGCACCATCATAGGCGAGGGGCCGGAGCGGATTCAGGAGCTGATGGAGCTGGGCACGAAGTTCAGCGAGCGCGAGCTGCCCGATGGCAACGGCAAGGAACTCGACCTCACGAAGGAGGGCGGCCATTCCAAACGCCGCGTGCTGCACGCCAAGGACGCGACCGGCGCGGAGATTGAACGCGCGTTGCTCGACGCCATCGCGCGCCAGCCGAACATCACGGTGCTGGAGAATCACTTCGCCGTGGACCTCATCACCACGCAGAAGCTCGGCTATGTCGGCCCGAACCGTTGCCTCGGCATCTACGTGTTGAACAAGGCCAGCGGGCAGGTGGAGACGTTCGCCGCGCCGGTCATCGTCCTGGCCACCGGCGGCTGCGGGAAGGTCTATCTCTACACGACGAACCCCGACATCGCGACCGGCGACGGCGTGGCGATGGCCTACCGCGCCGGAGCGCAGGTGGCGAACATGGAGTTCATGCAGTTTCACCCGACGTGCCTCTTCCATCCCAAGGAGCGCACGCTGCTCATCACCGAGGCTGTGCGCGGCGAGGGTGGTTATCTGCTTGGGACGGACGGTCAGCGCTTCATGCCGCGCTACGACTCGCGCTCGGAACTCGCGCCGCGCGACATCGTGGCCCGCGCGATTGACAGCGAGATGAAGCGCACCGGCGCGGACAACGTGTGGCTCGACATCACGCACCAGCCCGCGCGCTTCATCATCTCGCACTTCCCGACCATCTACGAACGCCTGCTGCGTCTCGGCGTGGACATGACGAAGGAGCCGATTCCCGTCGTGCCGGCGGCGCACTACCAATGCGGCGGCGTGGTGACGGACGTGAATGGCATCACGGACATCGCCGGCCTCTACGCCGTCGGCGAAGTGGCCTGCACCGGCCTGCACGGCGCGAACCGGCTCGCGAGCAATTCCCTGCTCGAAGCCCTCGTCTGCGCACACCGTGCGGCTCGGCTCGTCTTGGAAAACCCTTCGCCGCTCGCCGAGGTGAACATCCCGCCGTGGCAGTCCGGCAAGGCGCAGAACGCGGATGAACTCGTCGTCGTCTCGCACAACTGGGACGAAATCCGCCGCCTCATGTGGGACTACGTGGGCATCGTGCGGACGAACAAACGCCTCCAGCGCGCCAAGGCCCGCATCGCGCTCTTGCAGGAGGAAATCCAGCAATACTACTGGGACTTCACCGTCACCAGCGACCTGCTGGAGCTGCGCAACATCGCCACCGTGGCCGAGCTCATCGTGAACTGCGCACTGCTAAGGCCTGAAAGCCGTGGGCTGCATTACAACTTGGATTTCCCGCAGCCGGACCCCGCGTGGGCGCAGCGCGACACTGTGGCGCGGAAGGGCGTGTGAGCTGCCATGAGAACAGTTGTCGTTCAAGTTTTCCATGAACCGGGCGATGGAGAACCACACGCCACGATGACAGCGAACGCCGGCAACTGTAGCCGGAACTTGATGCACCAACGATGAATCTGTCCGCACCCAAATCGGGAGTGAACTGGGCGGCCGTGGAGGCGCACCGGGGACTCCGCCTGGGCATCCTGCTTGCCGGGTTGGTGTTGATGCAACTGCTCGTCTTCTGGCCGTCGCTTATCGGGACCAAGGTGCTGCTGCCTGTGGACGTGCTCGGCTTTCCCAAGTTCTATCCCATCGCCGACACGCGCCCGTGGCAGGATTACTCGCTGTCTGACTTGGTGCTGAGTTACGAGCCATTTCGCCAGTTCGCGGCGGCAGAATTTCGCGAGGGACGCATTCCAATGTGGCACCCCGGCCTGTTCGGCGGCACACCCTTCGCGCAGTTCGGCAAGTTCTCGCCATACAATTTCATTTACTACGCCGCCCCCGGCCCGGTCGCGCTGGCGTGGATACAGCTAATCAAATCCGTGGTTCTGGGGTGTGGGGCCTACCTGTTCCTGCGGCGCGTGGCGAAGGTGAGTTTCTGGCCGGCGGCGGCAGGCGCGTGGTGCCTGCCGTGGACGGGGTTCTTTGTCGTGTGGCAGGGGTATCCGGTGTCCTGGGTGGCATCCTGGTATCCGTGGCTGCTTCTCGCCACAGACAGCACGATCCGTCGGCCGACAGGTTGGGGTGCGCCCGCGTTAGCGGGCGTGACAGCGACCGCGATTCTCACGGGACATGTGGATGTGGCCGCGCAGTTGCTGCTCGGCTCCGGGGTTTACGCCCTGTGGTGCTGCGGGGATGCGCACGGGTGGCGTCCGGGACGGATGCATGTGTTCGCGCTGGGCGCGGTGACAGCTGGCTGGCTTGCGGGGATGCTGCTGTCCACCCCGTATCTGCTTCCCCTGCTGGAATACGTTCAAACCGGGGCGCGATTGCTGGCGCGGGGTGACGGTCAGGCGGCAATTCCGCCCATCGGCTGGAAGGCGCTGCCCCAGTTGCTGATTCCTGACTTCTACGGTCATTCACAGAACGGGTCCGGGCTGGTTCCCCCTTCCGCTGGCAACCTGATGCAAGGCCCGGCTGCAGGGTATGCCGGGTTGATCGCCTCCCTGGTGCTGGCTCCGCTGGCGTGGTGCAACCCGCGCAACCGCTCACTGACCACGCTCCTCCTCTCATTCGTCGTGCTGGGATGGAGTTGGGATTTGAACCTGCCGGGTTTCACCACCCTGTTGCAACTGCCGGTGCTGCGGATGCTTTCACACGACCGGCTAGTATGCGTCGCCACTTTCGCGATCATGGTGCTTGCGGCGCTGGGATTGGAAACGCTGCGTGCCGGGCTGGCCCGCTGGCAACGCGTCTTTTTCCTTCCGCTGCTGGGAGCGGCCGCACTGGGCCTCTGGTGCCTGGGGAATTTCTTCGATCTGCCCGAGCCGATCCGTTCACAACTGGAGGAGGGCGTAAAGCAAGGCCAGCCAGCCTTCTACTACTATCGGACGCTGGATGCCGGCGCGGTGGCGACCATCCAAGGGTCGTTTCTGCGCGCCTACCTGCGCGGCATGGCGCTCTGCGGCGTGGCGCTCGGCGTGTGGTGGGCGTTGCGCCTCGGCCGTCTGACACAGCCGCGCTGGGCCGTGGGGCTGGCGGTGGTGTGGCTGGCCGAACTGCTCCGGTTCGGCTGGGGATTCAACCCACAGTGTGACCGCGCCTACTACTACCCCCCCAGCCCGCTGCTGGAGCGCTTGAAGCAACTTCCCCCGGGCCGCGTGATGCCTGTTGACTGCCTGCCCGCCAATCTCCTGGCCAGCCAGGGATTTCTCGAGGTGCGCGGCTACGACGGCGTGGACCCGCAACGCGTCGTCGAGTTGATCGAGCTCACTCGCGACCGTGACGTGAAGGTGCAGAGCAAGTTTCCGGAGACGAAGTATTTCGTGCCCGAGGTCTTCACTATTTCCGGCGGACGCGTGGAGTTTGCCCCGGCGCTGAGCTTGTTCCATGTGCGCTACGCGATATGCTGGGGAAACCGTCCGCCCGAACTGCGCCCGCTGATCGAGGAGGGGCCTCTATGGGTCATGGAAAATGCCGGGGCGCTGCCGCGCGCGTATGTGCCCGCGTCCGTGCGGCAGGCACGGGCCGCGGCGGATTCATTGCGGACAATCTTTGCGCCGGGCTTTGCCCCCCGCCAGACTGCCTTGGTGGAAGTGCCGATGAATCTGGGGACGAACTGCGCGGGCCGTGCTGAAGTGGTGGCCGAAAAACCCAGCCGGGTGGAACTGCGGCTGGACATGCAGACCGATGGCCTGGTGGTGCTGGCCGATCAGTGGAACGACGGCTGGCGGGCGACCTTGGACGATCAGCCCGTGCCGATCCACCGCGCCAACCACGCTCTTCGCGGTGTCATCGCCCCGGCGGGAACGCACCGGCTGGTGTTCGAGTATGCGCCAGCCAGCTTTGTTTTGGGCGTGCGACTCATGTGGGCAGGCGTGGCGCTCGTGCTGCTGGGGGCGGGGCTCGCTTGGCGTTCCCGCCAACGGGCGATTGACGCCCCGCTGACATCACCCTCACAGTAGCCGCCAGCCGCACCACACCATGAATTCAGGTTCCGCCTCGAATCGAATCGTCCTGTTTGGCTGTGGCGGCTGGGGGCAAAACTTGGCGCGCGTGCTGCACCAGATGGGCGTGCTTGCCGCCATTGTGGACCCCTCGGCGGAAGGGAGGTGCAACGCCGCCCGCGTCGCCCCCGGAGTTCCCTGTGTGGGTGACTTGAAGGCCGCGGCCGACGCAGACTTTTCGGGCGTCGTGATTGCCACCCCCGCCGAAACCCACGCCGCGCTCGCGGAGCGAATGCTGCTCGCGGGCAAGGACGTGTTCGTGGAGAAACCGCTTGCCTTGCACCCTGAGCAAGGCGCGCGGCTCCTGCGCCTGGCGGATGATCATGGCCGCATCCTCATGGTGGGTCATGTCTTGGAATACCACCCAGCCATCGTGCGCCTTGGCGAGCTGGTCGCCGCCGGTGAGCTGGGCAGGTTGCAATACATCTACTCCCACCGTCTGAGCCTGGGCAAAATCCGCCGCGAGGAGAACATCCTCTGGAGCTTCGCACCGCACGACATCGCCGTGATCCTTCGGCTCGTCGGCGCGATGCCCTTCCAGGTCGCGGCCTGCGGCGGCTCCTACATCCGCCCCAACATCGCCGATGCCACCGTCACCCACCTGCTCTTCGACAACGGCGTGCGCGCCCACGTCCACGTCTCCTGGCTCCACCCTTTCAAGGAGCAGCGCCTCGTCGTCATTGGCTCCCGCAAGATGGCCAGCTTCGACGACGTGGCCAAGAAGCTGGTCCTCTACGACCAGCGCGTGGAGTGGCAGGGCGGTGATTCCGTGCCTGTGCGAGGCACGGGCGAGGAAGTTCCGTTTGCCGCGCATGAACCGCTCCGCCTGGAGTGCGAGGCGTTCCTGAGCAGCGTCGCCAGTCGCGTGCCGCCACTGACGGATGGGGCCTCCGCGCTCCGAGTCCTGAAGGTGCTGCAAGCGGCCCAACGCTCGCTCGTCACCAACGGCCATCCCGTGGATCTCCCGCTTGAAATCGCATGAGCGCCGCAGACGTGCAAATCCACCCCACCGCCATCGTGGATCAGCCTTGCGGCCTTGGCGCGGGGACCAGGGTCTGGCACTTCAGCCACGTCTGCGCCGGTGCGCTGATCGGTCGCGATTGCGTGCTCGGCCAGAACGTCTATGTCGGCCCCGGCGTCCGCGTCGGCGACCGGGCGAGAATCCAGAACAACGTCTCGCTCTATCAGGGAGTCGAGCTGCAGGACGACGTTTTTTGCGGCCCCAGTTGTGTGTTCACCAACGTCATCAACCCGCGCGCCGCCATCAACCGCCGCGCCGAATTCCGCCCCACCCTCGTCCAGACCGGCGTCACCATCGGGGCCAACGCGACCATCCTCTGTGGCATCACGCTTGGCCGCCACGCCTTCATCGGCGCGGGTGCGGTGGTGACCCGCGACGTGCCGGCCTACGCGCTGATGACCGGTGTCCCCGCGCGCCACACCGGCTGGATGGGTCGCCACGGACTCCGGCTCGAAGGCCCGGACGCGAATGTCTGGCGCTGCCCCGCCAGCCAGTGGCGCTATCAGGAAACCGCCCCCGCCTGCCTCGCATGCCTTGACTGGCCGGACGACCAACCACTTCCCCCCAACCAATCGTGATCGAAAACAAACGCATCCTTCTCACCGGCGGCGCAGGCTTCATCGGCACCCAGCTCGCCAGCCGCCTTGTCGAGCGCAACGAAATCGTCGTGTTCGATACCTTGCATCGCAACTCACTCAAGGATTCGCCTGCCCGCAACCATCCCAACCTCCGACTCATCCAAGGCGATGTGATGGACGCCGCCGCCGTGCGCGAGGCCATGACCGGATGTCACTTCGTCGTCCACCTTGCGGCCATCGCTGGCGTGGACACCGTCATCAGCATCCCGGTCACCTGCATGAAGGTCGCGCTCATCGGCACCTACAATGTGCTCGAGTCCGCCGTCGCCACCGGCATCACGGAGCGCTTCATTGACTTCTCCACGAGCGAGGTCTTCGGCACCTACGCCTACAATGTCCGCGAGGGCGACGTGACCACACTCGGC
>JBEBFV010000301.1:0-7937 GCA_040081795.1 Limisphaerales bacterium | reverse complement strand
GACGGGGGCAGGGAGGGAGAAGGACTGGGGTGATCGGTTTTGCCCTGAGTCTGTTGCACGATGAGACGACTCGCAAACGAACTGAGGCCGGCTGAAAGCCATGTGACGGAAACCACCATCAAAACACAGGCTTGTCGCAAAAACCCGGCCCACTCAGACGATGGTCTCAAGCACCGAATCGGACTATCTGTAGATTTCCTCCAACCGGTTTGTGAGCTGCCTGGCTTCGGGCCATCCTGCTTCAACGAACAGATCGAGAACCTTGAGCAGTGCAGCAAGACTATCCGATTCCTTGACCTCTGCGCTTTGAAAAATGTCGCGGTGGTCTGCAAGCGCCCGCTGAATGAGTTTCACCACATCTCCAACCGCAAGCGATTCATTCTGGTAAGGCACAAGATGATTTTGCGCGCCTCGGTGGATGAGTTCGTCGCGAAGACCGTGAATAACGGCTGAGCGATGGATGATTCACAGCGAACCAGGATGATCCCGAAGTAGCGGCAGGCTGTTTCGACAACCTGCTTGTTCTCCGCCGAAAGGCGGCGGGGTGTCAGGCGCAAGCCTGGCACCCTTTTCATTGTCAGGGATGCTCGGGCTTGTGCGCCTTCCGCTTTTTGTCTGCTGGCTTGGCTTCGGCAATCGGCTTCGTGGTCTTGGGGACAGCGAAGGTGACCTTTTGGGCCATCGCGCTGGAGTGGGCGTCGCGGAGGTGTCCGTAAACTTTCATCGCCAATGCACCCCCGTCTTTGTGTCCAAGCCAGCGGGAGACGGTGGGGATGTCGACGCCGCTCTCAATGCAGCGGGTGGCAAACAGGTGGCGCAGGTCGTGGTGGGTGATGCGGGTCATCCCAACCAACTTGGCCGCACGGTCCATCGAAGTCTGACACTCGCCGATGGGCATGACCCGCGTTTGGGGATCAGTGGTTTCCTGCCGCGCGCGCAAATTCGTCAGCAGTTCCACCATGTCTGGAATCATGGGAACTACCCTCGTCTGGCTGTTCTTAGTGCCGGTCTCGGGATCCCCCTGCACGGTGATTTCCTGCTTGGTGAAGTCACAGTCGGCCCACGTGATGTTTCTGGCTTCGGACTTGCGGAACCCTCCGAACGCAAGGAAGCGCACGAGATCGGCCGCTTGATAGCAGGAGCACACGCCGGCAGTCTGAATCGTCTCCACGAACTCCTCGAACTGAACCTGGGTGGGCAGGTGCAGTCGCTTTGGCCGCTCCCGCTGCCGTTTGATGAAGCGGACGGGATTGTCGTAAAGCGCCCCGGCCTCGATCGCCACTTCCAAGATGCGCTTGAGGGTGCCGACCGTGTGATTGAAAACTGACGGGCAGGCTTCCTTCCCAAGCCGTGCTGCCCAGTCCAGGCAGGCGGTCTTGTTGACCAGGCGGACATCCGTGGCCTCGACCTTCGGCCAGGTGCGCAGCAGTTTGCTGATGCACTCCTCGCGATAGGCCTTGGTCCGGGGCTTGAGTGAACCATCACCATGGAGCCGCGTGCGGTAGGTTTTCACCGCATCCCCGACGGTCATTTTTCCACCCACCACCGCCGTGGCATTTTCGGCCAGCAGGCGCTCGGCCTTCTCCAAGTCAGCGAGGCGAAGCTTGGCAACCGTGAGCGTTGTGGTCTTGAGGCTTTGGCGAATCAGCTTGCCGCCGACGCGAATCCTCGCAAAATACTTCTTCGATGGAACGTATCGGACCAAATTTGCATACGGCGTCTTCTGCCACTCATCCAACGTGGCAGGCGGGGCTGGCATGCGCTTTTGCGGTTTCATGCAACCAGTATCAGATTGCAGTATCAGATGGTCAATATCGGGTTTCCAAATACGACGTAAGTCGTTGCAGTTAAACGGTTGGAGAGGTGGCTGAGTGGTTTAAGGCACACGCCTGGAAAGCGTGCGTGGGTAACACCACCGTGGGTTCGAATCCCTCCCTCTCCGCCAACCGGAGAGCTGCGGCAGGGGATTAAACAGGGGATTAAGCATTGCCAGCCCGGCGGTTTTCCGGCATTCAAGCACCGTGCGACTGAGTTCAGCCAAGTTCCTTCTGGCCTTTCTGGCCGCGGGTTTAGTCGCGCCCAACTGCCCCGCGCCGGACACGGTGTCGCTGCGGATTCTCACCGAGACTGGCTCGCGCGTGGCGCTGGAAGACCCGCTGACCTTTACCGCAGGCACGATTTTCCAAGGGCTCGCCGCGCTCGGACACACGGACAAGACTCCGCGCGCCGAGCGCACCACGACTGACAACAGGGCTTTCCCCGCGACGCTGGAATCCATGACCGTCGCGTCCTGGCCGCTCCAATCCGGCTGGACTCCCAAGGGCATGGTCGCCAAGCCCGACGATGCCACGATGTTGAACCGCCTGCTGCCGGGCCTGACTTCGAAGGCGAACGAGAGCCTCACGCGCCGCCAAACCTACTTCCCGCCGGTTCAAGACCCGGACATCATCAAGCCTAGGTTTCAGCGCATGGAACGCCAGTGGCCGCAGAACCTCCCGCCAGATGTCGTCCGTCCCGGCACACGTCCGCCCTCGCTGATGATTGACGGCTACGCGTGGCTGCGGCCCGACAAACCGCACATCGAGGAGCCGAATCACGAGCGACCACAATACGATTACTCCGGCCCGCCCTTCCTGTTCAACGCCCCGCCTGAACTGCTGAAGAATCCGCTCATCGCGAGCGACCCGAGCATGATGCGCCTCTTCGTCAAAACCAACGAGTCCGGCATCCGCGACGCCACCGCCGCCTCTGCCGCCGCAGCCAAGCCCGTCCGCCGCCTGCGCTCCGCGTCCTTCTGGGATGCTATCGAGGCGCCTAACAACCCTCGGGCCGCCTACGACAGTGCTTCCGACTACGAGACAAAGGCGCGCAACACCACTCGCGCGCTCTTCGACTTGCGCGACCCGCTCAACCCCACCGCGCCAAACGATCCCAAGCCTTCCTACGACACGCGACCTTCCTTCAATCCGCCGGCCCGCCGCCTCATGCGCGACCCCAACGGGATTTGATTTCTCGCCGCTGCCGGCTCACGGGCGCGTTCGATCCCAGATCGTGAAATCCATCTGCGTCTATTGCTCGTCGAGCAGTGCCGTTGACCCGCACTACGTCGAGGCAACTGTAGAGTTCGGCATGCTCCTCGGCAGGCGCGGCCTCACACTCGTCTATGGTGGCGCAAGCGTCGGGCTGATGGGACAACTCGCTACGGCGGTGCATCGCGGCGGCGGTCGCGTGCTTGGCGTCATTCCTCAATCTCTCCGCGATCGCGAGATTTCCTACGAGGCTGCTGACGAACTCATCGTCACGCGCGATCTCCGGGAACGGAAGGCCATCATGGAGTCGCGCGCCGATGCGTTTGTCGCGCTGCCCGGCGGCTTCGGCACGCTGGAGGAAGTGCTCGAAGTCCTCACGCTCAAGCAGCTCCGCACGCACCAGAAGCCAGTCGTGTTCCTGAACACCGCCGGCTTCTACGACCGCCTCCTCGCCGTCTTCGATCAGCTCTACGAGCAGCGCTTCACCAAGGCCGACCACCGCGATGGCTACAGCGTCGCCGCCGCGCCCGCTGATGTGCTGCATCACCTCGACCATCCGCGCCCCGCGCCGGACGTGGTGAAGTGGTTTTAGTCGGACCGATGGAGTCGGAGATCTAGTCGCCGGGCAGCTTCCAGCGGCCCAGCAGCCGCAGATCATCCACGAGAAACTCGCGCGGCCCCTCGCCGATGAACTCGATGCTGAACAGGTCGGTGCCGACCACGGGGAAGTTTGGGAACGAACTGAAAGACAAGTCCACCTTGCGCCACTTGTCGTCCAGCGCAGCCTCGACGGCGGAGAGGGCTGAGATCGCGTTCGTCGTCCCCGCGTTTGCGTGCAGCGTGAAGCGCGAGCGACCGCTGCCGCCCGGCGCACGGAGCCACACTCGCAGGCCGGTGGCGAGCTGAAGCGAGTAGTGCCAGCCGCGCACGCGCGTTGTGCTCACGGTCACGGAGCGCTGGCCGGCGGGAATCGTCACGGACAACGCCGCGTTGCCATCGTGTGCGCTGGGCGACGCCTTGAGTTGCGGAATCGTCGCGGAATCAGAGGCGAGTTCCCAGCCGGTGACTCCTTCCTCGAAGCCATCCAAGAACGGCCAGAAGACACGCGAGGGTTTTTCCATCCCGGCCAGTCGCGGCGAGACGACGCGCATCGAGGAAAGCAGCGCGGGCGTCGGCGAACCGTCGCTGACAAAATACACCAGCGGCACATCGAGTTCCTCCACCGGAAGCGTGGCCTCCCAGACCGCGCCGCGCTGCGTCAGGGGCAGCGTGCGCCAGTCGCGCGAGGGCCAGTGGCCGGGGAAGTCGGCGCTGTAGTGGAGTGTGAGACGCGGCCGCGTCGGCGGAGCGGCCGGCTGCCAGCGCACCTTGAGCTGCTCCGCGAGATGCTCGGCACCCAGCGCGGAGAAGGCGTCCGGTTGAAGCGCGTTCGTGGCGATCCCGCGTGGGAAAAGAACCGCACCAGCAACTCGCGCGTCTGAGGATGCCTTGGGTTGCGCGATCACTCCGGCCGCACAGAGCAGCAGCATTGCTGCGATGGCGAGCCTGGCCTTCACGGATTACTTCCCAGACTTGCCGCCACCGCCACCACCGCCCTTGCCGCCGCCGGCAGTCAGCACGGTGCCGGTGACAACTCCGACCGCGAAGAACGCGTAATACATCATGGCCGAGGGCAGGGTGATTTTGTTGGGCAGCACGGGCGGCAACGAGAAGTCCACCGTGCCACGGTTCTCCCGGCCCATCAGCACGAGGAAGAAAAGCACGACGAGGAGAAAAATAGTTTTGAGCAGGAGCTTCGCGTTCATAATCAGTCCGGGCCGGACGCTAGCAATCAGGCGGCGAGTTGTCAGCAGCCAGTTGGCTCGACTCTGCTCCTGCTCGGAAGTTTGATCCTGATCCTGCTCCGCTGGTCCGGGCGTGGATAAGGATCAGGATCATGAGCAGGAAGGGCGAGCGTCGTGCGCGCTTGCGGTTCGTTCGCCCCACTTTACCCTTCGCCCCCATGAGCATCGCGACCAGGACGGGCGACAACGGCACGACGGGCCTGATGTATAACCGCCGCGTGTCCAAGTGCCACGCGCGCGTGGAGGCCTACGGCACCGTGGACGAGTTGAACGCCGCGCTCGGCCTCGCACGCGCGTCGTCGCAGCAGGAGTTTCTCAGCGGCAACCTGCTCGTCATCCAGCAAGACCTCGTGACGCTCATGGGCGAGCTGGCGACGGGAACGGAGGATTTGCCCCGCTACGCGAAGGACGGCTTCACGCTTGTGAGCGCTGACCTGACGGCGAAACTGGACAAGCTGGTGGCTGAAATCGAAGCGCAGAGCATCACGTTCAAAGGCTGGGCCACGCCGGGTGCGACAACGAACAGTGCGGCGCTGGATGTGGCACGCACGGTCTGCCGCCGCGCAGAACGGCGCGTGTGCGCGCTCCACGAGGCGGGGCAGTTGCAGAACCCCGAGATCGTCATCTACCTGAACCGGCTGGCGGACCTGCTCTGGCTCCTCGCGCGATGGGTGGAGACGAGGGCAGCGGGGCAGTAGGCTGTCTTCAGTGATCAGTATTCATCCAGGCGTGGGCAGTGGATGGAATCCAGCCCACTCATGCTCGTAATCTTAAACCTGCTCTTCCGGTCCACGAGCAAGGGAGGAGCAGAATCACGATTGAGATTGTGACCAAGAGTAAGACAAGGAGCTGAAACTTCTCTCCCCGCCGCGGGTCGTTTAGGTAGAGTGCCCCGGACCAGTTCGGGGCCGTCATGACAGACACCAGCGAGTTTGAAGCGTTCATGCGCCGCCATCAGGACATGGTCTATTCGGTTGCCCTCCGCATCCTCGCCCGCGAGGCCGACGCGGCGGACGTGTCGCAGGAGGTGTTCCTCCGCGCGCACGCGCACTTCGCTGAGCTCCGCGACAACGAGCGCGCTCCTGGCTGGCTCAAGACCGTCACGCGCAACCTTTGCCTCAACCACCTCGAACGCTACCGCGCGCGCTGGCGCTTCTTCTCCGAGCTGGACAACGCCGACACCGGCGAGCCGTTCAGCGCCTCGCTGCCCGCGCCCGCGGCCGACTCGACCGCGCACGATGACTCAGCACGCCGCGCCGTGCTGGAGCGCGCCCTGCAGCGCCTCCCCGCCCAACAGCGCGTGCCGCTTGTGCTCTATCACTTTGAGGAACTCAGCTACGAGGACATCGCGCAGCAGCTCCGCGTTTCGCTCGGCAAGGTGAAGACCGACATTCATCGTGGCCGCGACGCGCTTCGCCAGGCGCTCCAACTCAGCGCCGAAGGCGAACTCTCCGCACGGCACGACGCACTCTCAACCCAAACATTGCCCAAACATGCACCCGGAACCTGAAGACAATCTCGCCGCCGCGCTCCATCGCGAGCTGCGGCAGCTCCCGCCGCACCGCGCGCCCGCCGACTTGCTGCCGCGTGTGCTCGCCGCGCTTGCCGTCGCGGAACGCGGCGCGTGGTGGGAGCGGAGCTGGTTCGAGTGGCCACGCGCCATCCGCCGGCTGGCGGGAGCCGCGACTGGAGTCATGTTGGCGACACTTGTGGGCGTCGCGCTGCTGATGCTGAAACTGGACCTGCTACTGGGCCTCGCTGGCTCGGCTTCCGAGGCATGGGGCATTGTCGGAGCGCTGGGGAACGCGCTGTCCTTGCTGGGCCGCGCGATTCCAACCACGGCTCTCTTCGCCATCGGAGCGCTGCTGGCCGCCTCGTATCTCTGCGCCATCGCACTGGGAACTGTCTTCTACCGCTACGCCTGCCAACGCCGCATCAACGCCTGACCATGACTTTGCTTCTCTCTTCCCAATTCGCCAGTCGGCTTGCCGCCTGCGGTTTGCTCGGCCTGTTGCTGCTCACGGCGTCCGCGCCCGCGCAGACCGACACCGCCGATTCCAAGGAACTGCGCGAGGTCATCCGAGTGTTCACCGACCTTGAAATCCGCGCGGACGAGACGGCCACCGAGGCGGCGGTGTTCTTCGGGCGCGGCACGATGAACGGCGTCGTGCGCCGGCAGTTCATCGCGTTCGCCAGCGACGTGACCATCAATGGCCGCATTGACCGCGACCTCATGGTGCTGTTTGGAAAAGTGAAGCTGGGACCGGAAGCCGAGGTGCGCGGCAGGACTTCCTTCATCGGCTGCGCGGTGGAGCGTTCGCCCGGTGCAAGGCTCGCCTTCCGGCCCCTCGAGTTCGGCACTTCAGACTGGTTCCCGAAACTGCGCTGGGCCACGGACTATCTCACCCAAGGCGTGCTGCTGCTGCGCCCGCTGCCGCCGGGCGTGTCGTGGGCATGGGTGGCGGCAGGGATGTTCGCGCTCGTGTATTTGCTGCTCCAAATCGTGTTCCCCGCACCGGTGCAAGCGGGCGTGAGCACCTTGCAAGAACGGCCCGTCACATCGTTGTTCAGCGGGTTGCTCGCGAGTATTCTCTTCGCGCCGATTTGCGTGCTGCTGGTCGCCACGGGCATCGGCGCGCTGCTGCTGCCATTGGTGGTGATGGCCTTCGCCGTGGCCGTGCTGGTGGGCAAGACAGCAGTGCTGCGCTTCGTCGGGCATCAGCTCGGGCGGCAGGTGCGGCCCGGCTGCCTGGAGAATGGCCTCCTCGCGCTGACCACGGGCATCGCGTTGCTCGGCCTGCTCTACATGGTGCCGGTGCTGGGCGCATTCGTCTGGGGCACTACGACGCTGCTCGGCCTCGGCGCGGTCGTCGTCGCAGCCGTGCAGCATCTGGGCAAGGAAAACGAAAAGCCCGCCGGCGACATCCCGCCCGTGCCGTCCGACGCGCTCGGCGCCGCCGGCGAGGCGGCACTGCCGCGCGTGGGCTTCTGGCGGCGGCTTGTGGCATCGCTGCTGGACGCACTGCTGGTCGGGGCCATCGCGGCGATTCTGAGCAAAGGGCTT
>JBEBFV010000300.1:0-7946 GCA_040081795.1 Limisphaerales bacterium | reverse complement strand
CCATTGCCCCGTCTTCTAAACCAGCAGTCCTCTTTTGATCGCACAGACCTGTCCCCTTTTGATCGCACGCAGAAGTCCTCTTTTGAAAACTACACGACAGTCAACGTGATAAGGCTTGAAGATCGCGCCTTGGCTAGCTTCGATGGGCAAGTCGATTCAAGCTCCGCCCCGACGCCGTCACCGCGTGAATTCCACGATGAAACCATCCCGCACGAAAGCGCAATGTCAGCGAACTTCCGCTCCATGTGCGGCCCGCACCGCGGCCAGCCCTAGATGAGAATGGAATGACATCCCCCAGGACTTTTAGCAGCGGCATGATGGCCGTGATCCTGTTTGGCGTTGCGTTACCCCTGACCCTGCCTTGCCGGGCGGAGCCGGCGAACGACGGGGATTTCGCCGCGCTTCAGGCCGAGATCAAAAAGTCCTTTCGTGATGGCGTCACCCCGTTTGTCACGAAGTATTGCGTGGACTGTCACGGGAACAGAAAATCGAAGGCGGGGGTCAACTTCCAGCCGGCGTTCAAGGATCCTGCTCATCCGGGCTTCAGCAGACACTGGAAGCAGGCGCTTGTCATGGTGAAGGCCCACGACATGCCGCCGGACGATGCCAGCAAGCAGCCGACGGAGGCGGAGCGCCGGATGTTCGTGGACTGGATCGCCAAGCTCAAGTTTCTCAGCCCGAAGGATCCGGGTCCGTTTGTGATCCGTCGCCTGAACAAGACAGAGTATGGCAACACCCTGCACGATCTCTTTGGGGTTGATCCCGCGGTGGCCCGTGAGCTGCCCGATGAAGTGTTCGGAGCCGGATATCTCAATACGCTTTCACCGCTCCAGTCGGAGCGGTATCTCGGGATCGCCAACGAGGTGCTGGACCGCATTCTCGCCCCCGACGGCGCGCCGCCGACCGCGGTGCAACGGCGACTCTTCGGTGAACCGCCGGCACTCGGGACCGATGTCCGGGCGGCGGCGAGAAAGGTCGCCCGCTCGCTGGCCCGAAGCGCCTATCGCCGCCCTCCCTCGGAGGCGGAACTGGATGTCCTGTTGAGGGTGTTCGATCTGGCGCGTGAAAACCAACTCGCCTATCCGGCGGCTTTGCGCCTGGTGCTCAAGGCGGTCCTCGTTTCGCCGCAGTTCCTTTACATCACGCCCGTCGGTGAAGTCCCCTCGGGGAGCAAGATTGTTCCGCTGGATGACTATCAACTGGCATCCCGTCTCTCGTATCTGTTGTGGGCCACCCTGCCCGATGCCGAGCTCTCGGCCCTGGCTGACAGCGGGAAACTCCACGAGCCGGCGATTCTGACGGCGCAGGTGAAGCGCTTGCTGGAGGATCCACGGTCCCGGGCGTTGTTCGATGGCTTCGGGGCGCAGTGGCTGGGGCTGGGGGAACTGGAAAGCAAAACCTTCGATACCGCGAAATTCCCGCTCATGACCGGCGAAATGCGCTCGGCGATGTATGACGAGGCCCGTCTGTTCTTTGAAAGCATCGTGCGAGAAAACCAGAGCGTGGTCAGTTTCGTGGACAGCGACTACACCTTCCTCAACGGCACCCTGGCCACGCTCTACGGACTGGAAAAAACCGTCACCGGGCCCGCGATGCGCAAAGTGAAGCTCACGGATGCCAATCGCGGCGGCATTCTGGGCATGCCCGGCATTCTGGCGACGACCTCGTTTCCCGACCGCACCAGCGCCGTCAAACGCGGCGTGTGGGTGCTCGAACAAGTGCTGGGCGAACATGTGCCGCCCGCCCCGCCGAATGTTCCGCCGCTGGACAGACAGGACAAGGAGAAGGTCGCGCATCTGACCCTGCGTCAGCGCACGGAGCTGCACCGCACGGATCCGGTCTGCGCCAACTGTCACAAAATCCTCGATCCCATCGGGTTTGGCCTGGAGAACTTCGATGCCATCGGGCTCTGGCGGGAGAAGGACGATTCGGGCGGCGCCATCGACGCGGCGGGTGAGCTTCCGGGTGGAAAACGCTTTTCGTCGCCCAAGGAGCTGAAAGCCATCATCGCCGGCCGACCGGCCGACCTGGCCCGCAACCTGACGGAGAAACTGCTGGCCTATGCCCTCTGCCGCCAGCTTGAGGGCTACGACGAAATTGTGGTGGATCGCCTGATGGAAACTATCGCCAAGGACGGCTATCGTATGCAGACTCTGATCACCGAAATCATCACGAGCTACCCCTTCACCCAACGTCGGGTCCAATAATCAACCACCTCCCCGCCCATGAGCCGCAACTTCCTCCTCGATCGTCGCACCTGCCTGAAAGGAATGGGCGTCACCCTCGCCCTGCCCCTGCTGGAATCCTTGGGCTGGGCCGCGCCGGAAAAGAAAAAGGCGGCCAAGCCGCCGGTGCGCCTCGGCTTCATGTATATGCCCCACGGGGTCATCATGGATCAGTTTTGGCCCGCAAACCCGGAGAGCTTCCTGACGACCCCGCCCCCAGCACTGGCCTCGCTGCGTCCCGTGCTCGACCAAT
The DNA here is from genome assembly GCA_040081795.1 of Limisphaerales bacterium. Taxonomy (GTDB): domain Bacteria; phylum Verrucomicrobiota; class Verrucomicrobiia; order Limisphaerales; family SXTU01; genus SXTU01. The sequence goes on along the minus strand of JBEBFV010000300.1, from coordinate 5,468 downwards.
GCCTGCTGATGAAGGGCATTTCGGGCGTTCCGATCTCCCCCTTCAATGGCGCACCGCACGCCCTCGAATTATCGACCTGGCTCACGGCGCGGCTGCCGGACGCGGACAAGCGGAGCCAGGTCAACATTGCGATTTCGGCGGACCAGATCGCCGCGAACTACGTGGGCCATCTCACGTCGCTGCCGTCCTTGGAACTCGCCACCATGCCGCAGACGCACAAGGAAAATCAGGAGGGCCTGAACGAGGCGTATTATTCGCACTGCAGCTTTCGCTCGGCCACGCAGGCCGTCCCCGCCGAGATCAATCCGCGCAACGTGCTCACCCGGCTCTTCGGCGTGATGGGCAAAACCGGCCATCGCCAGACCACCGAGACCGGCGCGCTCGACCGGAAGATGTTGGATTTGGTCCTCGGCGGCGCCAGAGACCTTCGCCGCAAATTGCCCCGGGACGACCAGCACAAGCTGGATGAATACCTCGACAGCGTGCGTTCCGTCGAACGGCGCATCGCCGCGATCGAACACCGCCAGAAAGAGGCGGCCCTGGAAAAGGCCGGCGTCAGCGTGAGCAAGCGCAACGCCTCGGATTCCCCGCCGATCGAGATCAAGATTCCGGTGGGCGACAAGCGCAGCGAGTATATGCAGGTGATGTGTGACCTCAACGTGCTGGCGTTCCAGACCGACACCACCCGCGTCAGCACCTACATTGGCTCCACGCCGAACGGTGTTTCCTACCCGGAACTCGGGTTCACGAACGCGCATCATTCTCAAACCCATCACGAGCAGGACCCGGAAAAGGTCCGTAAGGTCGCGGCGATCACCGCGTTCAACATCGCGCAGTTCGCCTACATGATCAAACGCATGCAGAGCATCCGGGAGGGCGACGGCACCTTGCTCGACAACTGCATCATGATGTGGGGCTCCGGCCTGGAAGATGGCAACAAGCACACCCGCGAGAACCTGCCCTTCATCGTCGCCGGCCGCGGCGGTGGTTCGATCAACACGGGCCGATTCCTGCCCAACATCCGGGGCAACCAAGGCGACCTGCTCACCACGCTGCTCGGGTGCGCCGGCATTCCGCTGGACCGCCCCATTGGCATTGCGACCAAAGAACTAAAAGAGATGAACGCCCAGCTCTAAGCCGGGCGGGCGCTCGGATCGCCGCAAAGTCTTGACGGTTCACGGCGGATGGAGCCGCTTGGGGTTGACACGCGCCAAGCCCGGTTTCAGCTTCAAACCGTCAACCAACCACACGCCATGAACCGCATCCGCCTTTCTGCCTTGCTCGTCGCCCTGCTCACTGCTGCCGCTCACGTTGCTCTCGCCGCTGACAAGAAGCTCCCCGAGGGCATATCCATCCTGACGCCCGATCTGCTCAAGACCACGCGCTTGCACGTTGGGCCGAAACCGTCCGGGGAGTTCAAGGTTGTGGAGGTGAAGGACCAACCCTTCAAGCAGGCCATCAATGCGCGCGTCAAGGAGCGCCCCGACAATCCATGGACGGTCCAGATCAGCACGCTCACCACCCAAGCGGTCAAGGCGGGCGACGTGGTGCTGGTGTCCTTCTACGTCCGCACCATCGAATCGAAGAACGAGGGCGGCAAGGGACATTTCACCGTCTTCTTCGGAGTGCCAGAGGGACCGGAACAAACCGTGGGGATGGAAGTGGACGCCGGGAGCAAGTGGACCAAAGTGCAGATTCCCGCCACCGTCGCCGCCGATTACGAGGCCGGGAAGTCCATGCTCAACCTGGACCTTGGTTATGAGCCACAAGTGCTGGAGTTCGCCGACATCAAGCTGCTGCACTACGGCCGCACGGTGAAGGAAAGCGACCTGCCGCGCTCAGGAACTTAAAGATTACTCGGCGTGGTTTCCACGCGACGGCTGGAACCCGCGCACCCCACGCCCGCTGGCTTCACTCGATTGGCTCACTCGACAGCACGATGTCATCCACATAAAGCGTGTTGGCGTGTTGGCGGTTGCCGTTGGCGGTGAGGCCGATTTGCAGCCGGTCATAGGCCGACTTCGCCGTCGGCAGCGTCTGGCCGCGCGCGTCGAGCACTTTTGTGCCGTTCTGCCAGACTTCCATCAGGCCGTCGTCGTGTTCGGAAAGCAGGAGGTGAACTTTGAGCCGCACCCACTGGTCTTTCGGAAACGGGGCTTCCTTGCCCTTGGTCTGCCGAAATGTTTTGCCGCTCCACCATTTGCCAAGGTCGGACGCGAGCCAGCCGCCGGACTGTAGGTAAAGCCGCCGGCCCGGCGATTGGGCTTTGTCGCTCGCTTCAAGGTCCCAAAGAAAGATCAGCGCCACATCGCCGCCGCTCTTGAGATGGAACCAGCCGCTGAACCAGACGTGGCTGCCCTTGGTAAACGGCAATCGTTCCAACTGGATGTCGGCCTTCGACGCCGTGTGGCCGTCGTAAGGTTCGGCCACGAGCTTAAGCGCGTTCGTGCCGGAATGGACGATCTCGGAAGTCAGTTCGACGCGGTTGGGCGTGGGCTTGGCGGCGGACTCGCGCTGAAACCCGTGCCAGCGGCTGAAATCGCGTGGAAACAGGTCGTCGAAGGTGGTGGCGTTTTCAAAGCCGTCCTGGAAGAAGAAGCGACCGGTGAATGGCGGCGGTGTCTTTGACAACCAATCCAGGCGCACACAACTCACGGCGACCATAAGAACGAACAGCGCCAGCAGGGCGATCAGAGTGAGCTTGCGGCGGTTCATGGGCGAAGGTGCGCTCAGTGGACCACTCGCCCACCTGCCAGTTGGTCGGGAAGAAGGGACATTTTTACCAACTCTGCTTCACCGCGCACGGTCTTGTCCTCCAGTTCTCCACATCCTCGAATTTGCTGAAGTTCGACGAGAAGATCACCACGGTCAGCTCCAGCTTGGGAAAACGCGCCTCCGCGAACTTCCCGCGATAATGGTGGCGCTGCTCATCGTAGAGCAATCCAGTCCAGCCGGCGTGTTTCCAGGAGGACGTGCCGATGTAGATGCCCTCGGCCGCGAGCGTCGCCGCCGTCTGGCGAAGCCGGGTCTTTAGTTCGGTGGTCGGGATGAGATCAGGCACGCTCCTCCTTCTACTCTCCGAGTCCGCAGGAGACCATCCCATTCGAACCGGTGCGGCTCAACGTAGACTCTCTCTCACCGCCGACGTCCCCCTCCCCTCAACTTCTGCTCGTTTAAGCCCTTCATCGCCAGCATCACGCGGGCGACCTCGATCACCTCGGGCGTCGGCGGCTTGGGCGGCAGCAGATCCACAAACCGACCTTGAAACTCCGCCAATGGCAACCCCTCCCATTCGGTCAGGCCAAAGAATCCGCCAGCGTCCGTCCTGATGATTTTGAAAACCTTCCGTTGAGCTGCTCCAGCAGCTTCGCCCATCACCATGACTACCTCGTGCCGGTCAATCGCCTCCGAGGGCCGCTCATCCATGTCCAATTTCTCCCCTTCCGCCGCCATCCTCATCCACGACTCCAGAATCATCACGGCGGCGGGGACCTGGTAGGCGATGCAGATGAGCCGCGCGGTGTCGGCGAAATCATCCTTGGCGCGGTCATCCTGCAAGGACGCCGGCGTGAAGAAGAGCGGCCCGCGAGTCGTGGCCGCCAGCAGCGTTGGCGGAATCTGCCGGCCATTGCGCAGGCTGAACCCGGCGAAGTCCTCCGCCATCACCATCAGCTCGCTGAGGGTTTGCGGGTTCGAGGGTGGTCGCGGTTTCACGGGGTCGATTCTGTCCCGCCGGGCGCGGCCTCGCAAGTCAGGCAGGCCGGTTGCGGGATGCCCCGTGGGTGTGGGGCTGATTTGGTTGAGTCCAAACGAAGGCCCAAGCTGAACTTTGGTTTGGCCGGCGAATCTCCCGCACCAGGCGGTGGGAGTTCAATCAGCTTCCAGAGCGTGTGGTGGTGATCCTTTGCATCGCGGCCCAGCGCGCAATGTCCTGCCGCTGGATCGCCGCCGCCATCAGGTCCGGAAACAGGTCGGGTGTGCACGCGAACGCCGGGATGCCCAGCGCGGCGAAGGCGGCGGCGTGGTGCTGGTCGAACATCGGCGCGCCCTCGTCGTTCAACGCGAGCAGTCCGATCATTTGCACACCGCTCGCGACGAGCGTTGCCGCGCGCTTGAGCATTTCCTTCGCGTCACCGCCCTCGAACAGGTCGCTGATGAGCACGAGGATGGTTTCCTGCGGCTGGCGGATGAGGCTCTGGCAATACGCCAGCGCCTGATTGATGTCGGTGCCGCCGCCGAGCTGCGTGCCGAAGAGCACGTCCACCGGGTCGGCGAGCTTGTCGCTCAGGTCCACCACTGCCGTGTCGAAGACCACCATCTTCGTGCTGACCGCCGGCAGGCTCGCCAGCACGGCGCTGAACACCCCGGCAAACACCACGCTCGTCGCCATCGAGCCGCTCTGGTCCACGCAAAGGACGATGTCGCGGAGCGAGGAACGCCGCCGGCCAAAGCCGATGCGCGTCTCCGGGATGACCGTGCGGTATTCCGGCTGGTAGTGCCGCAGGTTCGCCCGGATGGTGCGGTGCCAGTCAATCTCGTTGTGGCGCGGGCGGCGGTTGCGCGTGGCCCGGTTGAGGCTCCCTAGCACGGCCTGCCGCGTGGGCTGTTCGAGCTTGCGCTTCAATTCATCCACCACCCGCTGCACCACGGCGCGCGCCGTGTCCTTGGTCTTGTTGGGCAGGATGTCTTTCAGCGCCAGCAACTGCGACACGAGATGCACGTCCGGCTCGACGGTTTGCAGCAGCTCCGGCTCGAAGAGCATCTGTTTCAAGTCCAGGCGCTCGAGCGCGTCCCTCTGCATCACTTGCACCACGCTCGTCGGGAAATACTGCCGGATGTCGCCGAGCCAGCGCGCGACATTCGGGCACGAGCTGCCGAGGCCGCCCTTGCGGTCGGAGTCGTAGAGCGCCTCCAACGCGCGGTCCATCGCCAGGTCCGCCGGGGACAACGAGGCTGAACCTTCCTCCGCCGCGCCGCCGAGGATGAGCCGCCACCGGCGGGCACGTTCATCTGATGTTGGGACAGGCATGGTTTTGACAGGATTAACGGGATGGACAGGATTCAGACTGAGGAAAGCAGCGCCACGACAGCACAGGTGAAATCCTGTTCATCCCGTTAATCCTGTCCAAAAACGTCTTCATGTTTTCAAACCCAAGAGTTGCGCCACCAGTGGCAACGCTGCGTTCGCCCGGGCTTCGTCGAAGTCATCCGCGAGCAGCGGTTCAGTGGTTTTCGGTCCTGTCCCGCTCGCCACGCGCGTGCCCATTTGCCGGCGTTCGCCTGCTTGGAAGGTGCTGAACGTGCGGCGCAGCAGCGGCAGCACCGCATCGAACTGCTCGGCAGCCAACGCGCTGACCCACTCGTCAATCACGCGCCAGAGCGTGTCGTCATGCACGAGCACGATGCCGCTCTCGCGGAGAAAACCCTCGGCCCACGCGGCGCTTTGGGTGGGCGCGTTGGCCGTGGAC
>JBEBFV010000299.1:0-7955 GCA_040081795.1 Limisphaerales bacterium | reverse complement strand
CAGTTCGAGCATCTCCTCGATGGGCGGGAACAGCAGCGACGCCGGGAACGGAAGGAAACGCCGGTCCGGCTCCGGGCTGAACACGCTCGGCGCGAGCGGGGGCGGGCCGGAGGTGATTTCTTGCAGTGGCTTGAGCCGGTCTCGCTCGCGGTCGGCGTCTTCCTTCGGCGAGAGCGGGGCAGGGGACGGCTGGGTGACGGGAGCGGACTTGGTTTTGGGCGTGCGTTCTGTGAGCAGCTTCCCTGGCTTGGCCGGCTCCGCGCCGTGGGCAGACGCGCACGCGAGGCCCACCGCCACGCCGGGCGCGGCGGACCGGAGCAGCCCGCGTAAAAGCGGAGACTTCTTTCCCTGAAGTGACGCCGGCATCCGGCGGCAATGAAACGCGAGACGCGGCGCGGAATGCAAGCCCGCGCGTGTAAGCGAAGTGTAAAGCTCCCGTCAATTTGCTTGCCGCCTCACGGTGGTTTTCAAAGACTGGCGGCCAGTGAAGCCGGTTGCGTTCATACTCGGGGTTTTTCTCTGCGCGCTGCCCGTCCGCGCCCAGATGACGCTCGCGGAAGTGACGACCGTGCTGGCGCAGGCCGTCTCGCGCGCGGGCGTGGTGGCACCGGCGAGCGTGGTGGCGGTGGTGGACCGCGAGGGTTTCGTGCTCGGCGTGTGGAGCGTGAACGGCCTGGTCCCAGCGACGGATATCCGGGACAACGCCATCGCCAAGGCCGGCACGGCGGCGTTTCTGAGCAGCGCGCAGAACGCCTTCACCCCGCGCACGGCGGCGATGATTGTGCAGCAGAACTTCCCGCCCGGCGTGAACAACAAGCCGCCTGGTCCGTTGGTGGGCGTGAACTTCAGCCAGCTCTCCTTCTCCGACATTAACAAATACAAGCTCCCCGCCGAGGCCGGCCTGCTCACGCTTGGCTCCAGCCCGGCGGCTCCGCTGACGCCCGTCACGACTCCGCTCACTGGCGGACTCGCGGGCACCGCGGGCGGCGTGCCGTTGTATCGCGCCGGCGTGCTCATTGGCGGCGTTGGCGTGGCGGGCGATGGCGACGACAGCCCGCTGAACATCTCGGCCTCGACCGTCATCAGCCCGAAGGTGGACGAGGATGTGGCGCTCGCGGGACAGGTCGGCTTCGAGCCATCCGCCCGGATTTTGGGAAACCGGGTTTTCGTGGACGGCATCGCTCTGGCCTACGTGGCGAGCACCACTTCTCCGGGCGTCGTCACTCCGCTCGGCGGCATCGGCGCGGTGGTGGCGGGGTTCGCGCCGACGGCCAGCCCGGCCGGGCCGTTGCCCTATGTGGCGGCGACGATGGGCGGTGTGACCGGCGAGATTCGCCAGGCCATCATCGCCGACCCGAGCGCTGTTCCGCTGCCCGGTGGCACGGCGCGGCTCACGGCGGCGGAGGTCACGGCCATCCTTACTGCCGGGGCGAACCGGTCGCGCACCACGCGCGGCGGCATTCGGTTGCCGCGCGGCTCGCGGATGCAATGCTTCATTTCCGTGGTGAACAATCCCAACCTCGCCGGCAGCCCGCCCGTCTGCCTCGGCACATTCTGCACGTCGCCGGACGCGACGCGCTTCAGTTGGGACGTGTGCGTGCAAAAGGCGCGCACGGCGGTCTTTTTCAGCAGCGACACGCGCGCGTTCACTGCGCGCACGGTGGGCTTCATGGCGCAAGGCACGTATCCGCCCGGCATCGGCGGCACCACGCCCGGCATCTTCCTCGGGCTGCAAGAACGCTTCTCCATCATCACCGTCCCTGCCATCGCCGCCGTCAACACGCTCAACGGCGCGGCCTTCACCACGTCCGTCGCGGTGAATCCGAACCTCCCCAACGGCATGACCATCTTCGCCGGCTCGATGCCGCTCTATCGCGGCGGCGTGCTCATCGGCGCGGTGGGCGTGAGCGGCGACGGCATTGATCAGGACGACCTCGTTGCGGCCTCGGCAGCGGCGGCGCTGGGCGGCATCTTTCTCCCGCCGGAGCCGGTGCGCGCCGACCGCAGCCTGCATCGCGGCGCGCGATTGCCGCTGGTGAAGTTCCCCCGCAACCCCGCGCTGTAGAGAGGGACTTTGCCGCGAAAGGGCGCAAGAAGCACAGAGAATGAAAAGCCGAAGGCAGAACGTCCAACGTTCAACGTCCAACTTCCAACTTCCAGACGCGCGTCCGTTGCACGCGTTGAACGTTGGACGTTTTCCTTTCCTCCTTGTTTTCCTCCTCAGCCTCGCTGCCCGCGCTGCCGAGCCGGTGATCTCCACCGCCGCGCCCGCCACGAACGGCTTCGTCATCCACATCGTCCAGTCCGAGTTTCAAACCGGCCCAACCAAAATCTACGTCCGCGTTCCGGACAAGATCGCACCGGGCGCGCGGCTGCCGGTGCTCTACCTTCTGCCCGTCGAGGCGAAGGACGAGCAGCGCTGGGGCGACCCGCTCGCCGAGGCCGCGAAGTTTGACCTCGCCAACAAGCTCAACGTCATCTGCGTCTATCCGACCTTCAGCCACTTACCGTGGTATTGCGATCACCCGACCGACCCAGGCATCCGGCAGGAGACTTATTTCCTGAAGGTCGTTGTCCCCTTCCTCGAGCGCGCCTACCCCGTGCGCGCCGAGCGCGACGCGCGGCTGCTGCTGGGGTTCAGCAAGTCTGGCTGGGGCGCGTGGAGCCTGCTCCTGCGCAACCCGGAAGTCTTCGGCAAGGCTGCCGCGTGGGACTCACCAATGATGATGTCCAGCGGCCTCTACGGCATGGCGGCGATTGCTGGCACGCAGGAGAACTTCGAGCGCCACCGCATCCCGACCTTGCTGCGCGAACGCGGCAAGTCCCTCGGCTCCGAGTCGCGACTGCTGCTCATGGGCTACGACAACTTCCGCACGCCGACCCAGCAGGCCCACGCGCTGATGGAGGAACTTAAAACCCCCCACGCCTATCGCGATGGCCCGCAGCGCAAGCACCACTGGAGCACTGGCTGGGTGGAGGAGGCGGCGCGCTGGCTGGTGACGGGGAAGTAACCAACGCCTCACGCAAAGGGCCCAAAGGACGCGAAGGTGGAGGGCATTCCAGTCCGTATCTGCCCGGCTGTTCTTCTTTGTGCTCTTCGCGTCCTTTGCGTGAGGCAGTCGGCTTTCAGCCTGCGGCGCCCGCCAGCGACTGCCGGTATTCCCCCGGCGTCTTTCCCGTGTAGCGCCGGAACACCGTGCTGAAATACTGGCTGGAGCTGAACCCCACGGCGAAGGCGATCTCGGTGACGGACTTCCGTCGGTCCGCCATCAGTTCGCGGGCCTTCTCCACGCGTGCGCGGAGGAGGAAGTCGTTCGGCGTCAGGCCCGCGCCGCGCTTGAACTGCTCGAAGAGCCGCGCCCGAGTAACGCCCAGCGCCCGCGCCACCTCGGACATGCGGACCTTCTCGTCCAGCCGGTTGCGCAGGTGGGCCTCGGCCGCCTGCACCACGTCGTCCGGCTCGGCCTTCGTGGCAGCGTTGAGCTGGGCGGCGGATTCGAGGAGGATTTCACACGTCCATGCGCGCAGCCGTGCCAGCGGCAGCCCGCCGCCGGGGTGCGTGCAATACGCCGGCACAGCCCGCACCAGCTTGTCGGCCAGCCGCTGGATCTCCGTGCTGAACGGATGGACGGACAGGCCCGCTCGCCGGAACTGCCTCTGGAGCCACTGCCATTCCTCCGGCGTGAAGGATGTGTTCTGACAATCGTTGCCGGCCTGCTGGTCCAGCACGATGTGGAACAGGATGCAAGGGGGCCGCATGTCCGGCGCGCCGCGGTGGGCCATGCCCGGCGGGACGATGAGGAAGTGGCCGCCCGGCACCTCCAGTTCCGCCCGGCCCCGGTGGCGGAATTCATACGCCGTGGTGCCGCGCAGCAGGAAGAGCAGTTGCCACCCCGGGTGCGCGTGCCATGTCACGCAGCGCGCCACATGGCTCCGCGTCGCGCCCAGCTCCGCCACCAGCGGCAGGTGCAGCCTCTCTCCCGGAAGGGTGTCCATGATGCGTGCGGTGCGCCGACCCAGGCGTGTTCAAAATCGTTCGCGTCACGATATTGAAAGCGCTGGGGCGTCGGCGATGCTATGAATGAACCATGCAGCCACCTGTTGAGGCAATCCGATTCATGGCTCTGCGCCGCTTTGGCGTGTTGCTAAGTCTCGGCGGCCCCCACGGATGCAACAGCAACAACCAACCCCAACCAAACCGCCCATGAAGTTAATCCAACCCTCACCGCCACGACCCCGCCCCTCCTGCGGCTTCACGCTGATCGAACTGCTAGTGGTCATCGCCATCATCGCGATCCTGGCGGGGATGCTGCTGCCGGCGCTGGCCAAGGCGAAGTCCAAGGCGCAAGGCACTCAGTGTATAAGCAATCACAAGCAGCTCCAGTTGGCGTGGACGCTTTACTCGACGGACGCAGACGAAAGGATGATCCCAAATGTGAACTACGGCCCGCTTGCAAACACGAATCTCACTTGGTGCACCGGCTGGATGGCACCCGGGGCAAATTACGTCATCGAGAGCGTCACGAATGTCAACTTTTTCATGCACGCGCTGATGGGGAAGCTCGCCGGTAACCCAGGCATCTACAGGTGCCCTGCGGATAAGTGGGATCGTCCAGGTGTGCCAGTCGGACGTGTTCGCAGCATCTCAATGAGCAACTGGATGAACGGGTCCAGGTTCACTGGAGCGCTCGGCAATGGCAACTCAGGATTAATTCCCTATGTCCGTGTGGCAGAGATGGGGCGTCCTACTGACTTGCTTGTCTTTATCAACGAAAGCCCTACCGCGATTGACGATGGCATGGTGCTCAGTGCAATCGACACCCCAGGAAGCTCGGGTAACAGCACCTTCAACAACCGGCCAGCCGCACTGCATGGTGGGGCCACAGGTTTCAGTTTCGCGGACGGGCACGTGGAATCGCGTAAGTGGCAGAATCTGACGCTAGACCAGACCATTCCGGTTCCTGTGGCTAACAGCGCTGTGGACGCGCAATGGTTCAAATCTAGGCTCCGCGAAGGCTATGCGCCGTAGCTACTGCCGCCCATAAACCGGACGGGCTGAAGTCACGCGACTTCAGCCCGTTTGATTTTTCCCACTGGGCCTGATCCCGGCAGCGGATCACAACACCCTCCTTCGGCTCTTCAGAGCGCCGAACGGAAGCCCCAGGCGTTTGATCCCGTGTTGTGGATCAGCCTCAGCAACTCTTGGGAAAATTCCGGCGCATAATGGACATGTGGGAGCCTTGATATGCGGCGCTTACGATTCAGGAGAAACCGGGCTGAAACGCCGGAAGATAAATCTGGCTCCTCCCCGTATCCATTAAACACACCCAGCCCAGCGTGGTTGAGCCGGATGCGAAGGCAGCGCCGAGTGCGCGTCGTCATCGACAAGGCCGGGCGCCGGAGCGGGGTCAGTCGGGAGCTGTGCTTCCGCATTGGCAACTGACAACGCAAAAACCATGAAACCGAAAGCATCATTCCAGAATGAACGGCCCGGCGCGCTGGCCTTCACCCTCATAGAACTGCTGGTCGTCATCGCCATCATCGCCATTCTGGCGGGGATGCTCCTGCCGGCGCTGGCCAAGGCGAAAGAGCGATCCCTGCGCGTCAGTTGCGCCAGCAACCTCAAGCAGGTTGGGGTCGGCGTTTTCATGTATGCGGGTGACAACGACGACAAGCTCCCGCCCAATCGGGTGAACCCGACGTCCGGTTCCCTATGGTATCCGTATGAAGTTGGGCGCCAGACCGGCCAGAACTGGACGCAAGGTCCGCATAATTTGGGTTCACTTTGGGTAACCAAAGTCATTCCGGACGGCCAAACCTTTTACTGCCCCAGCAGCAAGCGACTGCCGGGAGAGTTTCGTTATGATGCTTACGCAAGAATCAGCCCATGGCCGCTTGGCGCGGACACGGCGGACCCGATGTGGACCCAATTGGCCGTCAGTCCGGGCAATGTCCGGGCCGGATACTTCTACCTCCCACAATCACTGATCAAAGATGTGGACGCGGCTGGAAACCCGCTCCCGTATGCGCAGATAATACTCCGACGTGTCAGCGGCGTGGACTACAACTTCCTGCGACTGGCCGAGGTCAACCCCGGCAAGTCCATGGGCACCGACCTGGTCTATAGCAGCGCGCCCAAGTCCCAGCCGCATCGCGACGGCGTCGCCGGGCTGAATGGGTTGTTTGCTGACGGGCACGTGAACTTTCAAAGCCAGCGTAAGGTGCCGCAGGCATGGGCGAGTCCCTACAACGACTGGAGCGCTCTGACTCCCGTTGGCATCAGGACCATCATGGACATGTGGGAGCCTTGAGGCACCGCCGCGCCGGTCAGCGGGCAGCCGCTAGAAAACCGGAGAAACTCACCCGGACGGATGGAAGAACTGGTTTGCCCTTCCTACGAGTCTCCATGCACACCCAGCCCGGCGCGGTTACATGGTAGTGACGGCCACTGACGGCGGGCGTGAGCAACACAACAGCGCATGAAACAAAACGCCACCCATTCGAGAGAGCCACGCGACCCGCGCGCCTTCACCCTGATTGAACTGCTCGTCGTCATCGCCATCATCGCGATACTCGCCGGGATGCTGCTGCCGGCATTGTCGAAGGCCAAGGCCAAGGCGCACCAAACCCAGTGCCTGAACAACACCCGGCAGTTATCCATGGCCTGGCTCCTGTATGCTGGCGACCACGATGACCGCATGGCCGGCAACCTCGGCGGCAGCGGCCGCTCGCGCGACACCAACAACCTCAACCAAACCTCAACCAGACGTGGGGCTTGGGCTGGCTCTCGATGACCCGCCTCGAGAACAACCTCAACACCGACTTCATCATGAACTCTCAACTCGGCAGCTACGTCGCCAAGAACGTCCGTATCTACAGGTGTCCCGGCGACAAGTCCCAGTGGACCGGACAGGATCGCGTGCGAAGCGTCTCGATGAACGGCTACCTCGGCGACCCGGCATTTGGCACGCGCACCGCCGGCTACATGCGATACACGCGGATGCACGACCTCGTCGTCCCGTCGCCGTCGGGCATGTGGGTGTTCATTGATGAGCGCGAGGACTCGATCAACGACGGATTCTTCTACACCGAAGGCGTCGCGAGCCTTGCCAACACCGTGATCGGCGACTTCCCAGCCAGCTATCACAATCAGGGCGGTGGACTGTCCTTTGCCGACGGCCATTCGGAGAACCACAAGTGGGTGGACGGCCGCACCGTCCCGAAGGTGGGCAGCACACAATTGGCCTTTCCGACTCCGTCGCCGAACAACGAGGACATGTGGTGGCTCTCGCAGCGGGCCACGGCGAAGCAGTAGGCTCGCGGGGGCGCGTGCATCCTTGTTGAATCGCGTAGCCCGACATTCCAATGTCGGGACGAACGACACCCCAACCGCGATGACCTGCCACCCTTTGCTCCGAGTGATGCGCGCAGCTCTCGCCATTGGAATGGCGAGCTACCTGGCGCACGCCTCAACGCCGGTCGCCGCCGCAGCCCCGGCCGCGCGGCATCGGGTCGTCGTTTCCACGGACATCGGCGGGACGGACTTCGACGACTTCCAGTCCATGGTCCACCTGCTCGTGTATGCTGACGCGATTGACCTCGAAGGAATGATTTCGTCGCCTTACGGGCCGGGCCGCAAGGAGCACATCCTCCAAGTCATTGACCGCTACGAGCGCGATTATCCGAACCTCAAGTCGCACTCCGCCCGCTACCCCACGCCCGCCGCCTTGCGAGCCATCTCGAAACAGGGCGCGACTGACTCGGCGGGATTGCGCGGCTTCGGCCAGTCCACCGAAGGCTCGCGCTGGCTCGTCGAGTGCGCGCGGCGCGGCGACCCGCGTCCGCTGTGGGTCCTCGTGTGGGGCGGCATTGACGATCTCGCGCAGGCGTTGCACGACGCGCCGGACGTGAAGCCCAAACTGCGCGTCTATTTCATCGGCGGCCCGAACAAGAAG
>JBEBFV010000298.1:0-7976 GCA_040081795.1 Limisphaerales bacterium | reverse complement strand
ACCGGCATTACCGGCTCGGAGCCGTGCCGCTCGCCACTTACATCGAGATGCAGAAGCAGTATCTCGAAGCCCTCGAAGCGCTCCTCGATACCAGACGCAGTGCGCTGGAAGCCAGCGAGCAACTCCACCTGCTCACCGGACGCAGCCTCAACTCAATCTCCGAAATCAAGACCGTGAAAGACTGAGGTGGCCTACACCACCTCGAAGCCCACCTGTTGCTATGACCTCGTTCCAAGAATATCTCACGCAAGGCCACGCCTGGTTGTTTATCCCGACGGCCGTTCTGCTCGGTGCGCTGCATGGCTTGGAGCCGGGGCACAGCAAGACGGTGATGGCCGCGTTCATCATCTCCATCCGAGGCACGGTCCGGCAGGCCGCGCTGTTGGGCATCTCCGCGACCATTTCCCACACGGCCATCATCTGGGTGCTGGCGTTCGTCGGGCTACACTATGCGGACCGCTTCAAGGTTGAGGAGACGGAGCCATATTTTGCCGTTGCCACTGGCCTCATCGTCATGGCGATGGCCGGGTGGATGTTCTGGCGCATTCGCCGTGAGCAGGGCTTCCTGCCACCGGAAACTTTGCCGCCGGCTCCCGAGCCTCAGCACGGGCCGCACGGTGGCACGCTGCTCAAGCTGGACAGTGGCGACGTGGAAATCGCCGTCTTCGAGGACGGTGTGCCGCCGCACTTCGAGCTGCATTTCCGTGACGGCCAGGGAAAGTCCGTCGCTCCACCGGCGGCAGAAGCCGTCACGCTCACCACGCTGCGATCCGACGTTGCCCGGCAGACCTTCGCCTTTGTGGCGCGAGGCAACTTCATCGCGTCCACGACGGACATTCCCGAGCCGCACGAGTTCGCCGTGGAACTTTGCCTGCCCCACGCGGGCGGAACGCAAACTCTGCGAGCGCAGTTCACCGAGGAGCACCATCACGGACACGACCACAGCCATGCCCACGCGCACAGTCACGGGCCGGGCCACGACCACTCACACGGGGACGACGACGCCCACGCCAGAGAACACGCCGCCGAGTTGCAGCGGCGCTTCGCCAACCGCCGGGTGACGACCTGGCAAATCGTCTTGTTCGGCCTTACCGGCGGCCTGCTGCCCTGTCCGTCTGCCTTCGCGGTCCTGCTGGTTTGCATGCAAATGAAGGAGTTCACCCTCGGCTTCGCCATCGTCCTCGCGTTCAGCATCGGTCTGGCGCTCACGCTCGTCACCGTGGGCACGCTGGCCGCCTTGTCCGTAAAGCACGCGACCGAGAAGTTGAAATGGCTTGGTCCGCTCACGCGCAAACTGCCCTACGCGAGTTGCTGCCTGCTCGCCGTCATCGGCCTGCTGGTGGCAATCCAAGGCTTCCGCCACCTCGCTCATTAAACTCACCGCTCTCCCATGATTGACAAGATTCTCGAATTCTCCCTGCGCCAGCGCGCCGTCGTTTTCCTCGGCACGGTGGCCCTGCTCGGCGTGGGCCTCTGGTCCGCCCTCCACCTGTCCATTGACGCCGTGCCGGACATCACCGGCGTCCAGGTGCAAATCAACACCGAAGTTTCCGCGCTCGCCGCCGAGGAGTCGGAGAAGCTCGTCACCCAGCCCATTGAACTCGAACTCGCCGGACTGCCCGGCGTCGAGGAGATGCGGTCCATCACCAAGTTTGGCCTCTCGCAAGTCACGCTCCAGTTCAAGGACGGCACCGACATCTACCGCGCCCGCCAGCTTGTGGCCGAGCGGTTGCAGGGCGTGCTGGAGCGGCTGCCTGCCGGCGTGCTTCCCAAGCTCGCGCCCATCAGCACCGGATTGGGCGAAATTCTCTACTACAGCGTGAACTACCGCGCCGATGCCACCAACAAGCCGGCGACGGAACTGGAGCAGCTCATCGCGTTGAGTGAAATCCAGCAATACACCATCAAGCCGTTCCTGCGCACCGTGCCGGGCATCGCGGAAATCAACGAGACCGGCGGCTACGAGAAACAGTTTGTCATCCAGCCCAAGCCCGAGGCGCTCACGGCGGTGAACCTCACCTTCAGCGAACTGGCCGACCTCGTCGCGCAGAACGTCGAGAACTCCGGGGGCGGCATCATCAACCGTGGCGGCGAGCAGCTCACCATCCGCGCCGTCAGCCGTGTGCAGACGGTGGAGGACATTGCGAATCTGCCGCTCAAATTCGCCGCCGGGGTCAAGCCGCTGCTCGTCAAGGACGTGGCCGAGGTGAAGATCGGCACCAAGTTCCGCACCGGTGCGGCCACGCTCGACGGCAAGGAAACGGTCATCGGCATCACGATGATGCTGGCAGGTGAGAACAGCCGGGAGGTGGCCGGGCGTGTCAAGGCACGCATCGCCGAAATCCAGTCGAAACTTCCTCCCGGCGTGGAAATCCAAATCCAATACGACCGTTCACTGCTGATTGGGCGCACCATTGGGACGGTGGAGAAGAACCTTTTCGAGGGTGCGGTGCTGGTGGTCGTGGTGCTCCTGCTGCTGCTCGGCAACTGGCGCGCGGCCCTCATCGTGTCCGCCGCCATTCCGCTCGCCTTCCTCTTTGCGCTCACGGGCATGAGGCATTTCGGCATCTCCGGCAACCTGATGAGCCTCGGTGCGGTGGACTTCGGCCTCATCATTGATGGCGCGGTCGTCATCGTGGAAAACATCGTGCGCCAGCTTGGCTTGAAGCAACACCAGCTTGGCCGCACGCTCACGGTCGAGGAACGCGCCCACACCGTGCTCGTTGCCAGCAAACAGGTGGGCAGCCCGATGTTCTTCGGCGTGCTCATCATCACGGTGGTTTACATCCCCATCCTCGCCCTCACCGGCATCGAGGGTAAGATGTTTCATCCGATGGCGCTCACGGTGATGCTCGCGCTGGGCGGTGCGCTGGTGCTGGCGCTTACGCTCATGCCCGCGCTCTGCTCGTTTTGCCTGGGCGGAAAAATCAGCGAGGAGGACAATATGCTCATCCGGTTCGCCAAACGCCTTTACGAGCCGACCTTGCAGCGCGCACTCAAATTGCGCTGGCTGGTCGTCAGCACGGCCCTCGCGCTCTTCCTCGGTTCCCTCTGGCTCTTCACGCGGCTGGGCGCGGAGTTTGTGCCCAAGCTGGATGAAGGCTCCATCACCGCCATGCTCTACAAGCCCGTCGGCATGAGCATGGAGGAATCCCTCCGCACCGACATCGAAGTGGAGAAGATGCTCCTCAAGGACTTCCCCGAAATCACCCGCGTCTTCTCGCGCATCGGCACCAGCGCCATTGCCTCCGACCCGATGCCGCCGAACGAGAGCGACGTTTACCTCTTCTACAAGCCGATTGCCGAATGGCCCAGGACAGCGGGCCGTCCCACCACCAAGGCCGAACTGCGCGAGCACGTCGAGGCCGCGCTCAAGAAAATCAACCCCGCCTACGACCTCCTCTTTGCCCAACCCATCGAGATGCGCTTCAACGAAATGCTCGAAGGCACCAAGGCCGAGCTGGCTGTGAAGATTTTCGGGAATGATTACGACTTGCTCGAACCGCTCGCCGAGAAAATCAAGAGCATCCTCGAAAAGACCCCTGGCGTGGCGCAGGTGGAATACGAGACCGAGGGGCGCACCCCGCAGTTGCAGATGAACATCAAGCGCGAGGTGTTGCGCCAATACAACATCCAGGCTGGCGAGGTGAACAAGGCCGTCCACGCCGCCCTCGCCGGGCAGGTGGTCGGGCAGCTCGTCGAGGGCAACCGCCGGTTCGACATCATGGTGCGGATGCCGGAGGAGCTGCGCGCCGACGATGAGCAAATCAAGAAGCTGCCCCTGCGCGTGGGCGACAGCGGCCTGCTGCCGCTCGGCAAAGTGGTGGAGTTCACCACGCTCAAGACCGTCGAACCCATCCAGCGTGAAAGCGGCCAGCGCCGCGCCGCCCTCATGGTGAACCTGAAGACACGCGACATTGAAGGCTATGTGCGCGCCGCCGAACAGAGCATCAAGGAACAGGTGAAGCTGCCTGACGGCTACATCGTGGAGTTCGGCGGGCAGTTTCAGAATTTGCAGGAGGCCCGCGCGCGGCTTGCCGTGGTCGTGCCCGCCGCGTTGTCGCTCATCTTCGTGCTTATCTTTCTGGCGTTCGGTTCGCTGCGACAGGCGTTGCTCGTCTATTCCGGCATCCCGCTGGCGGTCACGGGCGGCGTGGCGGCACTGTGGTTGCGCGGGATGCCTTTCAGCATCACCGCAGCGGTGGGCTTCATCGCGCTCGCGGGCGTGGCGGTGCTCAACGGCATGGTGCTGGTCACTTACTTCAACCAGTTGCGCGAGGGAGGGAAGGACCTGCTCACCGCCGTCGTGGAAGGCTCGCTCACGCGCTTGCGCCCTGTGTTGATGACCGCCGCCGTGGCGAGCCTCGGCTTCGTCCCTATGGCCATAGCCACCGGCGCGGGTGCGGAGGTGCAACGCCCGCTCGCCACCGTCGTCATCGGCGGCATTTTGAGTTCCACCTTCCTCACCCTGCTCTTGCTCCCCGTCCTCTACGAGTGGATGGAGAAACGCTTTGCGCCTGCCACGGGCAGTGGCGCGGCCCAATCGGGACCAACCGGCGCTCCTGCTGAACCCAAGCCGCCGGAAACCAGCCACTAGAAAGCAGCGGCACAGAACATTGCGGGCTGACGGTGAAGGGAAGATACTCAGTCCCCATGAACCGGAAGGAACATTGGGAAGGCGTCTATGAGTCCAAGGCTCCGGATGACGTGAGCTGGTTCCAACCTCGCCCCGAAACTTCCCTGCGCCTTCTCGCCGCCGCCGGCCTTGGCAAACAGGAAGGCGTGATTGACGTAGGCGGCGGGGCTTCCGTGCTGGTGGACTGCCTGCTGGATGCGGGCTTCACACAACTGGCCGTGCTCGACCTCTCCGGCGTGGCGCTGGCCCTCACGCGCAGACGGCTCGGCGCACGAGCAGCGGCGGTGCATTGGTTCGAGGCGGACGTGACTGAGTTTCGCCCGCCGGAGCGTTTCGCGCTCTGGCACGACCGTGCGGTGTTTCACTTCCTCACCACGCCGACGGACCGCACGCGTTATGTGGCAAGCTTGAAGGCGTCACTGGTTCCTGGCGGCCACGTCATCATTGCCACGTTCGCGCTTGATGGACCCGCCAAATGCAGCGGCCTGGAGGTCGCCCGTTACGATGCGGCGGGCGTTGGCGCGGAACTCGGCGCGGAGTTCCGCATCTGCGAGCAGGTGGATGAAACGCACCTCACCCCGTGGCAAACGGAGCAGCGGTTCAGCTACTTCCGTTTCCAACGGCAGACGTGACGCTCTTCCGCCGTGACCGACGCCCTGTTGAATTTCACTTGGCCGCTGGCGAGGACTGGGTTTCCAGCTCCACTTTGTTGAGGGTTACGGCGAATGAGGATTTGGTGTCGTCACCATCACAGGCTATCCACAAGGCAAGCACACTCATTGGCCTGGCAAAACGATTGGTGAACGCGAAGTGTCCGCCAGCGTCCGGCACCGCCACGACTGTTTCAAACATCAACTCGCTCATTGGATGCACTCGGGTTTGGCCCACCTGCTTCGCGTCTGTGCCGAGGTTGAGAAAGTGAATGCGGTTGATGCCTGTGTCCGGTGGGGCAAGGGCAAAGAGCTTTTTGACCCAGTCGGCACTGACAAGTTTCTCCCGCCAGCTCAAGGTGCGCGCCCCGGACTCGACCAGACCCACGCGGATGGCGTAGTCGTCAAACCCCTTCAGCCCTTGTTTGCCAGGCGGGATGGTCAGCAGGCCGGTAATTTTTCCGCTCACCCTCAATTCAGTCACTGGCAGTTGATTTGTCAGCGGGAACACGGCGGGCGCAGCGGAATTGGTGACGCCGATTACAAGGCCGGCGGGACTGACGCGGAAGGTGTTCGGCGGGATGCCCCGGTAATTTAGAAACATCCAGCCATTGGTCCTATCCAGCGACAATTTTAAAGTTGCACCTTGCGCAAGACACGTAATGAGTCCTGCCACCAAAAACACCAACACCACCTTTGAGTTGCGACTGAACCGCCGGAGTGGCTCGAACACGTTGGCGTTCGTCGGTTGTGCCTCGTGCGTCATGGTGTGGTGACAGCTTTGTGTTCTGGCTTTGCCCTGATTTGGTGGATTAACGCGAGAGCGCATGGAGCAACAGGGCTTCTAGTTGAGTTGCTGTTCAAAGTCCACCGGCACTTTCACGCGGCACTTTCACGCGGCTTGCTCCTCAATGATGGGAATGAAAGCCTCCCGTGCGTGCCCTGCCTTGCCATGACCGATGAACTCCTGAGTCGGGAGCCGGCGGTTCGCCTCGGGGTCTTCCTCGGCGTCTTCGTGCTGATGAGCGTGTGGGAGTGCCTTGCCGCCCGCCGCGCGCGACCCGCTGCCCGGCTGCGTCGGTGGCCGAGCAACATGGGCGTGTCGGTCCTCGATGGCTTCCTTGCCCGGCTCGTGGCCCCGGCGGGAGCGGTGGGCTGCGCCCTGTTGGTGGAAGCACGCGGCCTCGGCTTGTTCCACTCCGTTGCCTGGCCGACGCCGCTGGAGGTGATGCTTTCAGTCGTGGTGCTCGACTTCGCGATTTACTGGCAGCACCGGCTCTTTCACCTCGTGCCCGTGCTGTGGCGGCTCCACCGGATGCATCACGCCGACCTCGACGTGGATGTCACCACCGGGGCGAGATTTCATCCCGCCGAGATTCTGCTTTCGCTGGGCATCAAGTTCCTTGTCATCGCCGCGCTGGGCGCTCCGGCGGTGAGCGTGCTGGCCTTCGAAGTCCTCCTGAACGCCACCTCCATGTTCAACCACAGCAACGTGCGCGTCCCGGCAGCGGTTGAGCGCGTGCTCCGCTGCCTCGTCGTCACGCCCGACGTGCACCGGGTCCATCACTCCATCCTGCGCCGAGAGACGGACAGCAACTTCGGCTTCAACCTGCCGTGGTGGGACTGGCTATTCCGAACGTATCGCGCCCAACCGGAGGCTGGCCATGAGGCCATGAGGCTTGGACTTGAGGAGTTCCGCGACCCGGTGGAACTGCGGCTGGGCCGGATGCTGACACAGCCATTTCGCCAGGAGAAAAGTGGAGGCGATGAACTCAGGTAGCCAAGCCAACACTGAAAATCACCGGGCACTTTCCCAACCAGTCCGGTGAGGTAGCGCACGGAAGCGAATTGGTAGTAGGCCGCATCCACGCAGACGGTTTTGAACACCTCGGCATACTCGACGAGGCAATCCCGTTCGAACCTGGTCTCGGCGAATTTGCCCCGGTAGTGGTAGCGCTGTTCGTCGTAGATTTGCCCACACCAGCCTTCGTATTTCCAACTCGACGTGCCGATGAAGATGTTGCTGGCGGCGAGGCGTTGAACCGCTGATTGCAGCTTGGATTTGAAGCTCGTCTGGGCGTCTGGAAACAGGTCGGGCATCAATTACTTGGTAGCAGAAGCCTGGTCGAAACTCCACCGCAAGTCGGCTGAGGAACCGACCGCTCAACTCCGTCTCGGGCGAGCAAAGATGAAATCGACGTCCGGCCACGGAGCCAGCCGCCGGTCATCGTTCGTCAGGTGTTGCCAGCCTCGCACTGCTGCCTGGGCCCGAATGAAGTAGTCCGGCAAAACTGGCTGGTCCTTCTTGCTCTTTGGAAAGCGTCCAAACGCCTGGCCAGCACGCCAGGCATCCTCCATCAGCAAGTCCACGGGCACAAATCCCTGCAACGCTTCCAGAACCGCCTCGTGTGTGCGGTTTCCAGCCGCGAGCTCGGCGTAGGTCACAGCCGAAACGGCGAGTTGATCCACGGCAGCCGCGCGTTCCAACGCGGCAGCACAGGCCAAGTGGTGCTCGTGCGCGGGATCAAGCCAGGCAACGATGATGGAGGTGTCGACCAGAATCACGGCCGGGTGCGTTTGAGCAATTCGGCTCCCTTGAAGCCGCGCCACTTGCCGGCCTTTTTCCGCACCTGATCGACCATGGCCTGACGATCCTCTTGGAGTGTGCCAGAGCGGGCCTGCAACAGCCC
>JBEBFV010000643.1:0-2027 GCA_040081795.1 Limisphaerales bacterium | reverse complement strand
ACATGGAGCTGGTCATCCCCCCGCCGCCCCCGCTCGGCAACCGTGTCGTCGAACTCAACAACCTCGGCATCGAGTTCGGTGGCCGCGTCCTCTTCCGCAACTTCGACTTCGTCTTCGAGAACGGCCAGCGCATCGGCGTCGCCGGGCGCAACGGCGTGGGCAAGACCAGTTTGCTCAAGGCCATCATCGGCGACCTCCAGCCCAGCGAAGGCACCGCCAAGACCGGCCAGCTCACCAAATTCAACTACGTGGACCAGTCCCGCCTTCAGCTCCGCGAGGACCGCACCGTGATCGAGGAGGTCAGCGACGGCACCGAGTTTGTCATCTGGGGCGACGGCAAGCTCTCCCTGCGCGCCTACTTGAAGCGCTTCCTCTTCACCGACGACCGCATCAACTTGCAGGTCAAGTATCTCTCCGGCGGCGAACGCAGCCGCTTGCTCCTCGCGCGCATTCTCAAGCAAGGCGGCAACTTCCTCATCCTCGACGAGCCGACCAACGACCTTGACCTGAACACCCTCCGCGTGCTGGAAGAAGCGCTCATCGCGTTCCCCGGCGTGGTGCTCGTCGTGAGCCACGACCGCTACTTCCTGAATCGCGTCTGCACCGGCATCTTCGCCTTCGAGGGCGACCAGCGCATCGCCTACAGCGTCGGCGACTACGAGTATTACATGGAGAAAAAGCGCCGCGCCGCAGCGCCAGCCGCCCCCGTAGCCGCGTCCCTTCAGGGCGCGCCCAAATCCGTCGCCAACAAGCCCGCCCCGAAGTCCACCGGCGGCAAACGCAAACTCAGCTTCAAGGAAACTCGCGAGCTGGACGACATGGAGAACCAGGTCTATGGTGTGGAGGAGCAGATCGGCCGCATCGAAAACCTCTTCGCCGACCCCGACTTCCACAAGACCCAGGCCACGCACACCAACGCCCTCATGGCCGAGCTAGCCGCGCACAAGGACAAGCTCAACCAGCTCTACAAGCGCTGGGAGGAACTGGAAGCCATCAAGGCTGCCTCGTAGTCGCAACCTTCAGGGTGCGAATCAGAACCTGTAGCGGCGCTCTGTGAGCGCCGAGTTGGGCAACCGACGGTCACAGACCGCCGCTACAGCGCGAAGCGCAGGCTGAAGCCTGCGACTACGGAACTACTCCCGCCCTTGCGCCGCCGCCTTGACACGGCCGCGCCTTGGCCCGAATCGTTCTCCCGATGAAACCCCTGCTGCGCCGCCTACTCCTCTGGGTCGCGCTGCCGGTCTTGCTCGTGGCGCTGGCCGTGTGGAGTTGGACACCCCGCGAGCCTAGTTGGGACGGGCGCTCCCTGAGTGAGTGGCTGAAAGATTTGGAGCCAGCATTGATGAACCACCCCAGTGCCAATGACGAACGGAACGGCGCAGCGGCGCGGCGAGCCATCCAAGGCATGGGCACCAATTGCCTCCCGATCTTACTCCGGCGGCTCGAATCACTCGACCCCTCTCCGGTGGACAAGTTGTTGATTGAGGTGGAAGACCAGCTTGGTAAGCAGAGTGTAACCATTCCATGGACTCGCACTAAAACCCGCATGGATTTGCGTTTATCCACCTCCGCCGACGCTGTTAAGGCACTCGGGCATCAAGCCGTTCCTGCCTTCCCGGAATTCCAGCAGTGGTTGTCTTCCACCAACGGTATTAAAGTTCACATCGCTGGCTGGTTGCTCGGAGGCATTCCTCCCAAAGGCACTGCGGTTTTGATCGCGGCTTCCACGAACCGCACCTTTCCTAACCGCGCGGCCATCGTGGTCGCACTGAATCGTATTTCCACTGAACAACCGGAGGCATTAACCGCTTTGCTTGCTATGGCAGACGACACGGATGCGTTCGTCCGAACTCAAGTCGGCCACTTTCTTCCATCGAACCCGCATGAACCTGCCGTCATTTGGCCTGTGTTCAACCGCTTGCTCGCTGATCCGGATAGTTCGGTGCGCAGAACTGTTGTGGTTGGACTCGGGAGATTCACAGGGGACCTCCATCCCGGCGAGCCAGCCATCACGGCGCTCACTACCG
>JBEBFV010000297.1:0-8029 GCA_040081795.1 Limisphaerales bacterium | reverse complement strand
CGAGCTGTGGCACTGGCGTGAGCAGGAGGCCACGCGTGCCAACCGCCCGCCTTTCTTCCTCCTGAGCCACGACGCGCTGCTCGATCTCTCCATCGCCGCCGTGGACGACGCGCCGCTGGACCCGATGCTGCCGCGCCGCTTCGCCCCGCACAGGCGCGAGGGCGTGCTGCAAGCAGTGATGCGCGGCCTGGCAGTGCCGCCAGACGAGTGCCCGTGTGCGCTTCGCGGCGTCGCGTATCATCCCACGGACGCGGAGCACGCGCGATTCGACCGGTTCAAGGCGCTGCGCGACCGGCGCGCGGCGGAGCTGGGAGTTGACCCGACGCTCATCGCGAGCAAGCAGACGCTGGAGTGGCTTTCACGGCGGGACAGCGAGCCGGCGAAGCTGCTGTTGAACTGGCAGCGCGGACTGATGGGGTTGTGACTCCGTAGTCTCAGCCTTCAGTTTGCGGTTCAGAACCTGCAGCGGCGCTCTGTGAGCGCCGAGTTGCGAAACCGATGGTCACAAACCGCCGCCACAGGCTTGGTCGCAGGCTGAAGCCAGCGACTACGGGGCGGGCGGCGTGCCGGGCGCGGGGCCGGCCACCTTGTCCAAGTCCACCATCATCTTGGCGGAGCAGTCGGGGCAGATGCCGTGGGTGATGTCCACGCCGGAGCTTTTCTTCAGGTAACCTTCCACGCTGTTCCAGTAGCCGGAGTCGTCGCGGATTTTTTTGCACCAGCCGCAGATGGGCAGCAGGCCGCTCAGAGTGTGGACTTCGGCGAGCGCGGCTTGAAGCTCGGCGATGAGCCGTTCGCGCTCGGCCTCGACGAGCTTGCGCTTGGTGATGTCGCGGAAGATGGCGCGAGTGGACACGGGCCTGCCGTCCTCAAACCGGCAGCTCGCATTGCCCTCGACATGGACCGCGCGACCGTCCCTGGCGCGGAAGACGGCCTGCAAGTTCTCCAAGGCCTCGCCTTGCAGCACGCGCGTGAACTGCTCGCGGCACTCCGCGAGGCAGTCCGGGTGGATGATGTCGAACACGGTGAGCGCGGCGAGGTCGCCCATCCGGTAGCCCAGCGTGTTGAGCCAGGCGCGGTTCACGAAGAGGATTCGCCCGTCCGACGCGACGCTCTGGATGAGGTCGCTGGCGTTCTCGAAGAGGTCGCGGAGCTGCTCCTCGCGGTGGTGCAGCTCGTTCTCCATGGCCTTGTGCTCGGTGATGTCGCGCACGTAGCCCAGGACGCCGGTGACCTTGCCCGTGGCGTCGCGTAGGGGAACTTTCACTGTGTTCAGGACGACCGGCTGGCCGGCGGCCATGCCAGGCTCCTCTGGGATGAGCATCATCTGGCCGCTCTCCATCACCTCGCGGTCGTCCGTCCGGAAACCGCGGATGCCCCGGGCCGGGTCGCCAAGCACCAGCTCGGCGGGCAGGCCAAGCTCCAGGTCGGTCTTGCCGATGAAGTCCTCCGGACGGATATGAAACGCCTTCGCGTAGCCCACGTTCGCCATCTGGTAGCGGAACTCCCGGTCCTTGATGAAAATCCAGTCGGGCGTGGAATCAATGATGGTGCGCTGGCGTGCCTGGCTGTCCCGCAGCGCGGCCTCGATGCTCTTGCGCTCCTCGACTTCCGTGTGCAGGAGCATGTTCGCGCGGGCCAGCTCGGCGGTGCGTTCCTGCACGCGCTGCTCCAGCTCGTTGCGGGCATGGAGGAGCGCCTCCTCGGCGGCCTTGCGCGCGCGGATGTCCTGGATGATCGAGATGAAATACTTCGGCGCGCCACCCGGCGCGCGCACCAGCGAGACGGTCAGCCTGATCCAGACGATCGAGCCGTCCTTGTGGAAATACCGCTTGTCCATCCCGTAGTTCGGGATCTCGCCCGTCAGCATCCGGCGGACAAACTCAAGGTCCGGCGCGAGGTCGTCCGGGTGCGTGATGTCCTGGAAGGTTCTGGTCATCAGCTCCTCGCGCGAGTAGCCGACGATGTCGCAGACCCAGTTGTTGACGCGCAGCCAGCGCCCGTCCAGGCCGATGTGGGCGACGCCGACCGCCGCCTGCTCGAACGTCCCGCGGAAACGCTGCTCGCTCTCCGCCAGCGTGTCCTCCGTCTCGAGGCGCTCGAACGCCCCCGCCGCGTGGTCCGCGAGGGATTGCAGCAGGTCGAGGTCGGCCTGCGTGTAGGCGCGCGGTGCGTAGCTTTGGAGCGAGAGGATGCCCAGCGTGTTCTCTCCGGCGCGCAGGGGCACGAACATGAGCGAGGCGGACTTGCGGCGAGGATCGCCGAACGGCTCGAAGTGAATCGCCGCCTCCGCGGAGCCTTCGCGCAGGACCAGTTGCGCGCCCTGCTTGAGCACGCGCCGGAACATCAGGCTCGGCTCGATGGCCTCGTATTCGACCGGCTGCTCGGAGCGCCAGCCATTGACCGTGTCCACCGTGAGCACGCGGAACACGCGCTTCCGGTCCTTCGACATGAGGTGCAGCAAGGCGGCGTCGAAGCGCAGCAGCTTGTCGGCTGCCACCATGATCGTCCCGGCCGCCGCGCGCCGCGAATCCGCCGCGCTCAACGCCCGGCCCAGCTCGGCGAACGTGGCGGTGACCTGCTCCGCGCGCTTGCTCTCCGTGATGTCGGTGACCGTGCCGACGTAGCCCACGATGCTCCCCGCCGAGTCCCGTTCCGCCACAGCGTGGCCAAGCACCCACGTGACCAGACCGTCCGGGTGCTGATAGCGGTATTCCATCTTGAACAGCCGCCGCTCCAGCACGGCACGGTTCCATTCGTCGAAGACGGCCGCCCGGTCAGCCGGATGCAGTGCCTTCACCCAGCCTTCGCCCAGCGCCTCTGCGGCAGTGCGCCCCGCCAGCTCACACCAGCGCTCGTTCACATACACGCAATGCCCGTCCCCCGTTGTGTGGTAAATCCCCACCGGCGCGACCGTCGCCAGAATCTCGTAGCGTTTCTGGCTGGCCTCCAGGTCGGCGGTGCGCTCCCGGACCCGCCGCCCCAGGTCGGCGGTGAGTTGTCCCACGCGCGCCTGCGCCTCGCGACGTCGCGAAATGTCGTGGGCGATGCCGAGAAATCCGGTGATCACCCCGGCGGCATCGCGCATCGCAGTCACGGAAAGCTGCACGGGAAAGCGGCTGCCGTCCTTGCGGACGTAAGTCCACTCCTGCTCATCAGCCAGGCCCAGCCGCGCCCTGGCAACGAACGCCTCGAAGCCCGGAGCCACAGCCCGTTCCAGCTCGGTCGTGAGTTCAGCCGCACGGAGTGCCACCTCCTCGCGATCGTGGATCAGCTCGGGAGTGACATGGCCGACGACTTCCGAAGCCGCGTAGCCCAGCATGCGTTCAGCGGCACGGTTGAAGGTGCGGATGACGCCCTCAGGCGTGGTGGAAATGATCGAGTAGTCCGCGCATTCTAGGATCGCGCGCTCCAGGGCGTTTGTCTCCCGCAGCGCCTCATCCGAGCGCGCGGAGCCGGAGACAACACCCGCCGTGTGTTGTGTGTCGGCGGACATTGGGTCGGTTGGCTGGGACGACTATCTCCCGCGAGCCGTCCAACGGCAAGCCGGGGATTGGCGGGCCGGACTGCCGGCGATGTTCGCGCACAGACTGCAAACGCCGCTCGACACCTTCGCGGCAAGTTGTTACCTGAAGCCCAACCAACTAACCCACGCGCTTGAGCCAGGAGGGAAAAGCCTATCTCGCCAACGCCTCGCACCCGTCACTGGGGGATGCGGAGGTCGCGGGCAAACTGTTCTCCGGCGAGTTCGCGCTGAGGTTCGAGGCCGGAGGCGGCGTGGTGGAGCTGCCTTATGACGGGATGGACATTTCCTTCGGCACGAAGCAGGACTCCCGTGTCACCTTCACCAACGAGCGCGACCCCGACTGCGTCCTCACGGCCAGCAACGAGGACATCCTGGGCGAGCTGGCATTTCGGCGGAACCGGCATCTGCGCCCGCAGATCGAGGCGCGCCGCGAGCAGGTCGAGGGCGTGCGGCGGCTGATGTTGACCAGCGTGTTCTTCGTGGTCTTCGTGAGCCTGTCCGCCGTGCTGGGCGCTGGGATCGAGTGGGTGCTGCCCCGGCTGGTGGACCGGGTGCCCGTCAAGTTCGAGAAGGATCTCGGCGACGAGGAGGCGGCCAAGCTGCGCAAGCGGATGCGCGTGTCCGGCGAGACCAACGCGGCCGCGCAGCTCAACGCGATGGTTGCGCAACTCACCAAGTCGCTGCCGAAACACGACTACGAGTTCCGCGTCACTTTGCTGGCGAGCAGCGAGCCGAACGCCTTCGCGCTGCCCGGCGGCAACATCTTCGTGAACATGGGCCTGCTGCGCCTGTGCACCAACTCTGTCGAGGTCGCGGGCGTGCTCGCGCACGAGATCTCGCACGTCACCCGGCGGCACGGGCTTCGCAAGATCGTCAGCACCATCGGCCCGGCGCGGGCGATTCAGACGGTGCTCGGCAACAATCACGGCTTCCTCAGCACGCTGGCGGCCGGCTCGCATGTGCTGGTGGGCCAGACCTTCTCCCGCGACTTCGAGCGCGAGGCGGACGAGGGCGGCTACGAGCTGATGGCGGCGGCGAACCTCGACCCGCGCGGGCTGGAGAACGGCCTGCGACGCATCCAGAAGTTCGAGGAGAAACTCGGCGGCGGAGACGGGCCGCGCGCGTTGATGAGCCATCCACCCACGACTGAACGCATTGACCGGCTCGCGTCGCGGTGGACCACGGCCAGCAAGAAATCCGGCTTCACCGCGCTGCCGCCACTGCCGCTGCCACCGCTGGAGAAGGGCGGCTCGCCCTTGGACAGGCTCTTCGAGTAACCATGGGCCGCCTCTGCATACTGACCGCCGGCGTTGAACCCGCCGTGCTGGAGCTTCCCGCCGGGACGACCACGCTCGGGCGGCGCGAGGACAGTCCGCTCTGCCTGCCGGACGGCTCGGTCTCCAGCCGCCACTGCGAACTCACCGAGGCAGACGGCCGGTTGACCATCCGCGACCTCGGCTCGACCAACGGCACGTTCATCAACGGCGAGCTCGTCGAGGAAGGTGTCGTCGCGCCCGGCGAGGTGTTCAAGCTGGGCAACGTGGAGGTGTGCTACGAAGTGGACGCGCCCGCGCCCGTGCCAGAGGCACCAAGGCTCACGCTCGGCAGCCGTTCCCCTCATGTCGCGACACCCGCCCTCGCCGCCGCAGGGTCATCGCCCTCGCCGCCGACCGCAGCCCCGCTGGCGAAAGGTGTGAAGCCCTGCGCCCGCCATCCGGCCACCGCCGCGCAATACATCTGCCCCAAGTGCCGCACGCACTCCTGCGACGCGTGCGTGAAGAGCCACGAGTCCATCAACAAGCGCACGGTCTTCTGCCCCATCTGCGGGACGAAGGCGCTGCCGGTCGCGGAGTTCGCGCAGGCCCAGGGCGCGAAGCAGGTGCGCGAGGACATGAGCTTCCACCAGCAGCTCAAGGGTGTCTTCAAGTATCCCTTCGGCAAGGGCGGCCTCGCCATGCTCATCATCGGCACCATTCTTTTCTTCGGCCTGGATTTCCTCATCACCTGGGGCTGGAAGATGCGCTTCATCATGCTCAAGGTGATCGCCTACGTCGGCATCATGGCGCTCTTCTCCGCAGGCTACCTCTGCGCCTACCTCCAGAAAATCCTCCACGCCACCGCGCAGGGCGAGGACGACGTGCCCGGCTGGCCGGACTTCGGCCAATGGTGGGACGACATCGTCGCGCCGTTCCTGCTGGCCGTGTCCGCCTTCGTGATGAGCTTCGGGCCGGCGTTTGCCTACATGGGCTTCCACGTCGGCAACGACTCGGAGATGAGCCTGACAATCCTGTTCCCACTCTTCGCGCTGGGCTTCCTCTACTTCCCCATGGCGCTGCTGGCGGCTGCGATGTCGAACAACTGGCTGGCCGTGAACCCGTTCGTCGTGATGCCTGCCATCACGCGGCTGAACCTGCAATACGTGCTGGCCTGCGCCGTGTTCTTCGCGCTGGTGCTCGCTCGGTTCCTGAGCGAAACCCTCCTCCACGCGGTGCTGCCCGTCCCCGTGCTGCCCACGTTCATCACCAGCTTCATCGCGCTCTACTTCCTCGCCGTCGAGGTCCGCCTGCTGGGCCTGCTCTACTACACGAACCGCAAGCGGCTCGGGTGGTTCAGCTCCTGAGCGCGGGGCCGAAGCGCCGGATTGCGACGACACGGGGCGTTGACTACTCTTCGCCACATGAAACGCCTCGCCCGGCTGCTGCTGGTGAAACTCCTCTGCCTCGCGTTGCCACTCTCCGCCGCATCTGCACCGCGTCCGAACATCCTGCTCATCCTCGCCGATGACCTCGGCTTCTCCGACCTCGGCTGCTACGGCTCCAGCATCGCCACGCCGAACCTCGACCGGCTCGCGGCGGGCGGGCTGCGCTTCACCCAGTTCTACAACGCCGCCCGCTGCTGCCCCACGCGCGCGGCGCTGCTCACGGGGCTTTACCCGCATCAGGCGGGCGTCGGGCACATGCTCCAGCCGTGGCGTCCGCCCAGCTACAGCAGCGGCCTCGGCGAGAACACCGCGACCATCGCCGAATTGCTGCGCGACGCCGGCTACCGCACCTACCACGTCGGCAAGTGGCACGTCGGCGGCGTGGGCGGGAACATGCCGGCGGGCGCCCCGGCGGCGCGCAACCATCCGATGAACCGTGGCTTCGACCGCGCCTATGGCTCCGGCGGTGGCGGGAATTACTTCGCCCTCACGCCGCTCTATCTAGACCGCGAGAACATCAAGGCGGGCGAGGATTACTACGCCACCGACGCCTTCACGGACAACGCGGTGAAGTTCCTCGAAGCGCACGGACGCGAGCAGAAGGACAAGCCGTTTTTTCTCCACCTTTGCTACACCGCGCCGCACTTCCCGCTGCACGCCAAGCCGGCGGACATCGCGAAGTATCGCGGCAAGTTTCTCCACGGCTGGGACGTCGAGCGCGAGCGGCGCTTCGCCAAGCAGAAGGAGCTCGGCCTCTTCCCGCGCGACGCCCAGCTCTCGCCGCGCGCTCCGGAGGCGAAGGCGTGGGCCGGTTTGCCAGGTGCCGAGCGCGCGGACTGGGACCTGCGCATGGCCATCTATGCCGGGATGGTTGACTGCATGGACCAAGGCATCGGGCGTGTGCTCGACACGGTGAAGAAGCTCGGCGCGGAGTCGAACACGCTCGTGCTCTTCCTCTCCGACAACGGCGCGAGCGCGGAGTTCCTCGACACCTGGCCGAACGTGGCGCGCGGCCACAAGCCCGGCAGCGAGGCCGGCACGCGCGACTCGCACAAGTGCCTCGAAGTCGGCTGGGCCAACGCGGCGAACACGCCCTTCCGCGAGCACAAGATGTGGGACCACGAAGGCGGCATCAGCACGCCGCTCATCGTGAATTGGCCTGCCGGTCAGGTAGGGCGCGCTGTCCCCAGCGCGCCGCCGAACGCCAATGGCGGACGGGCACCCGACGGCGGGGTGAGGACACCCCTCCCTACCAGTTCAGGAATACTCAGCGATGAACCCGGCCACATCATTGACCTCCTCCCCACCTTTCTCGAAGTCGCTGGCGCGAAGTATCCCGCCCAGTTCAAGGACCGCGCCCTCACACCGCTCCCCGGCAGGAGCCTGCTCCCCGCGCTGGATGGGGATGGCAGGCCGCCCGGCGAGCGCACGCTCGCTTGGGAGCACGAGGGCAACCGCGCCGTGCGTGTCGGCAACTGGAAACTCGTCGCATCCTTCCGTGGCCCATGGGAACTCTACGACCTCAGCCGCGACCGCGCCGAGTTGAAGAACCTCGCCGCGCAACAGCCCGCCAAGGTGAAGGAACTCACCGCCGCGTGGCAGCAGTGGGCGGACAAGGTGGGCGTCGTGCCGTGGGAGCAGTTGCCGAGTGCGAACTACAAGCCGACTGCGACGTATCGGAAGAAGGGCGAGGCGGTGCCGGCAGCGAAGTGACCGTTGGCGCAGGCTTCAGCCTGCGCTTCCGTCTGTAGCGGCGGTCTGTGACCGCCGTCTTCCCAACCCGGCGCTCACAGAGCGCCGCT
>JBEBFV010000296.1:0-8031 GCA_040081795.1 Limisphaerales bacterium | reverse complement strand
GTGACACGATCTTCGGAACGCCGAGCGGCAGACTGTGACCGCCACGTTTGGGCCTGTGCTCGCGCTTCGCTCGGCGCTCAACGAGCGCTGCTACGGCAGGTTGAACGGGTTGTTATCTCACGGCAGCTGCCGGATAAAAGGGTTCGCGGGCAGTGGCTTCACCTTCGCCTCCGTCACGGCCCAGCCGCTCCGGTGCGTTCCCAAGGCGATGGCCCCGGTCGGCACCGTCCGCCATTGCCGACTGATACTCAGGTCGGTCGGCTTCCCGCGCCACTCAGTGAACGGCTTGCCATCCAGCCGGACCGTAATCCGCGCTTCCGACGTCCCGGAACGGACGAGAAACTCCAGCGTGTGTGGCTCGGCGTTGGTCACGCGCTGTCCCTTGATAGTCTCGGGCTGAGCAGCGGTGACACCTGGCGAGCGGTCCATGTCAAAGCCACTCATCACGCCCAGGTCGGGCCAGGCATCGAAGAAGAAGGCCGTCCGTCGGTCGCCCACAGGCAGCATCACGGCCAGTCCGTCGCCGCGATGGAGCTGGCGGAAGGTCACGCGGAAGTTGTAGTTGGTCCCGGCGAAGTGGCCGGGCAACGCGATGGTGTTTCCCGTGCCCATCGGGCTGGTGAGCACCCCATGATTCAGCACCCAGCCACGGCCGTTCAGTCGCACATCCTTGTCGTCGACCCGGGAGATCAGGTCCTGCCAGTCATCCACGTCGTTACGGAGTGGGCGGACGACGGGGGCCGGCGTGTCTAGGCTGGCGGGGCCGAGGTCCCAGACGTGCACTGTGCGGTCCGCCGCCGCACAGGCCAGGCGATTTCCGGACGGGCTGAAGCGCAGTGAGATCGGGGCCCCGGCCGGCCCGATGAATTCTTCGAGGAGTTTACCGGAATCCGCGTTCCAGATTTTGATGCTAAGGTCAGCCGAGGCACTGGCGAGCAGCGGCAGGCGGGGGTGCCAAGCCAAGGCAGTAATGGCGCGATCATGGGCGCGAAAACCCTTCCTTCCTTCGAGCGTCGTTGTGTTCCGGATGCGAATCATGTTGTTCTGACCGGCCTCGGCCAGGCGGCTGCCGCCCGGCTCGGCTGACAGTGCAAGAATCGCCACCGGGCTGCGTGTCGAATAGTGCTGGTTCGTGGAGTCGGTTTGGCGGGCCACCAGGTAGTTCATGGCTCCGTCCGAGCCGGCGGTTCCGGTGGTCGCGGAGAACGCCAGGCGACGGTCGTTGATCCAGACTGGATTGCCTACCTTCGGGTTGCCCACCACGTGGAAGCTGCGTTCCTGACCGGTGCTCAACTCCCGCACTACCAACCGGGTGTCACGCACCAGCGCCAGCCGGGCACCGTCCGGGCTTAACTCCGAGCTAGTGAGTTTGGTGGTTCCATGCGCCACCTCCGCCAGCACCTGGGGATTCGCAGAATTGGTCAGCCAATAGGACGGCAGGCCGGAGGATCGACCGCTCACGTAGGCGAACCGCTGGTCGGCGCTAACGCTGGCAGTGCGAAACACCGCTTCCGGGGCCTCCCAGAGCACCTCCTGCGTCGCCCAGTTCTTCAGCTTCAGCGGTTCTTTGCCGATTTGCGTGAACAGCACGTCGTCCGAGCCCCAAAACACGCCCTGCGGTTCGGGCAGCCAGCAGTTGGCGATGCGCCAGCGCGGGTCGTGCCGGGGCAGCGTCCAGACGCGGCTGTTCTGGCCTCCGACCACGATTTCATGCGAGAGCGGGTGAATGCCGAGACTCCGGGCTTTCCCGCCGCCGCCGAGGAAGCCCCGGATGCGCTGGCCCTGCCCCGTTTCCCAGAGCTGGAGCGATTGACGGCCGGATTCGGTCTCCGTGGCCAGCGAGACGAGCCACCGGCCATCCGGCGTGGTGGCAAAGAACTCGATGGGCGAACCGGTGTCACGGCTCTCAAACTTCAGCTTGAAACCATCTGGAAACACCCCACGGATAACGCCGCTGCCAAAGCCCAGAAACACCAGGTCATCACTGGCGGAGGCGGCCACGGCGGTGATGTCCTGCCGCGTGGAAACGGGCGGCACCAACGGTTTGCCATCCAGTGCGTCCAGCAGGTGCTGCACGCCCTTGTAACTCGCGGCGAAAATGCGCCGGTCATCCGCCAGCGGTGCCCAGCGGAGTGATTCATAGCTCCGCCACAACTCGCGCCCGGTAGCCAGCTCCACCATGCTGGCGCTGCCCGGTGAGGCGTGGAGGAACAACCGCTGGCCGTCCCGGGAGAACGCCGCGCGGGTTGCATCGGGCGACGCCACAGTCTGCAACAGGGTGCCGTCAGACAGCCGATACACGGCGGCGTTGGTCCAACCGCCGCCGACCACTGCGATGCGCTCGCCGTCGGCATCAATGGCCAGTTGGAAGTGAGGCGTCGGCAGATTCGTCCCCAAGGTGATGGGAAACCGGCCCAGCTTCCGCCCCGTGGCTGGCTCCACCAACGTGATGAGGCGGTGCCGGTCCGCGACGACGAACACCCCCGGTTGCTTCGGGTGCGGGACGACGCAGTGAATATCGCTGCTCACGAGCGCGGGGATTTTCGCGCTGGCCGAGTCCGCCTTGGCCATGAGGTAGTCCCAAGCTTCCGAGCGATGTTCCTTCGCCACCTGCCCCAACGTCATCAGCATCATGGTAGCGTCCTGGTCTCGGTAAGCCGCCTCGGCCAAGGAGATTTGCGCATGCGCCAGGGTCCTGGCTGATTCCAACGTCTTGGACTGGGCCAGTCCCGTTTGTTCCAAGGCTCGCCGCTCGCTGGCCACCAACCGCACGATGAAGCCCAGCGTCAGCAGCACGAACAGCGACGCGGCGGCGGCGAACGCCTTGTGGCGGTGAATCAACAGCCGGAACAGCGTGAGCGCGCTGGCTTTCTCAGCGCTCGTCGCGAAGCCGCCTTGGAAGGCGTTGATGTCCCCGCTCAGGGCCACCACGCTCGGGTAGCGGTTCACGGGGATCGGGGCCAGCGCCTTCATCGCCACGGCGGAGAGGCCGGGGGGCACGCGACCGCCGGGCATGTGCGGCAAGGGGACCAATTCGGTCGGGCGCACCACTTCGCCGGTGGGTTTGCGATGGGTGTTGATGGTGCCGGTGCGGGCGTTTAGGGCGGAAGGCGGTGTGATGTCGCCCCGGCGGGCTTTGGCGAGCATCTCCTCTACGTTGGCTCCGTCCACCGGCGGGCGCAGCGTGAGCAGCGCGTAGAGGATGCCGCCGAGGGCGAAGATGTCCGTGCGCTCATCGAGCTCGTGGACGCGGCCCTCGGCCTGCTCGGGCGACATGTAGTGCGGTGTGCCCATCACCCGACCCTCCAGTGTAAGTGCGGAGCCGGAGGCTTGACTGGGTGGCGGCGCGGGCTGGCCGAACGAGAGCTTTGGCTCAGAGACGCCAGGGGATTCACCGGCGGCCAGGGTTTCCGCAGCCTCGGAGGACAGCGCAGGTGCGGGTTCGCTCGTAGGCGGTGTGGGTGAAGCGATGGCCGGCGCCGGCGGCAGACACTTCGCTTGGGCGGCGGGGCTGCCGGGGAGGATTTTGGCCAGACCCCAGTCCATCACGAGCACTTCGCCGTATTCTCCCACCATGATATTCTGCGGCTTGAGGTCCCGGTGGATGATGCCGCGCGAATGGGCGAAGGCCACGCCATCGCAGACCTTCTGGAAAATCGCCAGCAACTGCCGGAGTGGATATCGCGCCAGCGCCTCGGCATCGGCGGACTTGAGGCGGGTGATGAGTTCCTGAAGCGTCACGCCCTGCACCAGCTTCATGGTGTAGAAGGGCCGGCCCTGCTCATCCACGCCGAGGTCGTGGATGGGGACGATGTTGGGGTGGGCGAGCTGGCCCAGCACGCGGGCCTCCTGCTGGAAACGCCATTGCTCCCCTTCGCTGGCGCGGGTGCGCAGCATCACCTTCATGGCCACCGAGCGCTCCAGCTTCGCGTCCACGACATGGAACACCGCGCCCATGCCACCGCGCGCGATCTCGCCCTGTGGCTGGTATGGAGATTTTGGAGGAAAACTATCTTTCATTGAAGTGTGTCAGTTGAACGCCAGATTCGTGTCACCCTCCTGCCGCCCCTCAGACAGGAGCATGAGCGCAAACCGGTCGAAGAACTTTCTCCGTAAGCCAACGCTCGACGATGGCCTTCTCCTCAAAAGTGGCCGCACGATTGCAAGCGCCGCGGGCCTGTCGGACACGCAAGGAGTGCGGTTCGAGTTCAACGGTAAGAACCCTGATGCCATTGCACGTCAGCGAAAAAATCGCTGCGTCTCCGCTGGCGCAAGCGAAGGCATAGGAGGCGACGCAGTGATGCATCGCCTGCCCTTCGGTGGCTAATTCCCCACTACTGCACAGCTCCCGCACCGTCCAAAAGCGCCGGGCACCATGCTGCCATTCCCAATCCCACTCACGGCCTGGCCACGCCAACCGTGGGCCATCGCGCTTCATTTCTCGAATCGCCAAGTCGTAGGCCACCGCTTGCTCCAGCACACGCGCGAGCGTCCGGCCCTTCCATGAGAACGCATTTCCTATTCGGTCGGCCTCCAGCTTCATATGAGTGGCCCACAGGAGGACCGTCGTGGTGGTGTCATTGGTCAATCCTTCGCGATGCCGGACCAGCCACTGAATAGTCTGAGTGCGAAGGGGCCCTCTCAGCAGGTCCGAAGGGCACCCCTGGTTCCAGTCAAATTTCTGGACGGGCTGATTCGCCCAGTCCAGCCTCCCGTGCATTGCGAACCGATTCAATCGGCGATACTCAGTGGCTGATGCCCCCTCCCGACATAGCTCAAACCAGAAGGGAATGTTGTGGAACTCGATTTTAGCGGGAGCTTGGAACAGATGATGAGCGGTGGCGTCCGAAATCTCATTCCACCCAAAGACGCGGGCCATGCGTGACAAACTTTCTCCCCGTCCCAAGCACACCAGCCAGAGCAAGGGTTTGAAACCCGTTGGCAATCGCAGCAGGCAAGCCGGCGCCGGATAGCGCACGAACAAGTGCTCCAGCAGGAGTTGAAGGGTTTTCGCTTCGTGTTTCGCAGGCAGCAAGAAACTGATCAAAGGGCGCAACCAGAAGGGTTTCAAAAAGGCAATCCACTGAAATGACTCCGCGCACGCTACTCTTCCCGCCAGCACCCGGCTGAAGGTTTGAAGTTCGGCAGGGGTGAGCAGAGCAGCAGCATGGCGGCTCTCATCCACGCAATTGTAGCTGGCGGCTTCCAGACTATAGTCATAGCAGCCTCCGTGATAGATTAGCTCGGTCAAACGCGGCAGAAATGCATCAAACCTTTCACAGTGAGCGCGTAGTGCCTGGCAAAAGCCCGCGCCCATTTCGGGCGGCGGGTTTTGAGGTTCATCTCCTGCGCTTTCGCTTGATGCGATATTCGGCATTAGTGCCGGCAGCACCGACGGAGCAAAGACCCCACCGTTTACGAGTTGGTCCTGAAAGATCGAACGATGAACATCGGATTCATTTCCATCGCCCGAGGGTTCTTCACAAAGAGGACAACACCCCATGTATTCGTCTATAAAGCAGTTGCACCTACAGCGTGAGGTGGACTTCTTCGATTCGAGTAGCGACGGCACTTGAGGGACATAACGCGGCCGGGGCTTGGGATAGGGTCGGCGACGCGGAAGGTTGTAGACCGTCATCTTGGCGGGTTGCTTGAGGGCTGTCGCTACCCTGCTTTGGTTGTGCCGTCGGTATGCTTTCATGCGCTCCTTTCTGGCGAGTCATCGTCGTCTGGCGGAAGTGCGGAGCATCCTTGGCCTTGCAGTATTCTTCTTCGATTCAGCCGAGACTGGCCTGCCCACGATTCTTCCTAACGACGCCTCACCTCGCTTCAACCGTGCGTCCCCACCCCACCCGCACGGCTGAAGCGAAGCGGCGCACGGGACGAATCCCGTGCGCCTGTTTCGCTGGCCTCCTGCTTTCGTGAGAGGCCTACGCTGGACCTTTCGCTGGTGACGGGGCTGTTAACCCCGCCGGCCCCACCACAGGACATACTGTGGTCACGCCTCTGCGCCGGACTCAAACCGGGACACCGCTTCAAACTGCTACTCCCTATACGCCGGCCCGCGTGGTTTGTGACACGATCTTCGGAACGCCGAGCGGCAGACTGTGACCGCCACGTTTGGGCCTGTGCTCGCGCTTCGCTCGGCGCTCAACGAGCGCTGCTACGGCAGATTTAACGGGTTCACTGGCGTCCCACGGAGGCGCTGAGCTTGAGTGAACCGGTAGCGTTTCCGAACGAATCGTGGGCTTGAAGAACCCAGCGGCAGCGATACAGGTCGGCAATGGTCTGGGCGCTCCAAGCAAGATTGTTGGTGAGGAACACCATTTCGCGCAGTTCCCCGTCCACCTCGACCTTGGCCACAACCCGGCGCAGTTCGACGGGATAAACTTGCTTGGAGGCTGGACTGGTCAACTGGATCAGAACGTCCCGCAGGACCTGGCCCTCGGGGCCGGCCTGCAATTTGCGCACGACCCGGCACTGGAGGTTGGCCTTGGCGCGGGTGACCCAGAAGACCTCCCGCAGGGCTAGGTCGGCCAAGTGGGCGAAGTCCAAGTAAGCCTTTTTGTAGATCCCAGAGTGGAAGCAGCCCCGGCTAGCGCGCAATTCCGATGATCTTCGATTGCCTGTCACAGATGGGTGGCGTGCGCGTATTGGAGGTGCGGGCAGTTTGACTACCGCCAAAACAAACCATGCAAGCCAGCACTCCATCGCGCCCAATGCCGTGCAAGCCGACCAGCACTTCAACCCGAGGCTCAACCATCAGGTGCGTGATCGTGCTGGCGGCACTTGCGATGCATGCCTCTGCTTGGGGTGCCACCATCCGCGTCCACCTGTTTGACCGTCTTGGGGAGGGCCAGCTAAAGGACGAGGTGACGATCACTTTCGTGGGGCAGGCATCGACGCGGATCGTCCGCTTCCAGTTGGAACGGGACAACACGGAGGAGTTCAAGTCAGTTACCTTGCCTGCTCCGGGTGAGTATCTGGTGCAACTGCAAGCGGAGACGACATTTCTGGAGAATGGGCAGATCCAGTCGCGGATGGGTGGTGGGCAAATGCGCATAGATTTGCGGGGGGGCGAGTTGTTTGAAGCGGCCATCGAGAACACCAACGCGCCAATGAGTGTAACGCTCCGGCGCCTCCAGACTGCCGTCGAGACTCCGGCGCTGGAGCTGCCTCCGCCCTTGCTTCCGCCTTTGATGCCCCCCGAGGAGCCAGCTAATCCTGCGACGCCTTCTATCGGGCAGACAGGCAAGCTCGCTACTCGGCTCCAAATCCTACAGAGCACCCGCCGGGAAATCAGCGCTAGCTTCAAGCAGCCCGCCCCGAGGATTCCGTGCGAGACTCTGACCTTGTGCGACCATTTTCGAGGCCCGCCTGCCTGCCAAGCTAGTTTGCTGAGTGCGTTTCCGGCTGCCACCCGCTCGCCACAGTGGGCGCGCTCTTGCCGCACCATCGTGCCGTCCGTTGCCTCAGCCAGTGCCCTCAAAGCGCTGAACCCGCCGCAGACGCAGCTCTCTCTGAATCGTTAAAAACTCAACCACCTATCAACCAATGAAAAAGCCAATGACCCGCGCCCGATTGCAATCCCCGTTCCTCCTGATCTTGCTGGCCGGAATGGCCCTGACGGGATGCCAGCCCGAGGCTGGTCCGCGAAAAAACACCACAAGGCGCGCCCAAGACGATGGGGAGAGCCGCCAAGAACAGCGGAGCCAGCGAGCGTTCTGCACCACCTGTGCCAACACCCACAGGGTGCTTTGCATATACTGCAACGGCCTCGGTTACAAAAGTGCCAGTTGGTTCGACGAAAAGCTCACGCGTCACTCCTGCACCATTTGCAATGGAACGGGATACAAGCTTTGCTCTCACTGACATTATCGTTGAGCGCGGATAAAGTCTGGCAACCCGGATCAATGCTCCACCTGAACGGGTTAGAAGCGGGCGCGGAAAATCCCAAGCCCAGCCGGACTTCTTGACCGGCATAAACTTGTGACAGAGGGTGGAATGGTCTCCTCGGTCATGGTTATCTTC
>JBEBFV010000295.1:0-8037 GCA_040081795.1 Limisphaerales bacterium | reverse complement strand
GCTGCCCTTGCCGTGGTCGTCGTTCTTCGTGTTGATGCTCCGCACGAGCGAGAGGTGGTGCATCACTTTCGCCGTGTGCGGGAGCAGCTCGCTGATGTGAATGCCCGGCACACTGGTGGGAATCGCGCGGAACGGCCCGCCGGTGTCCGTGCCCGGCTTTGGGTCCCAGCTCTCCAACTGCGAGAGCCCGCCGTGCATGTTGATGACCAGCATCCGCTTCTCGTCCTTGGCGAGAGCGGCGGAGACGGAGGGCTGCGCGAAGCCGCCGAGGCCGCCCACGACCGCACCGGTGCCTAGAGCGAGGCTGCCGAGGAATTGCCGGCGGGCGATGACGTGCTCGGCCGAGTTACAGGCGTATTGGCAAGGCTTCATGGGCTTGATTCGTGGTTTGGGCTGTCGGGAATTCAGACTGCCGGGCGTGCGGCTGAATTCGGCGCGACTTTGTGTTCTTTGCGCCCTTTCGCGGCGAAGACTCAGTGCTTGAAGCGGAACTCCGCAGAGGTGAGCAGGCCCCACGCGAGGTCCTGCATGACGGCGGGCTTCTCCTTCTCGCGGGCGGCGAGTTGCTTCTGGATGGCAGCGATCTCGCCATCTGTGGGCAGCCGCGTGAGCACGCTCAAATAAAGCTCCTCCGCGAGCGCGCGGGCGTCGGTGAGCTTGGCGAGACGCGCGGTGAGGTTTTCGGCGGACGGCGCAAGCCAGCTTCTCACCATGCTGCCGTTGTTGAGGAAGAGCGCCTGGTCGGCGGAGGCGAAGAACGCGTCCTGCGGCTCGCCCGCGCCCGCGCCGAACAACGGGGCGAAGCCCGCCGCGCCGCCCTTGAGCTTGTCCCACGTGTATTGCTCCGCCGCCTTCGCGCGCTCGGCGAGCCGCGCGGGGTCGGTCTTGTTCGCGTCGGTCGGCGGCGACTTCTTGTCAAACTCGGCCGCGCCGGCCAGCTCGTGCGCGCCGACCACGCCCGCCGCGCGCATCATGCTCCACGCGAGCTGCTCGGGCGTGAGCGCGGCAAACGCACCGACGGCAAAGGATTTTTCCAGGATGGCCGTGAGCTTGTCGCTGGCCTCCACGAGGGCCTTGGTGTCGGCGGCGAGCTTGGTTTCGAGCGCGGCGAACTGCGCGACGGCGGCAGAACCGGACTCCGGCGCGGACGCACCGGAGCGCTTCGCAAGCGCCGCTTTGGTCTGGTCAACCTCGCGCTTGAACCGGTCGCACTCGGCGATGACTCGCGCCGTCTCCAACTGCCGGGCCATGTGCGCCGCCGCCGTCTTCGCGTCCTGCCAACGCGTCGTGGCGGCAATCAACTCCGTGTCGAGCGCGAGCAGCTTGCCGTCCTCGGCGGCCCAGCGCTCGCGGATGCTCTTGGCCGTGGCTTCGGCGGGGGCGAGCTTCTCACGCATCGGCTTGGCGGCTGTGTCCTTCGTTGCGACGTCCTTCGCGGCGGTCTCGATCTCCTTGTTCAGCTCGGTGACGCGCACCTTGAGCTTGTCCACGCTGGCTACGAGTTCCTTGTCGCCGGGAAGTTTGTTGAGCGCCTCGCCTAGACTGGCCTGCGCGTCCTGGACGGACTTCAATGCGTCGCGCTTCTTGCCAAGTTCGCGCTCGGAGTCGCGATGCGCCGTGATTGCGGGGTCGCAGGCCTTGCGGAGCTCGGCGATGACGGCGTTGGTCTTCGCCAGCTCGTCCACCACCGGCTGCATCGCCTTCCGCTGTGCGGTGATGCGCTCCCGAACTTGCTTCACCGCTGCTTCGACGGTGGCGATGTCGTTGGTGGACTGCCGCTCGCGGGTTTCGAGGATGGGGATCCAAGTCTGCGCCAGGCCGCGCGGCGATGCGACGCTCGCGGGCAGCTCGAAGCTGCGGCCATAAACGCGCGTCAGCGCCAGCTCACGGAGGAACGCGCGCGCGTCGTAGCCGCTGGCGGCGAACTCGG
Organism: Limisphaerales bacterium; assembly: GCA_040081795.1. Classification (GTDB taxonomy): domain Bacteria; phylum Verrucomicrobiota; class Verrucomicrobiia; order Limisphaerales; family SXTU01; genus SXTU01. Next base: position 6,107 of record JBEBFV010000295.1, on the reverse strand, counting down.
CGGCGAGCAGGTCCAGCAGCGCGGGGTAGGCGGCGGGGTTCGCGGAGTTCAGCTCGTCCACCGGCGTGACGAGCGGGCGGCCCAGCATCATGCCCCACAGCCGGTTCACGATGTTGCGGTTGAACGCGCGGTTGTTCGACTCCGTGGCTGCCTTCGCCAGCTCGACGCGACGGCTGTGTTTCGGCACGGGGCGGAGGTTCTTGTCCTTCGCGTCGGGCGCGACGGCGTATTCCGCGAAGCGCGGGAAGGCCGGTTCCGTGAGCTGCGGGCCGCCGGGCAGGCGCGGACGCGTTGCGCCGGATTCCTTCGTGAAGACCGAGCTGAACGTCACGTCGCCCTCGGCCTTCTCGGCGAGGAATGCCTTCTTGTCGCTGTCGCGCGTGAAGAGGTAGGTGCGGTTGAAGAAGGCGAAGAGGCCGTGGTAGTCGCGCTGCAAGTAGTCCGCGACGCGCGGGTGGTCGTGGCATTGCGCGCAGGAGAGATCCATGCCGAAGAAGATGCGGCCTGTGTCGCGGACCAGGGTGCTCGGCTCGCCCTCGCGGTCGAGATGGAAGCGCGCGGCCACGCGGATCGCCTCATCCGCGCCATCTGCGGCGAGGATTTCGCGGGCGAGGAGATGCCACGGCTTGTTCGTCGCGCAGGAGTTGAAAAGGAACTGCTGCCAGGCGGCGACATCCACGTGCTTCTGCGGCCGACGCTCCATGAGCATGAGGTCGAAGAAGGTGGCGAGATGCCGCGCGTGCTGCGGGGTGGCGAGGAGTTTGTCCACGAGCCGGGCGCGCTTGTCGCTCGCGGCATCCGCGAGGAATGCCCGCGCCTCGTCAGCGGTGGGGATCAACCCGGTGAGGTCGAGGTGAGTGCGGCGGAGAAAGTCCGCGTCGCTCGCGGGCGGCGTGAGCGGCCCGGCGAACTCGGACTCGATTAGCGAATCAATGCGCTCGTGAAGCGGCGACGGCGCGACGGACTTGCTCGCAGCCAACGCCCCGCGCTCGCCGAGCCAGCAGGCCACCAGGAGCAGGCCCAGCGAGACGGCACGACGGAACAAGGTGCTGGTGGTGGCGCGAGGCATTGCAGTGAGTCAGTGGCGACAGATTTTAGAGGTGGGCCTGCGAATGGCTATTCAGCAGACGATGAGATTCGCCGGATAAAAAGCCGACCGGCGCGGCAGGGGAATTCCCTGGCCGCGCCGGTGGCGAGATAAGATTGCAGCCGCGCGTCCGGTCAGATGAATGGCGTCTGGCCCGGGCGGGCGACGGGGGCGACGGGGAGCTTCATGTCCCACGTCATGTTCTTCGGGAAGAGGTCTTCCTTCGAGTTGAGCGCCATCTCCCAGGTGATTTCCTTGCCCGTGTAGGCGGCCATGCGCGCCATGATCGCGCAGAGCGTGGTCTTGATGAAGCGGTCGCCGGTGTTCAGCGGCTTTCCGGCGCGGATGCTGGCATACATCTCGTCGTGCTCGGTCTGGTAGCCGTTCTGGGTCTTGTCGCCGTTCCAGCGCCAGCGGTTCTCGCCGGTGATGACGTGGCGCTTGCTGCCGCTCTCGCCTTCATAGACGCCCTTGGTGCCATAGACGCGCTCCGTGACCTCGCCGTGGCAGCGGTCGAACTGGCGGGTGAAATGGTAGCCCTTCACGCCGCCCTCCCATTTGTATTCCGCCGCGAAATGGTCGTAGATGTTCCCGTATTCGCCGCCCGGCTCGCCCGCGCGCAACTGGCGTCCGCCCGTGCAGATCACGCTTTCGGGCGGCTTGTCCTTCATGGCCCACATGAGCTTGTCAATCGAGTGGACGGCCTGCTCGACGACGTGGTCGCCGGAGAGCCAGGTGAAGTAATACCAGCGGCGGATCTGCCACTCGAGGTCGGTCTTGGTGTTGGTGCGGTTCCACTTCGGGTAACGGTCCACCGCGCCCGTGTAGTAGCTGGAGTAGATGGCCTGGATGTCGCCCACCGCGCCGTCGTGAATCTTCGCGAACGCGTCGCGGTTGGCCGTGGTCCAGCGCCAGACGAAGCCGTCCACGAGCGCGAGGTTCTTCTGCTTCGCCAGCTTGATGCTTTCCATCACCGAGCGCACGCCGGGGCCGTCCACAGCCATCGGCTTCTCGGCGAAGACGTGCTTGCCGGCCTCGACGGCCGCCTTGATGTGCTGCGGGCGAAAGCCGGGCGAAGTGGTGAGCAGCACGACATCCACGCCGCTGTTGAGAACTTTCTGAAAGGCATCAAGCCCGGTGAACTGTCGCTCGGCGGCGACGCTGACCTTCTCAGGATTCTTAGCCTGCTCCTTCTTCAGCGACTCCAAGCCGGAATCAATCTTGTCCTGAAAGATGTCGCCCATGGACCACATGACGAGGTTGGAGTCGGCGTTGAGCGCCTGGTTCGCCGCGCCGGTGCCGCGCCCGCCGCAGCCCACCCAGCCGATCTTGATCTTGTCGCCGGCCGCCGCCGCGTTGGCGACGTGGGGAAAATGGACGGCTGTGGCGACCGCCCCGCCGGCGACGGCGGAGGATTTGAGGAAGTCGCGACGAGTGGCGGAGACGGGAGAAGAGTTCGGATTCATGTGATGTGAAACTGTGCGTTTGGTTTAGAGGACGGCCAACGCAGCGTCAAGCCACCGCGCGCGTGATGCGGTAACTCTCCCGCTTCGCGTCGAACAACTCCGGCTTCAGCTTTGTGCCCAGGCCCGGCCCCTCCGGCGGGAGCGCGAAACCTTGCTCGATGACCACGTTCGTCTCGATGAGCGAGCTGTAGAACGTGCGGATGTGTGCGCGGACGGATTCTTGGAAGGTCACGTTCGGCACCGCCGTCGCGACGTGCAGACCGGCGAAAAGCGTGAGCGGGCCGGTGCAGTCGTGCATCGTGGCGGGGATGTTGTAGGTCTGCGCCAGCTCCGCCAGCCGCCGCGTCTCGCTGATGCCGCCCACCCACGTCGGGTCAATCATCACGTAGTCCACCGCGCGCCGCTCCAGCACGAGCCGGTAATCCTCGCGGCTCGTCAGCATCTCGCTCACGGCGATGGGCAGCCGCGCCTTGTCGCGGAAGTCGACGAGCGTGTCGGCGTTGTCCACGCGCATCACGTCCTCGAGCCAGAGCGGGCGCAGGTCGCGCATGGCCTCGGCGATGCGCAGCGCGGCGGGCAGTTGGAAGAAGCCGTGGCCATCGAGGAGAATTTCGATTTTGTCGCCGACGCGTTTGCGAACTTCCTCCATGGGCTTCACGCAGGCTTTCACGGCGGACCAGGGAAGGAAGTTCCCTCCGTGCTCGTGAAACGCGCGGTCGAAGGTCCAGAACTTCATCGCGCAATAACCCTCGGCTACGAGTTCTTCGGCGAGGTCGCCGGCGGCGTAGTTGGAAGCCCAGTTGTCCTCGAGCGGGCCGGGCTTGCCCACGTCACCGTGGCCAGGCCAGCCCTGGTCGCGACCCGCGCCGAGGCGACGGCCGTAGGTCGGGCCACCGGAGCTGTTATAGACGCGCACCTTGTCGCGGGCCTTGCCGCCGAGGAGTTGCCAGACCGGCTTGCCGCACACCTGACCGAGGATGTCCCAGAGCGCGAGGTCAATGGCGCTAATGGCGCGCAACTCCGTGCCGCGCGAGCCGAACGCGCTGGCCCGCTCGTAGAGGAAGCGCCAGTGGTTCTCGATGGAGAGCGGGTCCGCGCCGAGGAGTCGCCGCCCCATCCAGTCGTGAATCATCGCGGCCACCGCTTGCGGCGCGTAGTAAGTCTCGCCGTGTCCGATGACGCCCGCGTCCGTGTGAATGCGCAGCAACAGCAAGCCCGGCATGATGTCGTCGGGGATGACCGTCTCGATGGCGGTGATTTTGATGCCGGAGCTGTTGGGGACGGGCTTCGGAGCGGGGGAAATCGTTGCGGCGGCGGCGGGCTTCACAGATTTTTTCATGTCGGTGCGGCATTCAACGCCCCTCCGCATTGTCGGCGCAAGCCAAGAGCAGCAAATTGTCCCAGAGCGAACTGGCGCTCGTGCTCGGGCCTTTCCTGTAGTGGGATTCCCCAGCTATTCGCCAAAGCCACGACCTTGTAAATACATTGCCATGACAGCCGGCTGCCCAACCCTCCGAATCAAACTTTGCCTCGGGCTGTTCGTTGGCGTGCTACTCCTCATCGCCGACGTTCGAGCCGCCACCCCGTCGGCCAACTGGACCACCGGCCACAAGAAGGTGCTCATCATCCCCGTGCGTTTTACGGACCAAGCCGGCCCGTCGGACACGCCGAACGCGCAGGGCTATCGCTCGGGTTGGGGAAACATCACCAACGGCACAGCGACGGCCGCCATCAACGACTTGTTCCAACGCGCTTCCTACGGGCGGCTATCGATGGAATTCGTGGTGCTGCCGGAGATTGACATGGGCGTGAGCTACACGGTTTACAACGCGACTTACGGAACGACCGGCATTTCCAAGTTCGCCGCGTGGGACGAACCGGGATCCTTCGCAGACGACGTGCGGGCGAAGGCGCGGCAGGTCGGCCAAGCACTCGGTCAGCTCGCGCTCTACGACTCGGACAACTACGACCTCGACTTCCTCTTCTGCGGCTTTATCCCCGGGCAGGGCACACTCGCCTCGGGCCGCGCGCACGGCAAAGGCATCTTCGGCACGACGAGCCTCGCGCTGGCGCACGAGTTCGGTCACAACTTCGGCCCCCAACACGCGAACGGCATTTCGCGCAGCACGTTCTACTCGCCGCTCAAGGGCGGCACGTTCTTCACGGACACTTACGGCGACGTGCTCGACTTGATGGGCTGGAAAAACACCTCTCCCATCCCGCTGCCCGCCGACCGTGATGTGAACCCGTTTTGGAAATGGCAGATGGGCTGGCTGCCGGACGTGAACATCGCCACGCCCACCGTCTCGGGCACGTATCGTATCCACGCCTTCGACCAGCCGACGCTGGAGTCCGGGAAGAACTACGCGTTGCGCATCGTGCGCGACCCGAGCCGCGTTTACTGGTTCAGCTACCGGCAATCCATCACGAACACCGAGGCCATCTGGTCGGCGAACGGCCTTGAAGTCCGCATCGGCGGCGAGTCCGTCCCCGCGACAGGCGGCCACACCACGTTGCTCGACATGACGCCCGGCAGCCGTGGCCTCGGCACCGCGCCCGGCATCACAAACAACCCTTACGCCACGCTCTACGATGCGCCGCTCGCCATCGGCCGCACTTACTCGGACAACGAAGCGAACCTCCACGTGACGCCGGTCAAGAAGGGCGGCACCACGCCGGAGTCGCTGGATGTCGTGCTGAACTACGGCCCATTCCCCGGCAACGTCGCACCCACCGTCTCCATCGCTCCCGCCACCGTCACGCTCGCGGCGGGGATCGCGCAGACCTTCACCGCCACTGCCTCCGATGCGAACGGCGACGCGCTGAGTTACTACTGGGAATTCGATGACCCCGACGCGCCCGGTGGCAACGCCGCTGGCAACACCAACCCCGACGCGCGCCTCTCCACACAAGGCAGCCACACGTGGACGCGCGGCGGGACGCACGTCGTCCGTTGCACCGTGACGGACATGAAGGGCGGTAAGACCATCGCCTCCACCACCGTGACCGTCACCGGTGGCACCACCGCGCTGCGCACCATCAGCGGCATCGTGAAGGACGAGAACGGCAACCCGCTCGCCGGCGCGGTCGTGAACAATTACAAGGGCGGCAACCCCAACCTCGTGCGCTACGGCGCGACGAACTTCATCGGCTCCAGCGAGACGGCGGCGGACGGCAAATACGTGGTGCAGGTGCCCGCTGGCGTCACCGGCACCTTCTATCCGACCGTGATGCATCAGGGCTTCATCTTCACCAACGCCAACGCCGGGGGCGCGGTCGGAGTTTACTCCGTCAGCGTGGCGAACGTGGACTTCACTCGCGTCCGCACCAACCGCACCGTCTCCGGCGGCATTTATGTCGCCGGGCGCGGCTACAACCCCGCCACCGACGGCACGCTCACAGTCAACGTCAACGGCCAGAACATCGCCGCCACCGGCAGCGGCTGGACCACGACAGTCGCCGACGGCACGCCGCTCAACATCACCGCCACGTCCGGCACGCCGGGCAATTCCGTCTTCGGCACGTTCCCAGATCCCTACGTCGCGGTAGATGAC
>JBEBFV010000294.1:0-8044 GCA_040081795.1 Limisphaerales bacterium | reverse complement strand
GGGCAGCCGGAAGATTCTCTGGAGCCTCAAGCGCGGCCAGCCGACCAAGGCCACGTTCAAGCAACTCTGCGCCGCCGCCGCGCCGAAGGAGTTCGACCTTCACATCCGCCTGAACCTCGGCAAGGCCAACGCCCTCATGTATGCCTGCGACCTGACCGAGGCTTACGTGGACTACAACAAGGGTGATGTGACCGACCCGACGACGCTGGGAGGGTAAGCTCCAATCATGAATCATCCTTCCGACTTAATTGATGAGATTGTTAAGGCGCAGCTAAAGCCCGCTCTCAAAGAGCTTGGTTTCAAAAACAAGTCGTCAACTTTCTTTCGTCAAAACGGAGATCTTGTCGAGGTTGTTTCACCTCAGAAAAGTAGCTGGAACGACGCTGGTGAGGCAAAATTCACAATCAACCTTGGAGTCTATTGGCCTAAAGTTCATGAAACTCTAGGAAGACCAACCGCAAGCTCGCCACCGAAGGAATATGATTGCACCTTACGTCAACGGATCGGACACCTCTTCGATGACGGCAAAGACTTTTGGTGGACCGTGAAACCAGATTCTGACATTCGACAAATTGGTGGTGACGTAGTTGAGAAAACCAGAACTTTTGCTCTACCCTGGCTGGCGAGAGCAACCAAGTTGGAAGAGGCCGTGACAATGGCAAACACTGGTGAGGCAGCAGTTTTTTACGTCATGAAGGGCGACGCCGTGGCAGCCAGAGAAGTGCTGGAGAAAGCCATGGCCAAGACGAAACACGCAAAAGCGTTTCTGAGAACACTCGCTGTGAAACTTGGGTTAGAGATTTCTCAAGAGCTTTAGTTTCCTTTTCACAAAGCCGATGCACGACCCCATCACCAAAGCCGCGACGCTGCTGGAGGCGTTGCCCTACATCCAGAAGTTCAGCCACGCCACGTTCGTCGTGAAATACGGCGGCAGTTTCATGGAGACGCCGGATGCTTGACACCTCTGGGCGTTCGCTGGAATTTCAAAGCGCATGAGCAACACGCTGTCTCCCTACTACAAGCGGATCATCCGACAGCAGATCGCCACGGGGCAGTTTGCCTGCGAGAGCGAGGTCATCCGGCATTCCCTCCGGCTGGCGGACTCGCTGCGACGGACTGCCGGTCCAAAGGGAAGTTCCTTCAGCGGGCGCGAAGACCTTGAGGAGTTGCTGCTTGAAGGGCTGGACAGCGGGCCGGGCACGCCGATGACCGCCGCACGCAAGAAGCGAATTTACGAGCAGGCATTGGGGGAGGCGTGAGCGGCTATTGCACCACGCCCCGGGCCGATGACGACCTGATCGCGAGCGCGCGGTGGATTCTCGCCGAGAATCCGCCGGCTGCCCGGTGCTTTCTTGATGCGGCTTTCACGAGCTTTGACAGAATCGCCGCCTTTCCTGAGTTCTGCCCGCAAGCAAGGCTCAAGCACCGGCGGTTGGCGAAAATACGGTTTTGTGTGATGCCGCCGCCCTTCAACCGCTGGCTGATCTTCTACCACTTGGTCGGCGGTGAAGTGGAGGTTTTGCGCGTCATCTACGGCACGCAGAACTGGCGGGGGAATCCGGCCTCGTTTTTTGTCTGACTCATGCACGACCCCATCACCAAAGCCGCGACGCTGCTGGAGGCGTTGCCCTACATCCAGAAGTTCAGCCACGCCACGTTCGTCGTGAAATACGGCGGCAGCTTCATGGATTCGCCCGACCCCGCCGTGCGCCACGGTGTGGCGCGGGATGTTGTGTTCCTCGAAGCGGTGGAGATCAACCCCGTGGTCGTCCACGGCGGCGGCAAGGCCATCACGCGCGCGATGGATGCCGCCGGGTTGAAGGCGAACTTCATCCAGGGAATGCGCGTGACGGACGAGGCGACGGTCGGCGTCGTGGACCAGGTGCTCTCTCGCGAGATCAATCCGGAAATTGTGCGCACCATCGAGTCGCTCGGCGGCAAGGCGCGGGGCTTCGCGGGCACGAACATCTTCACCTGCCGCAAGCTGTGGCTCGATGACAAGGACCGGCCCGGGCAGAAGCTGGACATCGGCTACGTGGGCGAGGTCGTGGCCGTGAACACCGCGCCGTTACTGGAGTGCATTGCGCACGGCATCACGCCGGTCATCAGCCCCACGGCGCGTGGTGAGGACGGGAAGATTTACAACTGCAACGCCGACGTGGCCGCCGCGCAGGCCGCCATCGCGCTCAAGGCCCGCCGCCTCGTCTTCATGTCCGACGTGCCCGGCCTCATGCGCGATCCAAAAGACCCGGAGACGCTCATCACGCACCTGCGCATCGGCGACGTGGCGGCCTTGAAGCAGACCGGCGTGGTGGACAAGGGGATGATTCCCAAGGTGGACAGCGCGGTGACGGCCATCCAGTCCGGCGTGGAGAAGGTGCAGTTCGTGGACGGCCGGCAGCAGCATTCCGTGCTGCTGGAGATTTTCACGGACGCGGGCGTGGGGACGGAAGTGGTGGCGTAGCAGGTGCTTTTCTTGACACCTCCGCCGTGTCAGACAATAAGTCAGACATGCAGACGCTCACGGTTCGGGAACTCTCGCGCGAGACGGCGCGCGTGCTCAATACCTGCGACCACGAAGGCCAGGTGGTAATCCGTCACACGGATGGACGCGAATATCTGCTCGCCCCCACGCAGCCCCGCCGCAAGCAAGGGAAGCGTCGGCTCCCGGACTTCGGCAAGCGCATGAGGAGCAAGTTCGGGGACCGGGTTTTCAGCGAGCAGTTCATCGGCGCAATTCTCAACAAGGGCGAGCATTGAGCGCTTACGCGGACACCAATTTCCTGACCAGCCTCTACCTGCCGCGAGTTCATTCGACGGAAGCGCAACGATTGCTGGCCGATTTCCTGCGGAGGCACGATGAGGCGCTGCCGTTCACGCCGCTTCATCGGCTGGAGTTTCGGAACGCCATTCGGCTTGCCGTGTTTCGACAGGCGGAACCGGGCGAACGGTCACTCGATTCCGGCGCTGCCCGCCCGGTGCTGATGGAGCACGAGGCTGACTTGAATGAGCGCGTTTTCATCGAGCACACGCCGATCGAGTGGACCGAGGCTTTGCGACAGGCCGAGGTTCTGAGCAAGTCAAACACCGAGGACAAGGGGTTCCGCTCACTGGATCTGCTGCACGTCGGCACGGCTCTGTGCCTTGGGGCGAAGGAGTTTTTCACTTTCGACCGGGCTGCAGGGCAGCTTGCGAAACTGGCTGGGTTGACAGTCAGGCCCACGCTCCGTTGACTTCCCCACACTCAGAGAATGAAAGAGATCGTTCCGACACCGCCCGCCATCGTTCACAACGAGCAGCAAGCCGTCCTCGGCCTGTTCCAGAAATACGTCGTGCCTAGCTATGGGCGCTTCGAGCTGGTGCTCGCGCGCGGGCAAGGGAGCCACCTCTGGGATGTGAACGGGAAGCGCTACCTCGACCTCGGCGGCGGCATCGCGGTCTGCTCCCTCGGCCATGCGAACGCGGAGATCACTGAGGCGCTCGTCGAGCAGTCGCGCCGCATGGTCCACGTCTCGAACCTCTACTATCACGAGCCGCAGGGCCGGCTGGCGCAGCAAATCGTCCGGCACCTCGCGCCGGGCAAGGTGTTCTTCAGCAACTCCGGCGCGGAGGCGAACGAGGGGCTTTACAAACTCGCGCGCAAGTTTGGCCACGACGAAGGGCGCTTCGAGATCATCACGGCTTGGAACTCGTTTCACGGGCGCACGCTCGCGGGCATCGCCGCGACGGGGCAGGAGAAGGTGAAGAAGGGTTTCGAACCGGCGGTGGCGGGCTTCAAGCACGTTCCTTACAACGACCTTCAAGCCGTGCGCGACGCGATCACGCCTGCGACCGCCGCCATTCTTGTCGAAGGCGTGCAGGGCGAGGGCGGCATTGCCCCGGCGAGCGCGGACTATTTACTTGGGCTGCGCCAGCTTTGTGACGAGCGGCGGCTGCTGCTGCTCATGGACGGCGTGCAGGACGGGCATTTCCGCACGGGGTGCTTCCAGAGTTTTCAGCGGCTGCTCGAAGGCATTCCCGGCGCGGACAAGTTCCTGCCCGACGGCGTCTCGATGGCGAAGTCGCTCGGCGGCGGGTTTCCCATCGGCGCGTTCTGGGTGCGCGAAGAGCATCACGGCGTGAAGCTCTGCGACTTGCTCGGGCCAGGCACGCACGCGACGACTTATGGCGGCACGCCGTTGGGGTGCGCGGTGGCGAACAAGGTCTTCGAGGTCATCGAGCGCGACCGGCTCGCTGACAATGCTCGTGAGACGGGCGCGTGGATGAAGGCGGAATTGGAGAAGCTCGCCGCGCAGTTCCCGCAGGTCATCAAAAGCGTGCGCGGCCTCGGCTTCATGCTCGGCATCGAACTGGCGGAGAACATCCCGGCGTTCGCCAACACCGGCAAGGTCGCCTCGCTCAACTTCGTCAACCGGCTGCACGACGCGGGCGTGCTCACGGTTCCGAGCGGCACGCACGTCATTCGCTTCCTGCCGGCGCTAAACCTCACGCGCGCGGACGCGGCGGAAGGCGTCGCTCTGATTGCTGGCGTGGTGAAGGCCATTGCGTAATCTCGAGCCATGCCTCTCCCGTGGCTCATTGCAGTGGTGCTGTCAGCCCAAGTGACACTCGGCATTTCTCCCAAGGCTGACCGCTTGACGTGGGCGCTGGAGAATTTTCCCGTGTGGGGCGGGCTGGCCGTGCTGGCCTGGTCGCACCGCCGCTTTCCGCTATCGTCGCTGTGCCTGCACCTGCTGGCCTTTCACTCGCTCATCGTCGTGCTGGGCGGGCATTACACTTACGCGAGGGTTCCGCTCGGCGACTGGGTGCGCGACGCCTTCGGGCTGGCGCGCAATCACTACGACCGCCTCGGACACTTCGCCCAAGGGTTCATCCCGGCGATTTTCGTGCGCGAACTGCTCTTGAGGAAAACCCCTCTGCCCCGCGGTGGCTGGCTGAACTTTCTCGTGGCCTGCGTCTGCCTAGCGTTCAGCGCTTGCTACGAGTTCATCGAGTGGTGGGCCGCCCTGATGACGGGCGAGGCGGCCACGGATTTCCTCGGCACGCAGGGCGACCCGTGGGACACGCAGTGGGACATGTTCCTCGCGACGGTCGGGGCGGTGTGTTCGCTGACGCTGTTGAGCCGCTGGCACGACGTGTCGTTGAAGAAGGTTTACAGGCCGCCAGCGGCCTCTTAATTTCGGCGCATGATTCAAGCGTTGCGGAAACAAGTCGTTCGCGGCGGCGCCCTGGCGGCGCTTCTCGTTCTCAGCGGATGCTCCACGTTCAGCCGGGACTGGAAGGCGGCGGCGGCGAAGCCCATGCCGGCCAACTCAGTCGAGGGGCGCTGGGAAGGACGGTGGCACAGCGATCACAACGGGCACAACGGCGGGCTGCGCGCGCTCGTCATGAAGCTCGACAGCGGCCAATACGAGGCGAGGTTCCACGCGACCTACGCGGTGGTCCTGAGTTTCGGCTCAACGGTGAACCTCGACGTGCGGCCGGCCGGCGGGCTGCACCAGTTCAGCGGCTCGGCGGACTTGGGCAAGGCTGCGGGTGGCCTCTATCACTACGAGGGCAAGGCGTCGGCGACGAACTTCTTCTCCACCTACAAATGCCCGTCGGACCACGGGACCTTCCAGATGACGCGGCCGACGCGATGAGCGTTGCCGCGCTCAGGAGAGAATCCACGGCCGGCCGGGGCTCCCGGCTTCGGCCCTGATCCCGGCCGCGTAGCGCGACCCTGCCGGATTCAGGCGCGGGTAACTTCACTCCCCCTGCGGCGCGGCGGTGGCCGGCTGCCCTTGCTCGGCTTGCGGCGGAGCGACGATGATGGGGAGCGGAAAGCGCAGCTTCATCACATCGTCCACAAGCACCTCGACGAAGTAGATGCCGCCGGCGGTGATTTCCAGTTGGGCGAAGACGGAGAGGTTGGTCGCATTGTGCGCCGGATCTTGCAGCGCGAACTTCACCTTCGCCTCGCGGATGAGCGTCGTCTGGTCCGGCGCGATGAGGCGCACGCTCTCGGTGAAGCTGCCCACGCCGGCGCACCAACGGGTGAAGACGCATAGACGGTGGGCGGTAATGGGCACCTGCGGCACGCGCAGAAACGCGGTGACGCCGAGCAGGATGAAGTTGCCGGTGACTTCCTGGCGCACGTCTTCGCAGACGAGCGCGCACTGGAGGTCGGGGAGGATGCGGGTGACGTTCATGGGGTGGGGAAAGTAATAAGTGGTTAGTGGTTAGTGGGGACGGTGAAGTTCAAGAGGTGCGGGTGAAGACTAATTACTAAGCACTAATTACTCTTCCCTCCCGTCGCGGTCTCCGCCGCGCGCACCGTGTTCTGCATCAGCATCGCAATGGTCATCGGGCCGACGCCGCCGGGGTTTGGGGTGATGTGGCCGGCGATGGGCTGGACGGCGGCAAAGTCCACGTCGCCGACGAGGCGCGAACCGTTCTTCGCGGTCGGGTCGGCGATGCGGTTCACCCCCACGTCCATCACCACGGCTCCAGGGCGGACCATGTCGGCCTTCACGAAATGCGCGACGCCCATCGCGGCGATGATGATGTCCGCGCGGCGGCAGTGCGCGGCCAAGTCGCGCGTGCGCGAGTGACAGAGAGTGACAGTGGCGTCGGCGTGCTTCGCCTTCTGGCAGAGGATGGCGGTCATCGGCTTGCCGACGATGTTGCCGCGCCCGAGGACAACAACTTCCGCGCCGGCGATCTTGACGCCGCTGCGGATGAGCAACTCGTGGACTCCCGCCGGCGTGCAGGGGACGAAACCGGTTGGGTCGCCGAGCATGAGCTTGCCGACGTTGACGGGGTGGAAGCCGTCCACGTCCTTCGCGGGCGAGACGGCGGCGAAGATGGTGGCCTGGTCAATGTGCGCGGGCAGCGGGGCCTGCACGAGAATGCCGTGGATGCCGGAGTCCGCGTTAAGCTTGGCGATGAGCGCCAGCAGTTCGGCCTGCGTGGTGGTCTCGGGCAGGACGGTGGTGGTGGACTTGATGCCGAGCCGCTGGCTGGTCTTCTCCTTCATCCCGACATACACGCGCGACGCGGGGTCTTCGCCGACGCGCACGAAGGCCAGTCCGGGCTGGACGCCGCGCACCGTGAGCGCCGCGATGCGCTGGGCGGTCTCGGCGTGGATTTGCTCGGCGATGGCGCGGCCGTCAATGAGGTTGGTCATCGGGAAGGAAAATGACCAAGGCCCAATGTCCAATGACCAATCAATGACCGATGACCAATGGAGAGCGAGGCCGCCTGGTCATTGGGCATTTGTCATTGGGCATTCATTGGGCATTGGGAATTGATCATTGGACATTTCACTCGTCCACAGTCCGGAGCGTCTCGATCCGCAGCACCGGCGTGTTCGGCCAGCGCACGTCGAGCGCCTCCTCGCCGGTGACGACGATGGTGCGGCCCTTGAGCGTGGACCACGGGACGTTGGTGGAGTTGCTCCAGAGGTAGTTGATGACGCGGCCGGACTCGGCATCCTGCAACGCCCAGTCGCTCGGCGTCTGGATGTTCCATGAGCGGGCGACGACGCCCTCGCGCGTGACGACGCGCACAGGCAGCGGGCCTTCGTCAACCGCCGGCTTGCCGGTGGCGGTCGCGGGCTTGGCCTTCTCCGCGGCGGGCTTGCGGGAGAACAATCCCTTGAACCACGCGCCCACTCCGCGCTGTTGCGGCTCAGGCTCCACCTTGTAACGGCCGGTGGACGCATACGGGTCCACGGACGGCGGGACGTTCTCGGTCAACGCGGCGGGAGGCGGAACCTTCACCGGCTCCGGCTTCGGCTCCGTGACCGCGGCCGGCGGTGTGGGGGCGAGCACGGCGGGCGGCGGAGCGACAGGGGGCGGCTTCACGGCCACGGCAACTCCCGGCGGCAGCGCAACCGGAACGGGGACGATGGGCTTCACCTCGACAGGCTCAAGTGCCGGCTTGGTGTCAGGTGCGCTGATGGGCGGGCCTTTCGGAGTCGCCTTCGCCATCTGCTTGCCGGATTTGTCCGTGCCTTTGCCGGGAGATTTTGGCGGGGACTTGGTCGCGAGCTGGCCCACGG
>JBEBFV010000293.1:0-8059 GCA_040081795.1 Limisphaerales bacterium | reverse complement strand
GGCTTGCAACACCCGCGGTTGGTCCAGCGCACGCAACAGGTTCATGCCAAAAACCTACCACCAACCAGCGGCCATTGTCTATTACGCATAGAGTCTACTGATTACTGAACTCTGAACACTGCCTCCCCCATGCCCTTCATAAACACACTCACCCGCCGCGACTTCATGCAGCGCGCCCTGCTCGGCGGCGCAGGCCTGGGCCTCGCGGCGCTCTCCAACGTCCCGCCTTTCGCCGCCCGCGCGCTGGCGGAGGGGAACATCGGCCTCAACGGCAAGAAGCTCCTCTTCGTCTTCCTGCGCGGCGGCAATGACGGCTTGGGGTCGCTCGTGCCGGTGCAGGATTCGGCCTACACATCGTCCATCCGCAGCACCACGCTCATCGCGAAGGACGGCGGGACGGATTACGCCGCCACGCCCGGCACGGCGGACTTCCCCACGAGCCCCGGCGCGACCGCGACCTTCAACTACACGAGCGCCATCCGCCTCGGCAACGGCTTCGCCGCGCTGCACCCGGGGCTGAAATTCCTCGCGCCGGTTTACAACGCCGGCGACCTCGCGCTCATCCACCGCGTCGGCTACCCGAAGCAGTCGCGCTCGCACTTCGACTCGCAGAACTACTGGGAGAACGGCCTTCCCAACAACAACATCTCCAAGGAAGGCATCCTCTACCGCACCATCATCGAGTCCGGCCTCGCGAGCACCTCGCCGCTCTCAGCGGTGAGCATCCAGTCCGCACTGCCGGTGCTGCTGCGCGGCTCCGCCGCCGCACTCACAAACCTCACCGACCCGCTGCGATACGACCTCCTCGGCGTGCCGAACAGCGCCAGCACCGGCGATGTGAAGGCCACCAACGCCCTCCTCAGCGCGCAGTCCACGCCGTTTCCGGACAAGAAGAGCCGCTCATTCCTCAGCCTGCAATACGACGGCCTGCTCAAGACGCTTTCCATCTTCAGCAGCATCAACTTCACCGAGACCGGCAACACCTACGCGGACGACGTGAACACGGACGGTGGGAGCAGCCCCTACTACTTGTTTCCCACATCACAGGCAAAGAACGGCGGTTACGCAGCCAACGGCAACAACACCGCCAAATACGTCGTGGACCAATCCAGCGGCTCCACCAGCTTCTTCGCCGGACTCAAGGCCGCGTCGCTCATCCTCAACCACACCGACGCCGTCATCGCCGGCACGGAGATGGGCGGCTTCGACACGCATGACAACCAGGGTGGCGCGACCGGCCTGCACGCAAACCTCCAGCAGCGCATCGGCTGGGCGCTCTACGGCTTGCAGAAGTATTTCAAGATTTACGGGCGGCTCGGCTCGGCACCTGCCTCCGGCGCGAAGTGCGCATGGAGTGATGTCGTGGTCGTGCTGCTCACGGAGTTTGGCCGCACGACCATCGAGAACACCTCGCGCGGCACGGACCACGCGGAGGCGGGCGTGATGTTCCTCGCGGGCGGCGGGGTGAAGGGCTACGGCAAGAGTGGGCGGCTGACAGGCGTCGTCGGCTGCCATCCCGGCGGCACCGGCGCGCACCCGAGCGACACCAACGCGCCGTGGATTTCAGGCCCGGCGAACCAAGCGGGCAGTGTGGACGGCTCCATGTTCGGCATCAGCGACCGCTACCTGAAACGCTCGGTGGACTACCGCTCCGTCCTCGGCAAAGTCATCCGAGACCATCTCGGCGCGACGCAGAACCAGCTCAACCGCATCATCCCCGGCTATGCCAACGAAGCGCAGGAGCACCTGCTCTCTGGCGGCACCGTGACGACTCCGATAGAGTCCTCCGGCGTGAGCACTCCGATTATCGGCGAGCCGGACATTCTGGTGTGAAGAAAAACTCCACCGCAGCAGAGCGCCCCGTTGGAAGTTGGAAGTTGAGCGTTGGACGTTGGACGTTCGCCCTCTTGCTTTCAGCTTTCAGCTTTCAACTTTCAGCCTTGGCCGACTCCGTCACTCTCCGCCCCGTTGCCGACACCACGCTCATCGAGACCGCGCCGAACAACAACCTCGGTGGCCAGCCCTTCGCTAACTCCGGCACGACGCAGAACTTCACCAAGAACCGCGCGCTGTTCCGCTTCGATGTCTCGGCCCTCCCGACCGGCGCGCAGGTGGACTCCGTCTCGCTCGCCTTCGAGGTCACGCGCCAGCCGGTGGACGGCTACGCCCCGGCGGATTTCGGCCTGCATCGGATGCTCGTCTCGTGGGGCGAGGGCGTGCAGACCACCGTGAACCCCGGGAGTCCCGGCCAGGGTGCGCCCGCATTGCCCGGCGAGGCGACGTGGCTCGCGCGCTTCGCGCAGACCGGCCCGAACTGGGCCGCGCCCGGTGGCCTCGCAGGAACGGACTTCGCCACGACCAGCAGCGCGGGCCAGAGCATCTACAGCGTGGCGAACTCCCCTTACTTTTTCACTGCATCGCAGCTCGCCGCCGACGTGCAGCTCTGGCTTGCGAATCCGACGGAGAACTTCGGCTGGATGCTGCTGGCGAACGACGAAGGGCCGAACTTCACCGCCCGCCGCTTCGGCTCGCGCGAGGACGCCATCAACGCGCCGCTGCTGCTCGTGCAATTCACGGCGGTGCCGGAGCCGTCGTCGTTGGTGCTCGCGGCGATGGCTGGCGGCTGGCTGATGCGGCGCGTGAACCGGCGGCGAGGCTGACCAGCGCGGGTTGTCGTCCTTCAACGGCCTTCGCCCTCGTTGTTCAGGAAACAATCTTCGTCATCAAATCCGCGCCTTCCACGCCGACGAGTTTCTGGTCCAAGCCGCCGTAAAAGTAACTCAGTTTGTCCGGGTCCAGGCCCATCTGGTGCAGGGCGGTCGCGTGGAGGTTCTTCACATGGAAACGGTCGGTCACGGCGGACGCGCCGAGTTCGTCCGTCTCGCCCACGGTCGTGCCGCCTTTGATGCCGCCGCCGGCCATCCACATGGTGAAGCCGTAGGCGTTGTGGTCGCGGCCGGTGCCGCTGGCGTATTCGGCGGTGGGCTGGCGGCCAAACTCCCCGCCCCAGATGATGAGCGTTGAGTCGAGCAGCCCGCGCTGCTTGAGGTCTTTGAGCAGGCCGGCGATGGGCTTGTCCGTGCGGCCCGCGTGGTGCGTGTGGTTCTTCACCAGGTCGCCGTGGGCGTCCCAGTTGTCGTCGTTGTGCGCGCCGCCGGAGTAGAGCTGGATGAAGCGCACGCCGCGCTCGACGAGCCTCCGCGCGAGCAGGCAGCGGCGGCCGAAGTCCTCGGTGCGCTTGTCGTTGATGCCGTAGAGTTCCTTGGTCGCCTCGGTCTCCTTGCTCAAGTCCACGGCCTCGGGCGCGCTGCTCTGCATCTTGAAGGCCATCTCGTAGCTGGCGATACGGGCGGCGAGATTGCTGTTGTCGGCGCGCGGGGCTTGATGCTCGGCGTTGAACTCATTGAGCGTGTCGAGGAAGCGGCGTTGTGACGTCTCGCTCATGGTGGCGGGACGCTGGAGGTCGAGGATGGCGTCGCCGGCCGAGCGCATGATGGTGGCTTGGTAGCTGGCGGGCATGTAGCCGCTGGACCAGTTCTTCGCGCCGCTGATGGGGCCGCCCGTCGGGTCGAGCATCACCACGAAACCGGGCAGGTTCTCGTTCACGCTGCCGAGGCCGTAGTTCACCCACGAGCCGAGGCACGGACTGCCGGAGAGGACTTTGCCCGTGTTCATCTGGAGCATCGCGGAGCCGTGGATGGGCGAGTCGGCCATCATCGAATGGATGAACGCGATGTCGTCCACGCAGCCGGCAAGGTTCGGGAAAAGGTCGCTGACCCACTTGCCGGTTTGGCCGTAGGGCTTGCCGGTCCACTTGGGGCCGACGACGCGGCCTTCGTTCTTCTTGCCGCCGCGCCCGAAGGTTTTTACGGGGATAGTTTTGCCATCGAGTTTGTAGAGCTCGGGCTTGTAGTCGAAGGTGTCCACCTGGCTCGGCCCGCCATACATGAAAAGGAAAATCACGCTCTTCGCCTTGCCTTGGAAATGCGGCTGCTTGGGCGCGAGCGGATTCAAGAAGGGCGTCGCGGCGTTGGCCTGGCCGGCGAAGAATTTGTCGGCGGTGAGCAGGCCGGTCATGGCGAGGCCGGTGAAGCCGGCCCCGGCTTCCCAGAGAAACTCGCGGCGCGTGCGGTGGCAGAAGTTGGGAGGGTTCATGGCAAAGAGGAGACGGAGAATGGGCAAAGGAATTTAGGGCAAGGGAATTGAAGGCAGAGAAATCCTTCGTCGGGCTTCATTCCCTTGCCCCAAATTCCTTTGCCAGCTCGGTCAGGCAATTCTTTTGGCTCAATCCACATAGACCAGTTCGTTAAGGTTCAGCGCCATCAGGCAGAAGTATTTCAGCGCGACTTCCGCCGTGGCGTTCTCCTGCGCGCGCAGGGCGGCGATGAGGCCGAGCCCGCGTTTCACCTCGGCGTCGGTCGGCGGGCGCGTGGTCACGAGCTGGAGGCCGAGGCGGACTTGCTTCGTCACATCGGCACCGGCTTCCGCTCGCAGTCGCGTGGCGAAGACCTCCGCCTGCTCGTTCAGGAACGCGCTGTTCAACATCCCCAGCGCCTGCGTGGGTTGCACGGTCGCGAAGCGCACCGGCGCGGAGCGGTCCGTCTCGGCCACATCGAAGCTCTCCAGGATGGGCGGGCGCAGCGAGCGCTTCACCTTGATGTAGATGCTGCGGCGCGCCTGCTCCTCCGGCGGGGATTTGCCCCAGCCT
Organism: Limisphaerales bacterium; assembly: GCA_040081795.1. GTDB lineage: Bacteria > Verrucomicrobiota > Verrucomicrobiia > Limisphaerales > SXTU01 > SXTU01. The sequence goes on along the minus strand of JBEBFV010000293.1, from coordinate 3,351 downwards.
TTGCCCGGCTGCGACTGGCCGACGAGCACTTCGCGCGGGATGTCCACGAAGATGCTCGGGCCGGACATCTTCAAGTTCAGCGTGCCGTTGAGGGCGAGCACCGAGTCGCGAATCTCCTCGGCCGTGAGCCGGCGCGGGTCGAAGCGCCAGAGCAAATCGTTCGCCGGGTCCGCCGCCAACGCCGCTGGGTTGCCGCGCGAGGACATCCGATACGCCTCCGAGTTCATGATGAGCCGGTGCATCGCCTTCATGCTCCAGCCGCGCGCGACGAACTCGCTCGCGAGCCAGTCGAGCAACTCCGGGTGCGTGGGCCGGTCGCCCTGCGTGCCGAAGTTGCTGGTCGAACGCACGAGGCCGCGCCCGAAGTGGTGCTGCCAAAGCCGGTTCACCATCACGCGCGCGGTGAGCGGGTTGGCTGCCGACGTAATCCAATTCGCCAGCACCGTGCGGCGACCGCTCGTGCGCGCATCGGCGGCGGGCTTGGGCAGGATCGGCGCGGGCGCGTTCAACACGGCAAGAAAGCCCGGCTCGACGACTTCGCCCGCCAGCGCTGGATTGCCCCGCGCGAGCAGGTGCGTGGGCGGCGGGACGGCCCCGCGCTCGGACACGGCGAGTGCCTTGTCCCCGGCCAGCTTCTCGGGCTTGAGCTGCTCCAATTCCTTCTTCAGCGCCTGATACTCAGCGAACTGCACTTCGCCCAAGACGCGCCGGCCATCGCTCCTGAGCAGTTGGTTGAGGTCGGCTCGGGCGGAGTTGGTTGGCTTCGGCGGCGGAGTCTTCGTGCCGCTGGCATTCGCGGCGTCTTGCGTGAGTCGCTGTTGGAAGAGGGTTTCCCACTCGGTGATTTGGATTTGAAGCTCGCCGCGGCGACGGGCGAGTTCGCGTAGTTGTGCGGCATGAGCATCCTTCTCCACCGCCGTGGGGAGGAGCGGGACTTCATCGGTCGGCCCGCCGTTGCGGTAGTCGTTCACGTTCTGGAAGAACGCGAGGAGGCGGTAGTAATCCTGCTGCGGAATGGGATCTATCTTGTGATGGTGGCAGCGTGCGCAATCCACCGTGAGGCCGAGGAAGACCTGGCTGGTCGTGGCCACGATGTCGTCGAGGCCGTCGAAGCGCGCGAGCACGCGGTCAGCGGGGTCGTTGTCCCAGATGCCGAGCCGGTAGAAGCCGGTGGCGATGAGGGCGTCGGCATCGGGCGCGGGAAACTCGTCGCCGGCGAGTTGCTCGCGGAGGAAGCGGTCGTAGGGCTTGTCGCTGTTGAAGGCGCGGATGACGTAGTCGCGGAAGCGCCAGGCGTTGGGCTTGTCGCTATCAAGCTCGTAGCTGTTGCTCTCTGCGAAGCGCACGAGGTCGAGCCAGTGGCGGCCCCACTTCTCGCCGTAGCGGGGTGAGTCTAGCAGGCGGTCCACGAGGCGGGCGAAGGCGGCATTCTCACTTTCCCGCCTTCCCGCCTGCTCACCAGCGGCGGCGCGAGCAGGTGTGAAAGTGGGAGGGTGGGCAGGTGAGCACTCCCGCTCAAATGCTTCGACCTCCTCGGGCGAGGGCGGCAGGCCGGTCAGGTCGTAGTAAGCGCGACGCACCAGCTCGCGTGGGGTGGCGAGGGCGTTCGGGGTGAGGTTCCTGGCGGCGAGTTTGGAGAGGCTGAAGGCGTCGATGGGGTGAGTGGAAAAGTGATTAGTGATTAGTGATTGAGTGTTTAGTGGCTGAGGGCGCTGCTCCGACTTAGCCCTAATCACTCCTTTACTAATCACTTCCTGACTCAGCTTCGGCACCTCCGGCCTCCGAACTGGCTGAAACGCCCAGTGCGCCCGGTCCTTTGCGGTGATTTGAAACTCCTTCCGGGCCGCCGCTGCAACGGGCGCTTCGCCTGCCGGCATCGGCGCGCCGAGTTTCACCCACTCGGTCAAGTCCGCGACCTGCCGGGGCGTGAGTCGTTGCTTGGGCGGCATCTTGAGGTCTGGGTTCTGGTAGCCGACCGCGATGAGGAGCCGGCTCTTCTCCGGCTCGCCGGGGATGACGACCACCCCGCCCTCGCCCCCCGCGCGAATGCCACTGGGGGAATCGAGCCGGAGCTGCCCCTTCTGCTTCTCCGCGCCGTGGCAAGAGTAACACTGCTCGGCGAACAGCGGGCGGACCTTGCGCTCGAAGAACTCGAGGCCGGCGGGGGTGGGTTCGGCGGAGTGAGCCAGCGGTATGGCGATGAGCATTGCGGCCAGAGCGAGGCGGCACGGGTGGGGCGCGTCTGTCCTCAGCGCGCCGCTGAACCGTTTGGACACCCAGCCGGCGCGCTGGGACAGGCGCGCCCTACCAGATTCAGAGCCCACCCATCCGCACCGCCATGTCCTCAGCCAGCTCACTTCTTCGCCCCGAGCACCTTCTGCACGGGCATGGAGTTGCCGAAGTTTTTGAAGTCCTTGAACGACCACACGACCTTTTTGTCCTTCGTCACCTCGATGAACTGCGGGTTGCCCGGCCCCGCGTGGCAGTTGCCGATCATCGTGTTTCCATTCGCGAGCCGCTCGACGCACGTGACCCACGCGAGCGTGATGCCGGGCAGGTCGTTCTGCTCGACCTTCCAGACGATTTCCTTCGCGGGCGTGACTTCGAGGACGCTGTGGCCGTTGCCGCCACCGATGAGGGTGTTGCCGTTCGCGAGCCGCACGGCGCTGAAGAGCGAGTTGCCCCAAGCCTCCGGGCCGTGACCGCCCTTCTTGGGCTTGCCGAACAGCGGCACTTCGTATTCCCAAACAACCTTGCCAGTGCCGTCATACTCCCGCACGAAGCCGTCTGCTTCGTGAGCAACGAGGTAAGTGCCGGCAGCCGTCTTGCGGACGAGCCGCGTGTCGCTGTGCGCGTTGGGCTTGTTCAACTTGAGCTTCACCTCGCGCTGAATCTTGCCGGCCTTGTCCACCTCGATGATGCGGCCGGGACCGGACTCGGCAATCATCGTCAGCCCGTTCTCGACGCGCTGGAAGGCATGGACCTCCACGCGCTTGCCCTCGTTGCCGTTCATTTTGCCCGAGTCGTATTCCCACACCACCGACTTGTCCGGCGCGACCTCGACTATTTTCTGAAAGCCCTGTTGGAGCAGCACGTTTCCATTCGGCAGCACATGCGCGTCGTGGATGCCGCCAATCTTCAGCTCCCACTCGTAAGTCCCGTCCGACGCGATGATGGCGAGCCGCCGCGTCGAGTCATCGCCCGCGAGGAAGCGCCGGCCCGGCCCGGTCTGCTCGGCGTGAAGTTGGAGGGTGAAGGCAAGGGTCAGCGCGGCGAGCGCGGTCCGGAGGGGCAGGGTGTATGTCATGGGCGAAGGGTAATGACTGGCAGACGGAGGGTAAATTCGATTGT
>JBEBFV010000292.1:0-8095 GCA_040081795.1 Limisphaerales bacterium | reverse complement strand
CAGGGTTGGCCAGCGCCTTGGCGGTGCGCTGCTCCCCTTTCGCGGCGGCAATCTCCGCCTCGTAAAACTTCAGCTCCGGATTCTTCTCCAGCACCTCGGAGACGAGGGCATCAAGGGCGAACGGGGCGGGATTGAGATTGGTTTGCGCGCTGACAGCCGAGGCAAACAGGCCAAGGACGAGCGCGACACCGAGGGAAGGGATAATTTTTGTTTGAGTGCCAGAGTTCATGCGTGCGAAGGGCGAGCAGCAGTTGTGAAACTGGTGGCGGTCGCGCTGCGGCGACCGGTGAAGCTACCGGCAAGGCGGTCAGAACGATGAGGGGGGCGGTCGGAGGTGAAAGCGCAATGGTGGTGCTCGCGGGTGCAACACTTGGGAGGACACGCTCGGTCGCAACTTGACCGCCGAGCAGGAGGTGGATGACGTGGTCGCCATCCCCCGAGCTGGGGGCTTCGGCCATGGCGACGAGCATCTGGGCCGTCCAACCGTGTTGGTGCTCGTGGTGAAAACTTGCCGAAGGCGTGGCGGCGTGCGCCGTTCCATCGTGATGGGAGAGCACGACATCCAAGTGCCCGCCGGAGGAGACGAGACTCACCTCATGGTCATCGTCCAACCATGCGCCAGAAGCCAGGAGAGCCGGCAGCAAAGCCGTGTGGCTCGCTGCAAAAGCGAGCAGCAAGACTAGGGCGATGGTCTGGCGGGCAAGCTTCACTACGCTTTTCTACTCCCGCGTGATGGATGGCAACAAGGCAAATCAAGCCGCCAGGCAACTGCGGCGCGTTGAATTTCACAACCACGGTCAGACTGACGAGGGAGGCTTGTGCTCACGGCTGTCCCGGAAGGACCGTTTTGGAGGCAGGCATGACCACGCTGTTCGACAGCGACATCGGCACCGGACTGTTCGTCCCCGACAGCCGCTGTTGGTGGCGTTGCTGCGCCTTGCGGTGGACATTGATGTAGGACCACGAGTAGAGCGCCAACGCGGCGGCGGCGGCCATGATGGCGGAGGTGACCAGCACCCACGCCTTCCACGACTCCCGGCGAAGCTGCGCGGCCTGTCGGGCAGCCCGTGCGGATTGTCGGGCCGCTGCTTGCGGCGATTTCCACCGCCGGCTCATTGGTGAGTCTTGTGGGATTGGTCGCGGTGCTGCCGCAAGCGAGGCAGCAGATACAACAGGTAGCCCAACGTCGAGGCCACCATGAGCAGGATGATGCCGAGCAGTAGCAACCGGGAGCGACGCGTTTCTCTGCGTTGTTTCTCGGCCTTCCGCGCGGCCATGGCTGGTGAGCTGAAGCGGGCCATTCAGGGTAGTTGGAGTTTTGTGCCACCGTTCGTTTGTAATCTCAGGTGACCCATGACGCGGGAGAGAAAGTCCAGCAGCTCGAATGGCTTCTCGATGAAGTCCACCGCGCCGAGCCGTTTAGCTTCCTGCTTGTAGGGTGAGCTGGTCTGGCCAGTCACAAAGATGGCCGGGATGGCGCGCGTCGCCTTGTCCGCCTTCAACTCGCGGCAGACCTCCAACCCGCTGATGCCGGGCAGGGCGATGTCCAGCAGGATGAGGTCGAAAGGCTGCTGCCGCAGAACCTTCAACGCCTCCTCGCCCGTTGTGATGAGGATCACTTCGATACGGGCACGCGCCAAGGCGGCCCGAATCAAGTCGCCAATCTCCGGGTGGTCTTCCACCGCCAGCACGCGGGCGAGGGGGGCTTTCATCGGTTCAATGGTCGCAGGTGCAGGCGTATTCCAGCAGCTTGCACTCGCCGCACGGGTTCAGGTTCAGCTTGAGGCGGAAGTTCACCGGCTTGGCGTCGGCACTGGCCTTGTAGGCGAGGGCGACGGGGTAGGCAGTGCCTTCGGGGAACGGCGCGGTGGTGGCGAGAGCGGACCCATTGGCGGTAAAGGCCAGGGTGACTTTACCGCTGGGCGCATCGCCGATGGCGGTGACGGTGCGTGCGCCAGCCGGCATCAAGTTCATGTCCTTGTCGTAGAAACGCACGGTGGCGGTGCGGTCTTTCTCGACGACAAATTCGATGTGGTCCGGCTCAATCTCGAAAATCTTGCCGCCGTTGGGAGCCTTGACGTGCTTGTGTTCGACTTTTGCGCCGGGCTTTGCCTCGGCTTTGTGGCCGTGGCCTTCGCCGGGTTTGTGGTCGTGGCCGGCGTGTTCGTCTTTCTTGCAGGCGGTGAGGGCGGCAGCGGCGAGGAGCGCGACCGCGAGGGGTAGCAGTTTCATGGTGGTGTTTTCTTAGTGGCTGGTTTCCGGCGGCTTGGGTTCAGCGGGAGCGCCGGGTGGTCCCGATTGGGCCGCGCCACTGTCAGCGGCGGGCGCAAAGCGTTTCTCCATCCACTCGTAGAGGACGGGGAGCAAAAGCAGGGTGAGGAAGGTCGAACTGAGGATGCCGCCGATGACGACGGTGGCGAGCGGCTTCTGCACTTCCGCGCCCGCGCCGCTGGCAATGGCCATCGGCACGAAGCCCAGGCTGGCGACGAGCGCGGTCATCAGCACGGGACGCAGGCGGGTCATCGCGCCTTCGCGCACGGAGGTTTCCACGTCGCGGCCTTGTTCGCGCAGGAGGTTGAAGAAGCTGATGAGCATGAGGCCGTTGAGGACGGCCACGCCGCTGAGGGCGATGAAGCCAACGCCTGCCGAGATGCTGAAGGGCAGTCCGCGTCCCCACAGGGCGAATACACCACCGGTGATGGCCAGTGGGATGCCGGTATAGACCAGCAGCGTCTGCCGCACGCTGCCCAGCGCCATGAAGACGAGGATGAAGATGAGCGCTAGCGCGACGGGCACGACGACCATCAGCCGCGCACGGGCTTCCTGAAGATTCTTGAACTGCCCGCCGAACTCGATGGTGTAGCCCTCGGGGAGCTTGACCTGCTCGGCGACTTTCTTCTGCGCCTCCAGGACGAAGCTCTCCACGTCGCGACCCCGGAGGTTAATCATGATGGCCGCGCGGCGCTGGCTGTATTCGCGCGAGATGGCGGCAACCGACTCGACGATGCGGAAGTCGGCGACCTTGCCGAGTGTGAGCAGCCCGCCGTTGTCCACACGCACGGGCAGCCGCTTGAGTTCCTCGATGTTTTCGCGCTGCGACTCGCCGAGACGGATGACGATGTCGAAGCGGCGGTTGCCCTCGATGAGTTTGCCGACCTCCTGCCCGGCAAGCGCGGCGTGGACAACGCGGTTCAGCTCCGCCGCGTGGAGGTTGTATTTGCCCATCGCCTCGCGGTTGGGGACGATTTCGAGCAGGGGTGATTTGCCAAGCGCATCGAACTCCACGTCCGCCGCGCCGGGGATTTTCTCCAGCACCTCGCGGGCTTCGGTGGCAATCTTCTCGATGATGGCGAAGTCGTCGCCGAAGACTTTTACCGCAATGTCGGCGCGGGTGCCTTCGAGGATTTCGTTGAAGCGCATCTCGATGGGCTGGCTGAACAGGTGGCCCTCGCCGGGGACGTGTTTGCCGAGTTCCTCGGTCATCAGGGTGGCGAGCGACTCCTTGCTGATGGGCTTGCCGTTGACCTTCCGCCATTTGTCGAACGGGGTGAACATGATGTAGGTGTCCGCGACGTTCACGCCCATCGGGTCGGTGGCGACCTCGGCGGTGCCGAGCCGGCAGAAGACGTAGGCCACCTCGGGGAACTTCTCCAAGAGCAGCTTCTCGCCGCGCTTCTGCATCTCGATGCTGGCGTCAATGCCGATGCTCGTGGTGCGAATCATGTGCGTGGCGAACGAGCCTTCGTCTAACTGCGGCACGAACTCCGCGCCCAACCGTCCGAAGACGAGGACGGCCAGCGCGAGCAACCCGACCGCCGCGCCCGTGACGAGCCAGCGAGCGCGAAGGGCGAAGTTCAGGAAGGGCGTGTAAATCTGCTTGGCCCACTTCACGAGGAAGCTGTCCTTCTCCTCGATGTCCCCGCCCAGCCAGTAAGAGCACAGCGCCGGCATGAGTGTGAGCGCCAGCACCAGCGCGCCCATGAGCGCGAAGATGACGGTGATGGCCATCGGCTTGAACATCTTCCCCTCGATGCCGGTGAGGGCGAGAATCGGGAAATAGACCACGGTGATGATGAGCACGCCGAAGAACATCGGGCTGGCGACTTCCTTCGCGCTGACGAGCACCTCGTGGGCGCGCTCCGTGGCGGTGAGGCGGCGCTTCAACTTGTGCTGCTTCTCGGCCAGGTGGCGGATGATGTTCTCCACCATCACCACTGCCCCGTCCACGATGAGGCCGAAGTCAATCGCACCCAGGCTCATCAGGTTGCCCGAGATTTTGCCTTGCACCATGCCGGTCATCGCAAAGAGCAGCGACAGCGGGATGGCAAGCGCGACGATGAACGCCGCGCGCCAGTTGCCCAGCATGATAAGCAATACCACGACGACAAGGATGGCCCCCTCGAACAAGCTGGTCTCGACGGTGCGAATCGTGCGGTCCACCAGCACGGTGCGGTCATAGACGGTGATGATTTCGACCCCGGCGGGCAGCTTGGGCTGGATTTCCTTGAGCTTGGCGGCGACGGCCTTCGCCACGAGACGGCTGTTCTCTCCCGCGAGCATGAGCGCCGAGCCGAGCACGGCCTCCTCGCCATTGTGGGTGGAAGCGCCGGTGCGGACGGCCTTGCCGATGCCCACGGTCGCCACGTCCTTCACGCGCAACGCGGTCGGACGCGCGCCAAACTTGAGCGGCAGGTTCTCGATTTCCTGAATCGTCTGGACGCGGCCTGCCGCGCGCACGACGACCTGCTCGCCGCCGAGTTGAATGACGCTGCCGCCCGCGTTCTCCACGTTCTCGCCCACGGCCTCGGCGATTTCGCTGAAGGACAGGCCGACGCTCTTGAGCTTCTCCGGGTTGGGCGAGACAACAATCTGCTTCTCGTAGCCGCCGCTGGTGTTGACCTCCGCTATGCCCGGCGTGGAGCGCAGGCGCGGCTTGATGAGGAAGTCATGGATGAGCTTCAACTCCATAAGCTGCGCCTCGCGGCTGGCGGGCTTGTTCGTCGCGCCCGGTGCGTAGTCCACGATGTAGTAATAAATCTCGCCCAGGCCCGTGGAGATGGGCGCGAGCTTCGGCGTCAAGCCCGGCGGCAGCTCGTCAACCACGGTCTGGAGGCGTTCGCTCACCAACTGGCGCGAGCGGTAGAGGTCCGTGCCCTCCTCAAAGACGAGCGTCACCTGCGACAGGCCGAACTTGGAGAGCGAACGTAGCTCGGTGAGGCCCGGCACGCCGGCCATCTCGTTCTCAATGGGGAAGGTGACGAGCTTTTCAATCTCCTCGGGGGCCAGGGCCGGGACGGAGGTGTTGACCTGCACCTGGATGTTGGTGATGTCCGGCACGGCGTCAATCGGCAGCCGCAGCGCGGACCACACGCCGACGCCGATAAGGATACCAGTGGCGAGCAGCACGAACACGCGCTGGCGGACGGAGAATTCAAGGAGTCGGTTGAGCATGGTAGTTAGTGCAGGAGCATTTCAGTGGTGGTGGACGGGGTCAGTGCTCGAAGAGCAGGATTAGCAATCCCATCAGGCAGAGCAGCGCGCCGAGGATGCCGTTCTCGTAACGCTCGGCGAACTTGAGCTTGAGCTTCTCCAGCCCCAGCCAGGTCAGCGACGTGAACACCATCATCCCCGCGAGGGTCGCCAGCGCGAGGATGAGGCTCAACACGACGAAGCCTTGCCAGCCGTATCGGATGCCGGTGAGATACACCGGCAGGAATCCCTCGCACGGCGAAAAGGTCAGCAGCACAAACAGGCTCGTGATGGCGACGCGGTCGGAGGTGGGCGGCGGCGGACGGTTCTCCGCCAGCGCTTGGGCGAGCTTGTCCTGCGGGCGGTCGCCGGCAGGATGTGCTTCGGCATGCGGGTGGGCTTCGCCGGGGCCGTGCTGGTGGCCGTGCTCCACGAACGCCAGCTCATGCCGGTGGGTGTGCCCGTCGTGCGTGAGCGCGAGTTCGACCTTGAACTCATGCGGCTCGGGCAGCTCCGCCGTGGCTTCCAAATAATCCTCCTCGGGCGCGAAGATGAACGTCTGCCGCGTGCCGTCGGGTCGGAGGGTCGTCAGCGTGACGGCATTCCCCGCCAGCGCCGGTTGCGGCTTGCCCTGCGCGTCGTGGAAATAGAGCCGGAAGCGGGGCGGCACGTTCGTCTCAAAGACGCTGACTTCCACCGCACCGTCGCCGGTGTTGACCATCATCCCGCCGTGCGGCCCGTGCCCGGCGTCATGGGTGTGCGCGTCGCCATGATGATGGCCGTGTTGTCCGCCGAACCAATGGCTGTGGCCCCTGCCCTGCCATTGCCGCCAGAGATAAAAACCGCCCAGCAGGAGCAGCGTCCCGCCCGCCAGCAACGGAAAGGCTGACCCCAGCCAGTCGTTCACTGAAATCCCCAGCCAGACCACGACCACCCCCAGCAACGTGGTAAGCGCAACGTGACCCAAGCCCGCGAGCGCCGTCACCGCGAGCGTCCGGGCAAGACTCCAACGCTGCGCCCGGCCCACCAGCACAAACGGCAACCAGTGCGTGGGAATCGCCGCGTGGAGGAACGCCACGGTGAACCCCGTGCCGGCGACGGCTTGGAAGAAGGTTTGGCTCATGGCTGGAGCGTGGAATGCACGTAAAGCCCTAGAGGGCGTTGTCTCCCTGTTCGTCGGTGCGGATGCGGATGGCCTGGTCCACCGCCTGCACGAAGATTTTGCCGTCGCCGATTTTACCCGTGCGGGCGCACTTGAGGATGGCGGCGACGGCGGTCTTCACCATCCCGTCGGGCAGGACAACCTCCAGCTTCAGCTTGGGCAGGAAGTCCACGGTGTATTCGCTGCCGCGATAAATCTCCGTGTGCCCCTTCTGCCGTCCGAAGCCCCGGACTTCGGTGATGGTCATGCCGGTGATGCCGAGGTCGGTGAGTCCCTCCTTCACTTCCTCCAGCTTGAACGGCTTGATGATGGCTTCGATTTTCTTCATGCGGGTTTAATGCTGGAGGGAGGCCGTCTTCTCATGCCAAACGACCTTCGTGACAAAGGGCTTTCCGAAGAATGGCGTGCGATAATGGACACATACCTGCGCGCCTGCTTGGAGCGCCTCCGTCGTGTCAAACTGCCCGTTCCGAACCAGACTCGTGTCCGCCTTCCACGCCAGCCGCAGCGGCGTTTCATTCCCGGCAGTCAGCAGTGTCAGCAGGTGCGTTTGCCGGTCCACAACCTGGAGTGCGCCGCACAACTCCCGTGCACGCGGCGGACGCGCCCAACTGGTGGACGCAGTGAGACACAGCGCAGTGAAGACCAGCAGACTCATGGATTTGGCGATGATGTTTCGTTTCATGGTATTCCCTTTCTCAGAGGACTTTTGTTGTTCAGCAAACGAAGCGCGTTGACAATGACGACGAGGGTGGCCCCCGTGTCGGCTAGAATGGCGAGCCACAGGCTGGTGTGGCCGGTGAAGGCGAGGACGAGAAACACGGCTTTCACCCCGAGCGCGAAGATGATGTTCGCCTGAATGACACGCATGGCGCGGCGGCCCAGCAGGATGGCTTCGGCCACCTTGCCCAAGTCGTCCTGCATCAATGCCACGTCCGCCGTCTCAATCGCCGTGTCCGTGCCGGCGGTGCCCATGGCGATGCCGACGCTGGCGGCAGCCATCGCGGGCGCGTCGTTCACGCCATCGCCAATCATCCCAACGTGGCCGTGCTCGGCGAGCAGGCCGCGCACGCGCTCAATCTTGTGTTCGGGCAGCAGGTCGCCGTGGGCCTCGTCAATGCCGACCTGCCTGGCGATGGCGTCCACCGTGCGCTGATTATCACCACTGAGCATGACGACCTTGCGGATGCCCGCCGCGTGCAAGGCGCGGATGGATTCGGCGGCGTTGGGCCGGATGGTGTCGCCGACGGCGAGCACGCCCAGCACTTCGCCCACGCAACTGCCGTGCGGGCGATGGCCCACCACGACGACGGACAGGGCACGGGCTTCGATTTCGGCGAGGGTCTTCTCGATGGCCTCCGAGCAGACGCCGAGTTCATGGGCAAAGCGGTGGTTGCCGACGAAGTAAGCGTGGCCGTCCGCCTCGCCTTCCGCACCTCTGCCGGTGCGGGCCTGGTAGTTGGT
>JBEBFV010000291.1:0-8096 GCA_040081795.1 Limisphaerales bacterium | reverse complement strand
GTTAAGATTAGGATTACGAGCAGGAGTCCGACGAAGTCCGCTACGACTTCACCGCACCACCACCGCCGGTTCCCACACGTTCGGGTTCTTCGCCGGCACGAGGTCGTGCTCGCCGAAGAGGGGGACGGGGAATTCGCTGGGGAGGTCGGCGTTGAGGTGGCGCGCGCGGTCGGGGCCGGTGAGCTTTTGGGCGTCAATCTTCCGCTGGAGGGTCATGAAGGCGTGGATGAGCGCCTCGGGCCGGGGCGGGCAGCCGGGGATGTGGACATCCACCGGGATGTATCTGTCAATGCCCTTGAGGACGTTGTAGCCCTGCTTGAAGGGGCCGCCGCTGATGGCGCACGCACCCATTGCGATGACGTATTTCGGCTCCGGCATCTGGTTGTAGAGCCGCACGACCTGCGGGGCCATCTTCTTGGTGACGGTGCCGGCGACAATCATCAGGTCCGCCTGCCGGGGTGAGGGGCGGAAGACTTCCGCGCCGAAGCGGGCGAGGTCATAGCGCGCCATGCTGGCGGCCATCATCTCGATGGCGCAGCACGCGAGGCCGAAGGAGAGCGGCCAGACGGAGTTCTTGCGGCCCCAGTTGTAAAGCTCCTCGAGCTTCACGACCACGACGCCTTGCTTGCTGAGTTCGTTGCGGAGTCCGTCGTCCATAATCAGGCGGAGTGGTGGAGTGGTGGAGTGATGGAGTGATGGGTAACGACGCTCAACCCTTCAGCACTCCAATACTCCATCACTCCGTTTCCGGTTTTCACTTCCACGTCAGCACTCCCTTCACCCACGCCCACGCCAGTCCCTCGACGAGCAGGAGCACGAAAACGAGCATCGCGAGGCACGCGCCCACGGACAGGCCGGTGAACGCCACGCAGAAGGGCAGAAGGAAGATCGTCTCCACGTCGAAGATGAGGAACAGGATGCCGTAGAGGTAATACTCGGACTTGAAGGCCACCCACGCGTCGCCCTTGGATTCGAGGCCGCACTCGTAGGTCGCGTTCTTCATCTCGCCGGGTTTTGCCGGGGAAAACTTCTTCGCCCACAGCCACGCGAGAATGAGCGGCCCGACGGCGAAGCCCACCGCCATCACGAAGAAGACGAGGAGGAAGAGGTAAGGATGCTTGTCGGCGGGCATGGGGAATCAGTTCGCCTGTGGGTTGTGCTTGTGCAGGCCGACGGAGTGCGCGATGTCGTCGAACTCCTCGCGGCTGACCTCTTCGAGCTGCTTGCCCTTCTGCCTGAGCTTCTCGTTGATCTTGATGGCCTTCTCGGTCATCTGCTCGTGCGTGTCCTTCGAGCCGCCGACCAACGCGAAGTTGTCGCCCGTCGTGATGCGCTTGTGCCCGTCGGAGTCGAGTCCGACGCCGAGGATCACGGCCTTGGCTGGCTTCTTCTTCTTCACCGGTTCTGACACGCGCGCGAAGCTACCGGGCGGACTTTAAACTGCAAGGCGCAAGTCGGATGCGCGCCTGCTGAACGCGATGCTGACGAGGATCTCCACGCGACGACGGCTCAACCCGGCGTTTTGGTGCAACGACCTCCCCTGCCCTACTTCGGCGCCGGCTTCTCGATATGGATGCGCAGGGCCTCGGACGTGCCCTCCTTCGCCAGGCGGATCGTGCCGCGCACATGATCGCCCGGCTCGATGTCCTTCGAGATGGCCGGTTTCTCGTTCAGGAAGAAACGCGTTTCCGCAGTGACGCGGACGGTCATGCTGGTCGCGTTCATCGCCACGGTGAAGGTCATGTTGGTGAAGTCCACCGCCTCGACGTGGCTGCGTGGCAGTTTGACTTCCTTCGAGCCGGCAGCGCCTGTCGCAGCCAGGGCGATGGCTAGGATGAAGGTCAGCGTGGCGGCCGGGAGCCAATGGATGGGGCGTGTTTTCATGGTGGTGTGGTTTCGTCCGGCCGTTGAACAAGTCTCTGTAGTCGGCCGGCAGCTCCGGGCCACGCTCGGCTGGCTGTCAGCCGGCGCGGCCCTGCCGGGCGGAGCATCCCCAGACTACTGCACCTTGATCTCAAGGGCCTTGGGCTTGGCGCTGGGATTCTTGGGCAGATGCACGGTGAGCACACCCTCCTTGAATTCCGAACTGATTTTCCCGGCGTCCGTTGCCTCGGGCAGCGTGAAGCTCCGCTCGAAGCTGCCGTAGGCCCGCTCGATCCGGTGATACTTCTTTCCCTTCTCCTCCTTCTCGGTTTTGCGCTCGCCGCGAATGGCCAAGACGCCGTCCTCGACGGTGACTTTCACGTCGTCCTTCTTCACTTCGGGCAGCTCGGCCTTGACGATAAACTCCTTCTCGTCTTAATTGACTTGGGCAACTTGGCCTCATTGGGTGTCGTCTCACGTGGCGGCTAGCCCACTGTGCATACAGAGTTGGTGGTGCCAAATGGGTTCTGCTCCCGCTCAAGGCACTGCGGATCATCTGCCCACTCGTCATCCACGATGAACCGGTATTCGTGCCGGCCAGGCGGAAGCGTGACGGTGGCCTTCCAGTCGCCGTTCTTCCCGTGCTTCATCACGATCGCCCGCTGTGCCCAGTCGGTGAAATCCCCCGCGAGCATCACTCGCGTGGCTTTGGGGGCGTTAAGCCAGAACTCCTTCGTGGTGCCGTTGTTCTTTGTCTTTTGTGCCATGGCTGTGCTTGTGGTGGAGGGTTGACTGCAATGGTGACGTTGTGACGGACCGTTTCTGCGGCGGCGGCAAACGAGCTTCGAGTGGCGTGCTCCCCAACCGCCGGCGATACTCAACCGGCGTGAGCCCCACGCTCCGCTCGAACACGCGGGAGAGCCGCTCCACGGATCCCAGCCCGACATGGAGTGCGATCTCATCCAGTCGGTAATTCGGATTGAGGATCAGTTGCTTCGCCTGATCCACCGGACTCATGGAGTCGCCGCTGTGACAGGAGGAGGCCATGAGGTCAGTGGGTTGATCAGTTTGAAATCCGCTTAATGGTGATGAGGCTAGGAGCGACGCGGCATGCGAACAATTGGGGCCAGCTCCATTCGCGGATAAGAAAAAGCCTTACGTGCGGCAATCCTCCATCCGGCAACGCACGGTTAAGCGTCTCGCGGTTCGGCCTTGACGTAGATTTCTGCCGGTGCCTCGGGGAAATACTTGAACAACGCTGGGCAGAGCCATCCCTCCATCTCGAACTGCGGGCAGTAATACCAGTTCCCTCCATACTCCTCGCGCTGCCACACCAGCCTCGCCGCGTAGCCAGGAAAAGGCCTCGCCGAGAAGACCAGCCGAAAGCCCTTCTCCGCGTCAGGCAAATTGGCAACCAGCATGTCAATCATCACGTCCGCACCACTGACGAACGGCTCCCGGTGCAGCCCGACGCGCGGGTCATCGAAGACCCACATCCCCTCCCAACGATACGGCGCGATGACCAAGATTGAGTTCATGCCCGTTGGAGCCAACTCATCCGTGACTCCCCGGTTGCTCTCCGCCAATTCGCCGGAGAAGGTCCGGCGTTTCGATGGCCGCGATGCAGATCAAGGCTCCGGCCAGAGCGAAAGCCGCATCTCTCTGCGCGTCCCAGATGTCTCCCTGAATCTCATTGTAGGCGGCACCAAGCTCCGGACTCACCAGATGGGCGACCACGGCCTCCATGATCTCGTAAAGCGCGCTCCACGCCATGACCCCATGCACCGCGCCGACGCTGGCCCAGACGCGATGCAACGCCAGGCCCCGCACCAGCAGTTCCCAAAGCGGATAGGTGATGAGCAGCCCAAAGAGAAAATGCGCCACGCGGTCGTAGTGATTGCGGCTCAACTGCCAGCCATCCCGAAGCCAGTTGCCCAGGGGCATCTCGCTGTAGGTGTAGTGTGCGCCGATCGCGTGGGCGGTCATGAAGAGCGTGATCAGGAAATACGAGCAGTTGGAGAAGCGGAACCGGCGGTGCGTGCAGGCCAGCGCGGGCACGACGACGAACACCAGCAGGTTCTCCAGCAGCCAATCCTGGCGGTTGAACGGCCTGATGGCCGTGAGCGCCCACACGACGGTGTAACTCGCGAGAAGAAATTGCGGCAGCCGGTCGTGCGTTGGCTTAGGCGCGGCGTCTTGCGGGCCGGGGTTTCTCATTCGCCGCCCTCCGGAAGTGTGGAGACCAGATGCATCTGGCCGCTGCCCGGCATCAGGCCGCGCTCCCTATACCACGCCTCGCACTCGTCCTCCCGCCCGCGCACGATGCGCAGCCCCTTGAGCCGCCCGAATTCGGAAGTGATGACCGTGCACTGGCGCTCGCCGTCATGGCCGTCGTAGAAGATGACAACCCAGTCCCGCGACTTGCCTTGTGCGTGCGCATGGGCTGTGTTCGAGAAGAGCGCGTTGTAGTGGCGCTGCCCGCGGGTCGTGTGCAGCACGGGCAGCCACGCCTCGCCCGACGGATTGAAGCGCCGCGGCGCGATCCGCTTCAACGTGCCGGCAGCGGCTCCCCGGCGATACTCGTCATCCACGGCCAGCAATTCCTGGACGGAGGGTTCCGCCATCTCCCCTGGCAGAAGCGCGACCGGTGGCTGCCTGCGGATGCGTCCCAGCCGGTGCGCGAGCGAATCGCGAATGCCCGCGAGCCGTTTCGCGCCAAGGCCGGCGATGCTCTCCAGCCGGCCATCGTGCGCCGCCGTCTCCAGCTCCTCCAAGGATTCGAGACCGAGATCGTCGTGCAGTTTCCACGCCAGCGACTTGCCGATGCCGGGCACGGAGGTGAGCAGCGCGATCGCATCATGCTCGCCGCGCAACCGGTCGAGCATGGCCAGACGGCCGTGCTGGATGATGTCGCGTATCGCACGGGCGATGGTCTCGCCGACACCCGGGAGCCGGACCAATCCGGCGAGTCCTTCGCTGGCAAAGATCTCGGCCACCGGCCTCGCCAGCCCACGCAGCACCACGGCGGCATGATGATAGGCCTGCACGCGGTAGGGGTTTGCGCCTTGCTCGACGAGGATGTGCGCCACTTCGTCGAGGCGTCCCGCGATGTCCTCATTCACAGCGATGGGTATGAAACTTCCACTTGGATGCGCGCCATGGCTTGCAGCGCGCGTGTCACGGTCTGGTCGAGCGGCCCGCTGGTGCGGACGTGCGCGCACTGGGCAGCGGAGAATTCGGTCGGAGCTTCGTAGAGACTGGTGAGCTGGTTGAAGTCTTCCAGTCGCGCGTCGGAGACTTCGTCGGGCCTGGCCTCGCGTGCGCGGAGCCGCTGCTTCACGGCGGCGTTGCTCGCTCGCGCCTCGATCAGTTGCCAGGCGAGGCCGCGCCTCCCGAGCCGCGCTGCGAGCAGCTCGCGATGCGCGCGTCGGGCGAACGTGGCGTCGAGGATCACGTTGCGATCCTGTTTCAGTTGCGCCTCCGCGATGGCCAGCAGGCGGTCGTAGGTTCTGCCGGTCATCGCCTGCGAGTAGAGGCGTCTCCGAGCACCGGCGCTGCTGCGTTCGTAGAGCGGGAAGCCCGCCATCTGCTTGCGGATGGAGTCGGAGGAATGGACCTCCCAACCCAGCTCCGCGCCGAGAGCGCGGGCGAGCGTGCTCTTGCCCGACGCGATGCGGCCCATCACGGCGAGGGCGAGCGGTCGCGAGCCGGCGACGGCGTATTGCAGCGCGAGCCGGAAGTAACGGCGCGCGCGCCCTGCACTGGCCTCACGTTCCTGCTCTGGCGCGGCGTGCGCGACGCTGTGCAGGCTCTCGACCTTGCCGCGAACGTAGGCGCGGTAGCATTTGTAGAAGTCCATCAGCCGCAGCATCCCGTCGTCCTTGAGCGCGGACGCCATCTGAGCCGCAAAGTGCCGCGCGAGGTCGGGTCGGCCCTCGTAGTCCAGGTCCATCGCCAGAAAGGCCGCGTCGCTGGCCACGTCCACGTAGCGGAAACGGTCGTTGAACTCGATGCAGTCGTAGATGTGCAGCGCGCGGGGCGTGAGGTGGATGTGCTCCAGATGCAGGTCGCCGTGGCAGTCAAGGATGCGGCGCTCCCGGATGCGCGAGGCGAAGAGCGCCTTGTGCCGCGTGTAGAAGCGGTCCGTGTAAAACCGGATCGCCTCGAACGCCGCGCGGGAAATCGTGTGTCCGATGAATTCCCGGGTCTGCCGAAAGTTCTCGTCCGTGCTGATGCGCAGCCGTTCGATGCGTCCCCACGACTCGATCTCCTCCGTCGGGTGCTGGGCCTCGTAGAATTGCCTCAGGACACCGGCGATGCGGTCGAGGTCGCGCGGTATCACGGCGTCGCGCTCGACGAGCTGATCGAGGAAGTGGTGGGCGGAGAGCTTGCGCATCTGCACGGCGTATTCCACCACCGAGTCACCCTCGCCAAACACGAAGCGCCCGGCCCGCGTGGAGATGGGCACGACGCCGAGATACGCGTCGGGGCAGAGCCGGCGGTTGAGCGTGACCTCGCGTTCGCAGAAGTGCAGACGCTTCTCCAGCGTGGAGAAGTTGAGGAAGCCGAAGTTCACCGGCTTCTTCACCTTGTAAACGAACGGCGGCGCGATGAAGACGAACGAGGCATGGGTCTGCACAAGCCGCACCGAGCGCGGCCGGTGCGGATAGGACTGCGGGTTGAGCAGGAACGGCAGCAGTCGCTCCTGCGCCGCCTGCGCGTCGCTCGTGGGAATGGCGGTCGTGGCGTCGGTCATGGCGGTTGCCCTGTTCTAGTCCCCGTTTTGTCAGGTCTTCGCACGGAAGCATGATTTTGGCGCTCGCAAGAGGCTTTCCGAGGATTGTCATTGTCGCAACAAGGCTTGAGGTGTCCCCGGCGTCCGCAATCGTGCTCTCCACGATTGCCAGAGCGGGTTGAACGGAACAGCATCCTGCACATGGCCTCGAAGAAGACGACCACGCGAAAAATCTCCGGTGGGAAGGCGCGGCCGAAACGGGCAGCGGTTTCACCGGACAGCAAGCGCACGGCAGGCCAGTCCTTCCCCATCGTCGGCATCGGCGCGTCGGCGGGCGGGCTGGAGGCGTTCACGCAGTTGCTGGGCGCGCTGCCCCTGGACACGGGGCTGGCCTTCGTGCTGGTGCAGCATCTGGCGCCGCAGCACGAGAGCATGTTGACGGCGCTGCTCTCCCACACCACGCCGCTGCCGATCCACGAGGCGCGCGACGGAATGCGGCTCGAGGCCAATCACATCTACGTCATCCCGCCCAACACGAATCTCGCGGTGCTCCACGGGCGGCTCAGTCTCATGCCGCGCACCGAGGCGCGCGGGCAGCATCTGCCGGTGGATTTCTTCCTTCGCTCGCTGGCCGCGGACCAGAAGAGCCGCGCCATCGGCGTCATCCTCTCGGGCACCGCGTCCGATGGCACGGAGGGGTTGCGCGCGATCAAGGCCGAGGGCGGGCTGACGTTTTCGCAGGACGAGAAGTCCGCGAAATACAACGGCATGCCGCACAGCGCCATCGCGGCGGGCGTCGTGGACTTCGTGCTGCCGCCGGAGGGCATCGCGCGCGAGCTGGCGCGGCTGGGGCGGCGTCCTTGCGTCGCGCTGCCGGCGGCGAAGGCGGATGACGCGCTGATGGAGAGCGACGAGGACTTGAGCAAGATTTTCATCCTGCTGCGCTCGGCGACAGGCGTGGATTTTTCCTTCTACAAGCCGACGACCCTCCGACGCCGCATCGCCCGGCGCATGATGCTGCACAAGATCAGCTCGCTCACGCACTACGTCCGCTTCATCCGGCAGGCGCCCAAGGAGCTGGACGCGCTCTACCAGGACCTGCTCATCAACGTGACGAGCTTCTTCCGCGAGCCGGAGGTGTTCGAGGCGTTGAAGAAAAGGGTTTTTCCCCGGCTGCTCAAGGACCGCGCGCCGCGCACGCCGGTGCGCGTCTGGGTGCCGGGCTGCTCGACAGGCGAGGAAGCCTACTCGATGGCCATCGCGCTGCTGGAGTTCCTCGGGACCAAGGGCGCGAGCGTGCCGGTGCAGGTGTTCGCCACGGACATCAGCGAGCCGGCAATAGACAAGGCGCGGGCCGGCATCTACCCGGCGGGCATCGCGGCGGATGTGTCGGCTGTGCGGCTGCGGCGGTTCTTCACCAAGCACGACGGCGGCTTCCAGATCAGCAAGGCCGTTCGCGACGCGTGCGTGTTCGCGCGGCAGGACGTGACGAAGGACC
>JBEBFV010000290.1:0-8103 GCA_040081795.1 Limisphaerales bacterium | reverse complement strand
GCTCGCCGCCGGAGAGCTGGAGGATTTCGATGCCACCCTTGCGGTCAATCACGCCCTGGATGCGCTGCTGCAAGTCCGCCAGCGGCACGGCGTCCACGCGCGCGCCGGTGCCGACGGGCGAGTCCGCGAAGCACGTCGGGCAGGCGAGATTGCACGAGTTGACGATCTCGATGAGCGCGAGGCAGGTGGAGAGCTTTTCCTGCACGCCGAGCGCGTCGCCGGGATGGGCGTTGCGGCCGAGCGTGCCGGTGTTCGCACCGTCGGCGGAGCAGCAGGAGGAGGTTGAGAGTTGAGGGTTGAGAGGTGAGAGGTTGGAGCAACAGGAGTTCTCCGCCTTGCCTTGCGCGAGCCAGTAGAAGCGCGCGTCCGACGCGATGCACGCGGTGGCCTCGCCGTGCTCGGGACAAGTGCGCTTGAGCAAAACCTTCGGCGGGAATCCGCCCGTGCGCCAGACCTCGGCGGAACAAGGCGCGTGGCAGACCGGGCAGCGCGAGGTGGTGCGCTTGAGCAACTCGTTGCGCAGCGAAGCCGGGGAGAACTTCGACGTGGTTGGTTGGTTGAGAAGAGCCATGAGAGAGAACAGTCAGCGTGCCGACACCGAGCAACCCACGTAACACAGCCCCAGGCTCGTGAGGAAGAACAGGCAGGACAACGCTAGAGATAGGACAGACTTGGACTCCGGCTCGTCGCAAGCGTCGCGGGCCAGCAGCTTGGCGCAAGTGACTCCGGATGCGATGCTGCCGAACAAGGTGGTGACGAGAAGCAAGAGCCACACGATTGGCGGTTGGACCGCGATTACCAAGGTCGAGAGCAACGCTGGCGCGAGCAGTATGGCGAAGAACAGCGGCCAATTGGTCTTGGACAGCGCGTGGGTTGGTGCGGGCGATTCCTTCACCAAGTCCGCTGGCGCAGCCTCGCCGCCACGGCTCGTGCCACACTTCCAGCAACTGTCGAAGTTGTCCTCCGACGCTTCGTTGCACTTGGGGCAGTTCCACATAGGCTTCAGGAATCAATCCGGCCGAAATGCGCGAGTGTAGTCATCCGGTTCGTGTTACTTGCGTCAACCAAGGCTGCAACCTACGAAACAAAATGCCAGACTCCAGCCAATGAGGATGACACTCCAGAGCACGATGAGAAACACTCGGCGTGTGCCGCTCATCTTTGAGGTGCGTGGCTCCCCAAGGATCGCGCAGGCAATGCCGGCGGCCACACTTCCGAACAACACGAGGGGCGGGAGCAGCCAGTCCTCCATCGGATGGCCGTGGTTGGCGACCCGCAGGAAGGTCAACGCCGCCGGCGCGAGCAGTATGGCGAAGAACAGCCGCCAGTTGGTCTTGCGCGACCCAGGCGGTGGCGGAGCTTCCGTGGCGTCAGTGGAGTCCGGCGCTTTCATCGCCACATCCTTTCCCAGAGGGCGGTGAACACCAGCAGCATTCCGCCGACCACGCACAGCACCAGCATGGTGGAGAAGTTCAGCGCGCCGGCCCGGCTCTGGCCCGATTCGACGAGGTAACTGCACCCGCCGACCAGCAGGCCGAACACCGCGAGCACTCCCACCACGCCCGTCACAAGCCCGCTGAAGGCCTGGCCGAACCCGGTGACGAATCGCTCCTGAAACGTCTCCGGCCCGCCGTGCGATTGCCCTGCGCCCTCGTGTGCGGGGCCGGTGCGCAGGCGGCCGGCGAATGGAGCTTGCGCGGAAGGTAGCGAGGCTTTGGCCGCCGGAATGGTGCGCAGCGGGACCACCACGCCGCCGTTGCAGCCAGGGCATTGGATGCGCCAGCCGCCGTAGCCATCCTCGCACGCGAGCCGCAGGCCGCAGTTCGGGCAGGGGAAACGGACCTCGTTGGCGTTTGTGGGCATCGGCAGTTCAGCGTCGCTTCAGTGCATACAGCCAGCCATACATGACAGCCCAGAGAAATGCGGTGCCGCCGAACCACAGGAGGCTCACGAACATGGCATGCGTGCCGGCCGCCCGCTCGCCCGCCTTCGATGCGCAACCTGCTCCACACCCGCCAGCGAGCATGCCCAGCGCGGACCAGCAGAAGCCGGTCACGAGCACCGGGACGATGCACCCCGCAGCGAGGCGCGCCGAGACCGAGTCGGTGAATTGATTGGCGTAGGAGACCCCCAGCGAGAAGACCAGCACGCCGAGTCCGAACCAAATCTGAATCTCAAACGCTGTCACCCTGCGAGACCAAGGCCAGTCGCCCTGGAACCAACGCATCATCCCCAGCAGGAACACGCCGCCGAACAGCACCGCCGCGCCGGCGAGAATTCCAAACTGCCGCCACTTGCCCAACGGCGCGGCAGCGGAAGCTGGGCGCAAGGTCGCTGGTGAGGGCAAGGGCCGTGATCCCCAGAAGGATACTCCGGCGCTCGGAGCGGCGAAGGCCTGCGGCACGATCACAGCCCCCTGGCACGCCGGACACTGGATTTGCCATCCCGTGTAGCCGTCCTCGCACGCGAGCTTCTGGCCGCAGTGCGGACACAGGAAGCGGTTTTCAGGAGGGTTCATGCGGGTCTCGTCAGTCCGAAATCGAGTCCATCATTCCTTTGAGCAGAATGAAGAAGACTGCGACGCCTCCAATCACGCTCATTTGCTGCATCCCATTTCCCAGCCGGAGATTGCCGCACATGCCAACCGCGCATCCGCCGATGACCAAGAAGGTGCTAACGACGCCCCCGGCTGCGGCTGCAATCACCCCGAACAGTCCGACCGACGCGACACGGCTCACGAAGCCACCAATCTCTTTTCCCAACGACGATGGCTGGGCCTGGCCAGGCGGTGTCGGCGGACTCGCCCGCACCGCGACCGCGCGCTGCGGCACGATGACCGGCCCCCGGCACGCCGGGCACTGTATTTGCCATCCCGTGTAGCCGTCCTCGCACGCGAGCTTTTGGCGGCAGTGCGGGCAGAGGAAGCGGTTTTCAATGAGGCTCATTCAGCAGCGGTGTCCACCTTCATGACCTTCGGCGCGCGCGGATACAACGCGAGGTAGGCGACCGTGATCGTGGAGGCGGCGATGATGCCCAAGGCGGATTGCTCCCAAGTGACCAGCCCGCGCGAGAGGTAGATCAGGCCAAGAACCACTTCGAGCGCGCCGCGCGCGATGCCCACCTGCACCCAGACCAGGTGCCGCACGGGTTCTCCAGCGGCTACCGCGTAGCCCAGCGCCATCGTGATGAACATGCAGCCCCACATGGCGAGAATGTAGGTGACCATCGGCGGCAGTCCTTGGAACTGAAATGCCGCCTCCGCGCGGTCCGGCGTGAGGATCAGCATCGCCCCCAGCAGGAACAGCACGAGGGCGTCCAGCCGAAGGGCGAGTTGCAGCAGTCGCATCCGTGTCCAGCGGCGTCGCTCGGCTGTGGCGGGAGAATCAGGTGAAGGCGCAGACGGGGATGGTTCCGTATTGTGCATGAGATGCCGGAGTCTGCGCATCACTGAAACACGGCGCAATAAATTCCAGCGAATTCGACTGGTGCTTCTGCCTCCTGCCCGCAACATGATCCTCCCCATTTCCGCAGGAGAGCGCTGTTGCAAGCAGAGGGTTTGACGCGCGCCGTGCTACTTCGCGGGCTTCTCCGCCTTCTTGCGGAAGACGATGATGTGCTGGCGCGGCAACGTGCGGACGGTCTCGACGTGTTCCAGCGGCTGCGCGGTCATCTCCTTCTTCACCTGCGCCTCGGTCATCTTGTGAAGCGGCTTGATGGGCACCTCGGGGTCTTCGCCGCGATACTCGACAAACACGACGCGCCCGCCGGGCTTCAGGCGCTTGCAGATGGCGTCCATCATCTCCCACGGATGGTCGAACTCGTGATACACGTCCACCATGATGACGAGGTCCACGGGCTTGGGGAGCTTCGGGTCTGTGATGGTGCCGAGCACGCCGAGGACATTCGTCACGCCGCGCTCCTTCATCTTCACGGCGAGGTGGTCGAGCATCTCCGGCTGAATCTCGATGCCATAGACGACGCCCTTCTCCCCGACAGCCTTGGCCATGCGCCAACTGAAGTAACCGGTGCCGCAGCCGAGATCGGCGACGGCGTCGCCGGGCTTGAGTGCGAGCGCCTTCATCACGAGATCGGGCCGCTCCTCGTCGTCGCGCTCCGGGCGGTCCAGCCACGGCGCGGCGAGATGCGTCATGTAGTGGGCGATCTCGCGCCCAAAGTAATATTTGCCGAGACCGTCGCGTGTCTTGACGCCGGCCTGATAGCGCGAGGCAGGCGGGGCCTTGTCCTGCGCGGCGCTGGTGCAGGCCGTGAGCGTGACGCAGCCGGCGGCTACGAGCGGGACCAGACGGGTGAGGCGAAACGGGAGTTGCATGGGCGAACCTTCAGAGCGGGTCAAATGGTTGGCAAGGGCAATCAGGTGCTTCGCCAGCGGCGGTGTGATGGGGGAGAAAGCGCTGGCATGGCCGCACTCGCTCGCCTACGTTGGCCGTCGAAAGCCAATCGCTCCGACCATGTCATTGTCATCGCGCCAAACTCACCGCCGGGCCGGGTTTACCCTGATCGAACTGCTCGTCGTCATCGCGATCATCGCGATTCTTGCGGGCATGCTCCTGCCGGCGTTGTCCAAGGCGAAGAGCAAGGCCAAGGGCATCCAGTGTTTGAACAGCAACCGCCAGGTGGCCATCGCACAGAAGCTCTACATTGACGATCACGACGGAGTGTTCGTTTTCCTCTGGCGCAATCCGCGCAACCCCGCCGAACCGAGCGAGCCGACACTGGCCAACAGCCTGGTGCCCAACGCGAGCGTCATTTGGTGGCCGGACAAGCTCTCACGCTACATCCCCGGCAACGCCCAGGCGTTCAGTTGCCCTGCCCTGCTCCTGCCCGCCCTTCAAGCGGCGGGCGGGGCGGCCAGCGCCAACAAGATGGGCATCGCCATGAGCCACGTTGAATTCGGCGTCACCGTGACTTCGCCCGCGATCAACAAGATCCGCGAGGTTCAGGTGGCCAAGCCTGCCGGTTCGATCTTCCTTTCCGACTCCGCCCAAGTCAGCAACCCAACCGAGACGAATCCCGACCTGTGGAAAGAGATCGAGGGCCGCGCCTCGGTGTATCTGCGCCCCCCCACGGACAGCTCCTTCCTCTCAGTCGAGCCGACGCGCCTTGTAGCGCGCCACAACCAGCGGGCACCGTGCGGCTTCGTGGATGGCCATGCGGAAGCCATGCGGCCCAGCGAGACTGGCATGCAGTTTCCCAATGGCGATCCGCGCGCGCTCTGGGACAAGCAGTAGCCTGGTGGCAGAGCATCCAGACCAACACCCCTCGACCCGCAGCCATTTCTCATGACTTCACGCACTCTCCTTGGCCTCGTGTCCGCCGGCATGGTGGGCCTCAGCCTGCTGACCGCGTGCAAACGCAAGCCGGTGAGCGAGCCGTTGGCACTCCCCGCGCCGTTGCCCTCCACCGCGACTACCCCGGAACAGGCAGTGGCGGAGATCAACCGAAGCCTGGAGCTGTGGAC
Organism: Limisphaerales bacterium; assembly: GCA_040081795.1. GTDB lineage: Bacteria > Verrucomicrobiota > Verrucomicrobiia > Limisphaerales > SXTU01 > SXTU01. The sequence goes on along the minus strand of JBEBFV010000290.1, from coordinate 2,624 downwards.
CTTTCAGCGGAATCAGCCGCCCAAGGACGTGAACGAGCTGGTGACCGCAGGTTATCTGCAACGCCTGCCAGCGCCCCCCGCTGGCAAGAAGTTCGCCTTCGACCCGGTAAAGATGCGGGTGCAGTTGGTTGCGGAGTAACGCGGCGCCGTTGCGGGCTTCAAACCGGCATCTGCAATCCCACCTTGTCCGCCACCTGCGCCACGTCTTTGTCGCCGCGACCGGAGAGGTTCACGATGATGAGGGCGTCCTGGCCTAGCTTCGGTGCGCGCTCCATGCAGGCGGCGACGGCGTGGGCGCTTTCCAGCGCGGGGATGATGCCTTCGAGGCGCGCGAGCTTCATGAACGCGGTGAGCGCCTGCTCATCCGTGGCGTAGCTGTATTCCACGCGGCCCTCGTCGCGCAGCCACGCGTGCTCGGGGCCAACGGCGGCATAGTCCAGGCCGGCGCTGACGCTGTGGGTGGATTGAATCTGGCCGAACTCGTCCTGGAGGATGTAACTGCGCGTGCCTTGCAGCACACCGAGTGAGCCGCCTTGGAAACGCGCCGCGTGTTGCTCGGGCAGAATACCACGTCCGCCCGCCTCGACGCCGAGCATCTTCACGGAGGCGTCGTTGAGGAATGGGTAAAACAGCCCGATGGCGTTGGAGCCGCCGCCGACGCACGCGATGAGCAGGTCGGGCAAGCGCTCCTCCTGCTCGAGAATCTGCCGCCGCGCCTCGTCGCCGATGATGCGCTGGAAATTGCGGACCATGACCGGATACGGATGCGCGCCGTAAGCGGTGCCGAGGATGTAGTGCGTGCCGCGAACGTTGGTGACCCAGTCGCGCATCGCCTCGTTGACGGCTTCCTTGAGCGTCTGCTGGCCGACCTTCACGGGCACGACTTCCGCACCGAGCATCTTCATGCGGAAGACATTCAGCTTCTGCCGCTCGCAATCCACCGCGCCCATGTAGATGACGCACTGCATGTCGAACATCGCGGCGACGGTCGCAGTCGCCACGCCGTGCTGGCCCGCGCCGGTCTCGGCGATGATGCGGGTCTTGCCCATGCGCTTCGCGAGGAGGATCTGCCCCATCGCGTTGTTGATCTTGTGCGCGCCGGTGTGGTTGAGGTCCTCGCGCTTGAGGTAAACCTTCGCCCCGCCCAGCTCGCGCGTGAGCCGCTCCGCAAAGTAAAGCGGCGAGGGCCTCCCGATGAACTCACGCAGGTAATAACTCAGCTCCCGCTGAAACTCCGGGTCGAGCTGCGCGCGGAAATACTCGTCCTCCAGCTCCTGCAACGGATGCACGAGCGTCTCGGGGACGTAGCGCCCGCCGAACGGGCCGAAGTGGCCGTGGGCGTCGGGGACGGTCGGGGTGGCGACACAGCTCATGGCGGCAAACTAAAGCGTCGAAACCCAGCCTCCAAGCTCCAAAGAAGAAGACCGCCGGTTGCCCGGCGGTCTTGCTCGTGCGTGGTGATCAAACCGGCCGGCCGTTCAAGGCTCGGCCAGGATCTTGGCGCGCTGCTGGTGATATTCGCGCGGGGTGATCTTGTCGGTGAGATAGAGCTGGAGGAGTTCCTTGAGGCGCTGCTCCTTCGGCTTCACGGGGCCCTTCTTCGTCTCCGGCTTGACGGTGGACGGAGGTGTCACTGCTGCGGGGGCCTTGGTGCCCGGAGGCCGCGCGGTTGGAGGCACGGTCGCCGGAGCGACCGGCTTCTTGCCGGCAGCGGCTTTGCGCTCGTCCTCGGCGCGTTTGCGTTCCATCTCCTTCAAGCGGGCCTCGGTCTCGGCGGCTTTCTTCGCGTCGGCTTTCTTGGCGGCCTCGGCGTCGGCCTTGACCTTGGCCTCTGCTTTCTTCTGCGCCTCGACGGCTTCCTTGGCCTTGCGGTCGGCATCAGCCGCAGCGCGCTTGGCATCTGCGTCGGCCTTGACCTTTGCCGCAGCCTCCATCTTGACGCGGAGCGCGGCGGCCTCGCGTTCGAAGCGCACGGCGTCCTCCTGCGCCTTCATCGAGGCCTTCAGGGCGACATCCGCGTCCGCCTTCGCCTTGAGGTCGGCGTCCACTTTTGCTTTTGCCAACGCCTTCTGAGCAGCGGCTTCGGCTTCGATGGATTTCCGCATGGCAGCTTCCTGCGCCTCGCGGGCCTTGCGCTCCTCTTCCAGCTTCAGCCTGGCGAGACGCTCGGACTCGGCGGCGGCCTTGCGATCCATTTCTAGCTTGGCCTTGGCCTGGGCCTCGGCTTGACGACCGGCTTCAAGCTGCGCCTTGCGTGCGGTTTCCATCCGCGCATCGGCGGCAGCCTTGGCCTGGCGGGCGAGGTCCGCGGCAGTTTTGGCGCGGGCCTCGGCCTCGGCCTGCTGCGCCTGACGCCTGGCCTCGGCATCCGCGGCAACCTTCTTCTCCGCCTCCTGGCGAATCTTTGATTCGGCCTTGGCCTGCGCATCGGCGGCGTCGCGGGCTTTGCGGTCGGCCTCCATCTTGACCTTGGCATCCGCCTCGGCCTTCCGCTGGGCTTCAAGCTGCGCCCTGGCATCGGCGGCTTTGCGATCCGCATCCGCCTTCGCCTTCTTGTCGGCTTCGATCTTCGCGACACGGTCGGCCTCGGCCTTGACCTTTTTGTCCGCGTCCATCTGGACCTT
>JBEBFV010000642.1:0-2065 GCA_040081795.1 Limisphaerales bacterium | reverse complement strand
CTCCACGCCCATGGCCGTGGCCATGTCCAGAGCGGTGGTTTTCGGCCGGTGCTCCTTCCGGGACTCCAGTCCTTCCCGGTCGTAGCAAACACTGGTGCGGCCTTTGGGGGTTTCCGCTGAACAATCAACAAGGAGGTATTCGCCCGTCGCTTTATCCAAGCCAACCACATCCGGTTCGCCGCCAGTCTTTTCCAGCTCGTTGAGTGAGCAGAGCCTTGCGGGACTGGCATCCAGCCTCGCTTCTACTTTGGCCCACTCAAGCCTCTTGTGGCGGTTCATGTTCTTCTCAAAGCGGGCTTTCAACGCTCTGAGCAGTTCTCCACGTTGTTCGGATGACATTTTTTTCTTTGTTTCAACTGCTTTCATATCGGTTTCCTTCTTAAGGCTGCGCCTGGAACCTCCTAACCTAATGGCACGAGTGGGCAACCACGGCTGACCGCGCGCTCAAGCTTGTTAGGTGGCGCATCGTTGCCGTTACTTCTGTTCCAAGGTGATGGCTACACAGAACGGGGCGCAGGACGTGTCGCCTGTTTTAACAAAATCGATGCTCCGGATGATCTTCGCCGGATGAGGATTTTCCCAAGCGCACAAATAAAGGCGAAGTGGAGGTTCGTTGTCCTTCCATGCCAGCTTGGCGCGTTCGACCGGCTTGAAGTCGTCATGATTGAAAAAATCGCGCAGATCTTTGCCGTAGACGACGGGTATTGCCTGGGTGGTGCCGTCCTCGTAGTGAACCTTATACTCCGCGATCATGGTGCCGTCTTCGGCGAATTGGCTGGGCTTAAGGCCGCCGCCCACCGTCGCGTGCAGTAAGTGCAGCTTGGCGAGTCTACTCTTTACCGGAATGCCTTCGACCTTGTCGGGCCGCGGCTCCTTCAGTGGTGGGCTTTGCCTGCCCAACTGGATAAGGCCTTCCGAAATCTTGAACTTGACCTCTTGGAACGTCAGCTCGCCTTGAGGCAATTTAGCCAGGTTGAGAAAGCCACTGCCGAAACTGCCCGTCAACTTTGCATTAGCCTTGGTCTGAAGGTCCACGTAGGAGAACTTTTTCGTGTCCTGCGCAGCCAGCAATGTCGCGCGGACGCAAGCAACTCCGAGCACCAGCAGCAGAGCAAGCCTCATGATGTGATTTCCCATACCGCCTAAACCTTTGCTCATAACGTATCCTTTCGTGTTTTGTTGTTTGTGTCTTCTTGACGATGATGATGGTGCTTGGTGCCGCCTAACGACCAAAGCTCAGCGCTCAGGTGCGGCAGCTTGGGCCGATGCCGGCTTTGCGCAGCTTCACAATCTCCCGCAAAAGACTCTCCACCGTGCTCAGGTTCAGGTCGGTGAGACGCTTGAAACGGATGCAGCCCTTGCCGCAACTGACCTTGCCGAGCTGCGCCAGATGCGCCTGCACGAGGTCGCTCTCGCAGACGTAGAGCGACAGGTAGTTCTTCTGGGAGGCCAGGGCGCACAGGTCCCCAAACGCGGGCAGGCCGTATTGCATGGCCTCGACCGTTTTGGGGGCGACCCGGTGGATGAGGGCGCGCAACTCGCTCAAGGCGGCACGCCGGTCGGGTGGAAGCTCTTCGAGGTATGCGTCAATGGTGGTGGCTTTGGATTGCATGGGGTGTGTCGGTTGGTCAAGGGTGATGGCTTAAGTAATGTGAACTCGGCCTAAGGACCCGGAGTTACAGCGATCCAGTCCGCTGTTTGGTCATCTCCGTTTCCAGCGACTGCAACCGGGTTCGGACTTCGCGATGATGGAGTCGCCGGGAGCTGGCACAACTTTGCGGCAGCACAGATCGTGATAGCTCCCGGCATCGGTTGTGCCGAATGGTTAAGATGTATGGATGTCACGAAGGCCACACAGTCAGAATATTGCCTTGGAGTTTCGAAGCGAGCGGAGCGGATCGCAAACGAGTCTGTAATTAGACTCTATGCGTAATAGACAATGGCCGCTGGTTGGTGGTAGGTTTTCGGCATGAACCTGTTGCGTGCGCTGGACCAACCGCGGGTGTTGCAAGCCTTGACGGGCCTGAATGCGGTGGAGTTTGCCGGACTCGCCGAGGCGTTGGCC
>JBEBFV010000289.1:0-8123 GCA_040081795.1 Limisphaerales bacterium | reverse complement strand
CGCTGACGGAGGCCAGCTTCGACGTGGGTGATGAGCGCGCGCATGACGCGATGCTAGGACGGGAGCGGCGTTTCACAAGCCGATTGCCGGAGCTGCATCGGGGCAAATCTGCTGTTGACGGACGCAGGAGCGCCATTAACTTCAGCCCCATCAGCACTCAACTCGCGCCCATGAATCCCGTGCGACCCATCCGGCCCAAGGCCCGCGCCTTCACCCTCATCGAACTGCTCGTCGTCATCGCCATCATCGCGATTCTCGCCGGGATGCTCCTGCCCGCGCTGGCCAAGGCCAAGCAGGCTGGCAAGGGCGGCGTCTGCGCCAACAACAGCAAGCAGATCATCCTCGCGGTCAACCTCTATCATGGTGACCACGATGACTTCCTCCCCGGGGGGATGAGCACGGCGCTTTATCCGCGCTACATGAGTCAGGACACGGACCTCGATGCGCGGGTGTATGGCGCTTTTTTCCTCCGCAGCTACGCCGCCATCCCGCCCACCAGCACCTGGACCACCACTGCGCAGGAGGTGAAACTTTTCCGCTGCCCGTCACTATATGGAGAGTCCCGCTTCACCGGCAATTTCAAGACCGCCACCAGCCGCTACGAAATACGCTTCAATGACCGCCCCGTGGACGAGCGCAACGCCAACGTCACGCTCATGTGGGGCCGACTGGATGGCGTGAACACCTTCACCGGCACGACAGCGGCGTGGGCGCCCAGCAAGCGCGTCCAGCAATGGCCGCAGCCCAGCCGCAACTTCGTCACCTCGGACATGAGCACGAACGTGGTCGCCCACGATGCCAACGCCCCCGCCGGATATTACGAGGACCCCTCCCGCTTCACCGGCCAGTTGGCGAAGACCGGTGCCCACGGTGGCCGCCTGATGTGGACGCTAATGGACGGCAGCGCGGTGAGGGCCAAGCCCGTCGCCGGCCCCAATGCCACCGGCCGCTTCATCAACAACGCTGCGCTGGGCATGACAAACTTCTTCAACTTCTAGGCTCTCAGACGTCGAGCAGCCACGGCGCTCCGGCCGCCTCTCCCAGCCCGCGCAAGGTCCGGCGCATCTCCTCCGAAAGCGGAATCCCGTCTCGCCGACGAGTCGCCAGCTCCTCCTGCTCCGGGTCTCCCGCCACCAGCACAGGCTGGCATTCGTCCGCGCGCCGCGTCCCCCGCAGCGCGGCCAACATGGAATCAAGCCCGGACTCAAACTCGCCTTCCTCCGCGAATGCCTTCGGGTCCAACGCGAGGAAGAAATGTCCGACGTTGTGCCGGGGCGCGTCGGGATGCTCGGTCGGTCGGGTCGCTGCGAAGAACGAACCGCTCAACGTCGTGGACAAAATCTCCACCATGGTCGCCAGCCCGTAGCCTTTGTGGCTGCTCATCTCCGGCAGCCCACCGAGCGGCGTGAGCCGGATGCTCTTCACCGCCGCCGCCGCGTCCGTGAGCGGCTGGCCATTCGCATCCATCGCCCAGCCGGGCCGCAGTTCCTTCCCATGCCACGCGGCCATCTTCACCTTGTTGAAGGCAACGGTGCTCGTCGCCATGTCGAGGCAGAAGGGCGGGCCAGTCTTGCCCGGCGCGGCAAAGGCGATCGGGTTCGTGCCCAGCATCGCGTCCGCGCCGAACGTCGGCACGATGCCCGGCCGCCATGTCGCGCAGGTGACGAAGCCAATCAGTCCACTCTCCGCGGCCATCATCGCGTAAGCGCCCGCAGCGCCGAAGTGGTTCGAGTTGCGCACCGACACGACGCCCACGCCGCACTTCACCGCCTTCTCGATGGCCAGCCGCATCGCGCGCCGCGAGGGCAAGTGTCCGAGGCCACCATCGCCATCGAGCAATGCTGTCACCGGCGACTCACGCACCACGCGCGGCTGCGGACGGAGCGTGAGCTTGTTCGAGCGCCGATACTCGTCGTAGAGTGTGAGCGTGGAGAAGCCGTGCGATTCGATGCCGCGCAAGTCCGCGTAGAGCATCACCTCCACCGTCGCCGCGATGCTGTCGTCGTCGAGGCCCCACGCGCGTAGGATGGCAGCGACTTGGAGACCCAGTTGTTCGGCTGGGACATTCACGACTTGAACTTCGCCGCCAGCGCCTCCGTGCCTCGCGCAAGGATGCCGAGGTCAGAACCCACGGCGACGAACGTGAAGCCCAGCTTCAGCCAGTGCTTCGCGTCCTCCTCCACCGGCGCGAGGATGCCCGCCGCCTTGCCGGTCTTGAGGATGCGCGGCAACGCCTCTGCAATGAGCGCCTTCACGTCGGGATGCCGGTTATTTCCGAGATGGCCCATGTCCGCAGCGAGGTCGCTCGGCCCGATGAAGAGTCCATCCACGCCGTCCACTGCGCCGATGGCCTCGATCTGCTCCAGCGCCGCGCGCGTCTCGAGCTGCACGAGCACGCAGACCTCGTCGTTGGCGCGCTGATAGTAGTCCGTCACCCGGCCCCACTGGTTCGCGCGATGCGTCACCGCCACGCCGCGCATCCCCTGCGGGGGGTAGCGCACGGCGCGCACGGCGGCGCGGGCCTCGTCCGCGTTCTGCACCCACGGCACGAGGAAGTTCTGAGTGCCAATGTCGAGGAAGCGTTTGAAGAGAATCGCGTCGTTCCACGCCACGCGCACGACTGGCGCGGCCGTGCCGCCAACGCAGGCTTGCAGATGGTTGAAGACGACGGGCAGCTCGTTCGGCGCGTGCTCGGTGTCAATCAGCAGCCAGTCGAAGCCCGCGCCCGCGATGACCTCCATGGTGAGGCTGCTGCACAAGCTGCTCCACAGGCCGATCTGCGGACGGCCCGCGCGGAGGGCTTGCTTGAAGGGGTTCGGAGGCAACGAGGTTTTCATGAAATGCTTTGCCGGGAGAAACACCGGCACGCGGAAACACGCAAGCTGTTTTTCATTCACGGTGGAGCGCGGCCTTCAGGCAGGAGAAAGCCACGATAGTCACAAAATGCACGTGCGCCCTTTTGCCACGGACATCTCTGCGGCCCGAAGGCTGTGGTCCACTGACGCAGAGCTCGACAAAGCTCGACAAACCGATTGACCCAGCGCACCCGCCAGCCTACAACTCGCACCGTGACTGACATTCTGAACCTTCGACTTTCGCTTCGCGCGCTGCTGGCCGGCGCGGCGGTCGGGTTCTGATTTCACGCACAACGATTTCGAGAACCCCACTGCCAAGACCGGCGGTGGGGTTTTTGTTTTGAATCTTAATCTTAATCGTAATCCTGCTCTTAATCCCGGGCCGACGGGAGCAGGATTAGGATTGCGATTACGAGCAAGAGTAAGAACTGAACCCGAGCCATGCTGAAAGACACCGTCGCCAAATACCGGCCGTTCCCCGGCGTTCATCTGCCCAACCGCCAGTGGCCTGCGCGCACGCTCACCCGCGCGCCCATCTGGTGCAGCGTGGACCTGCGCGATGGCAACCAGGCACTCGCCGTGCCCATGAACGTGGCGCAGAAGCTCGAACTGTTTCAGGCGCTGGTGAAGTGCGGCTTCAAGGAAATCGAAGTCGGCTTCCCCTCCGCGTCGAACACCGAGTTCGCCTTCAACCGCCTGCTCATCGAGAAGGGCCTCATCCCCGACGACGTGACCATCCAGGTGCTCGTGCAGGCGCGCGAGGACTTGATTGAGAAAACCTTCCAGTCGCTCGTCGGCGCGAAGCGGGTCGTCATCCACATGTATAACTCGACTTCCCCGGCGCAGCGCCGCGTGGTGTTCGGCAAGTCGAAGGATGAAATCAAGGCCATCGCCGTCCACGGCGCGAAGCTGATTCAAGAGCGGCTCCACCGGCTCAAGGGCACGGATGTGACGCTCCAGTATTCGCCCGAGAGTTTTTCCGCGACGGAGGTCGAGTATGCCAAGGAAGTCTCCGAGGCCGTCATGGACGTGTGGCAGCCCACGCCGCAGCGGAAGATGATTTTGAACCTGCCCGACACGGTCGAGGTCGCGATGCCGAATGTTTATGCGGACCAAATCGAGTGGATTTGCACGAACATCAAGAACCGCGACTCGCTCATCATCAGCCTGCACACGCACAACGACCGCAACACCGGCACGGCTGCGACCGAGTTGGGCCTGCTCGCGGGCGCGGACCGCGTCGAGGGCACGCTCTTCGGCAACGGTGAGCGCACGGGCAACCTCGACATCATCACCGTGGCGCTGAACCTCTACATGCACGGCATTGACCCGCGCCTCGACTTCAGCGACCTGAACGCGGTGCGTGAAGTCTATGAGCGCTGCACCGGCATGACGGTTCCGGCCCGGCAGCCTTACGCAGGTGAACTGGTCTTCACCGCGTTCAGCGGCTCGCACCAGGACGCCATCAAGAAGGGGTTGGCCGAGTGGGAGAAGGGCGGGCGCGAGTTCTGGGATGCCCCGTATCTCACGATTGACCCGCGCGACATCGGCCGCGAATACCGCGAGGTCATCCGCGTGAACTCACAGTCCGGCAAGGGCGGCGTGGCTTACCTGCTCGAAAGCGAGTTCGGCATCGAGCTGCCCAAGGACATGCAGCGCGAGTTCGGCCCCATCGCCAACGACCTTGTGGACGCGCTGGGCCGCGAGGTGAAGGGCGAGGAGCTGAAGGCGATGTTCTGGAAGGAATACGTCGAGCGCGATTCGCCATGGAAACTTTTGGACATCGCCCCAGCCAACATTCTCAACGAATACGGCTGCGTCGCCAAGGTTGCCTTCAACGACGAGGTCAAAATGATTCACGGTCGCGGCAACGGTCCCATCGCCGCCTTCGTGAATGCGCTCGCCACCACCGGCGCGCCGAAGTTCGAGGTCGCCTACTACAAGGAGCACGCCCTCGGCGCCGGCTCGCAGGCCAGCGCCATCGCCTACATCCAAATCAAGCTCGCCGACGGCAAAGTCCGCTGGGGCGCGGCGGTGGACACGAACATAGAGCTGGCGTCCATCAAGGCCGTCCTCAGCGCGCTGAACCGGGCGTGACTTGAACCGCTGCACCCCAAGCCATTTTCCAAAACATCATGCACACTTCACTCCGTCAGTTTCCCCTCGCCCTCGCGCTGCTGCTCGCGGCCGCGCTTTCCACCCACGCCGCCAGCAAGTCTCTCCCGCGCAGCACGCCCGAGGCGCAGGGCATTTCTGCGGTGGCCATCCACGCCTATGTCGAGGCGGCGAACCAAACGATTCACACGATGCACAGCTTCATGCTCGTGCGGCACGGGCAGGTCGTGGCTGAAGGCTGGTGGAAGCCCGAGTCCGCCGAGAAGCCGCACGTCATGTGGTCGCTCAGCAAGAGCTTCGACGCCACGGCCGTCGGGCTCGCGGTCGCCGAGGGCAAGCTCAGTCTCGACGACTCCGTGCTGAAGTTCTTTGCCGCAGAAGCGCCGGCCAACCCCTCCGAGCACCTCAAGGCCATGCGCGTGCGCGACCTGCTCTCCATGAGCGGCGGGCACGAGACCGAGCCGAAGTTCAGCTTCGAGACCGGCCCATCGGTTCGCGAATTCCTCGCCCACCCAGTCCTGCACAAGCCCGGCACCTATTTCCGCTACAACACCCCGGGCAGCTACATGCTCTCGGCCATCGTGACCAAGGCCACCGGAAAGACCGTGCTCGACTATCTGAAACCCCGGCTGTTCGAGCCGCTCGGCATCGAGGGCGCGACGTGGGCGAAGAGCGCGGAAGGCTACTCGCTCGGCGGCTACGGCCTGAGCATCCGCACGGAGGACATCGCGAAGTTCGGCCAGCTCTACTTGCAGAAAGGCAAGTGGAACGGCCGCCAGTTGCTGCCCGAGAAGTGGGTTGCGGACGCCACCTCCAAGCAGGTGGAAAACGACAAAGCCCCGAGCGGCAAGAATCCCGACTGGCGGCAGGGTTACGGCTTCCAGTTCTGGCGCTGTCAGCACAACGCCTTCCGGGGCGACGGTCGCGACGGCCAGATTTGCCTCGTGCTGCCCGAGCACGACGCAGTCATCGCCATCACGGCGCAGACCGGCAACATGCAGGGACAGTTGAACCTCGTGTGGGAAAAGCTGCTGCCCGCGTTTCAGTCTAAGGCCCTGCCCGCCGATGCCGCCGCCAACGAGCAGTTGAAGCGGACACTCGGCAGTCTCGTGGCCCATCCCGCGCCGGCGAAGAAGTGACGGCGAGAGGAGCGTGGACGTCCACGTCCGCATCGCCCGCCTTTGGCGTCAGTCGCGGCACGCGCCTTCTCCCTTCCTCGGAGGAGGGGAGAGAATCCACGGTCTCCAAAACTCCCGCGATTTCAGCCCCTGAACCGGAGCGCGGCCCTCCGGGCCGCAGCGGCAACTTGCGCAGCGTGGCGTGCGAGTTTCCACAGTGCTCCCGGGTTGAGGTGGCCGTTGCGGGCCAGAGTCCCGCGCTCCGGTTCATGGGTAGGGAGCCAAGGCGCGTCGCGGTTCTCAATCCGTTCCACCGAATGGCATTCGGAATTGGTATAACTCGTTCAAGGGGCTTGTTCCGCAGGGCATTTCCGCTAGCCTGCCCGCCCTATGAAATGTCTTTTCCGCCTCATGCTGGGCCTTGCCTTCGCGTCCGTGGCCTCCGCCGCGCCGCTGGTTTTCCAAGGTGCCGACGGTCCCGGCAAGGGCAAGCACCTCGTCTTCATCGCGGGCGACCACGAGTATCGCTCGGAGGAGTCGCTGCCGGCGGTGGCCCGCATTCTCGCGAAGCATCACGGCTTCAAATGCACCGTGCTGTTCGACATTGATGCGGACGGCCACATCAGCGCGGGCGACCCCTCGAACATCCCGGGCCTGGAGGCGCTCGCGTCCGCCGACCTCGCGGTGGTGTTCCTCCGCTTCCAGCATTTGCCCGCCGAGCAGATGAAGCACATTGACGAGTATCTCAAGCGCGGCGGGCCGGTCGTCGGCTTGCGGACGGCGACGCACGCGTTCAGCGGAACCAAGGAGCCTTACACCAAATACAACTACAACGCGAAGGAGCCCGGCTACGAACTCGGCTTCGGCCACCAAGTCCTCGGGCAAACGTGGGTCGGCCACTACGGCCAGAATCATCGGCAGAGCACGCGTATCACGCTTGCGCCGGACAAGGCGTCACATCCCATCCTGCGCGGCGTAAAGGACGTTTGGGTGCAGGTCGGCGGCTACGTGGGCAAGCCCACGGACGGCGAAATCCTCACGCTGGCCCAGCCGCTCAACGGCATGACGCCCGATTCACCCGCCGACGCGTCGAAACCCCCGCAGCCGTCCGAGTGGACGCGCACTTACAAGGGCGCAAACGGCAAGGCAGGCCGAGTCTTCACCACGCTTTACGGCACGTCGGAGGACATCACGAACGAAGGCTACCGCCGCTTGGTGATGAACGGGGTTTTCTGGGCGGCGGGCTTGGAGAGCGCCATCAAGCCGGACCTGAACATCGCGTTCGTCGGGCCGTTCAAGCCGAACACTTACAACGGCGGGGCCTACGCGCGCGGCATCAAGCCGGAGATGTATGCGGGCTTCGAGAGCCAAATCCCGGCGAACAACAACACGAAGAATCCCAACCCGCCGGCGAAGAAGGGCGAGGGCAAGCCCGCGGAGGCGAAGAAGGCCGAAGCCAAAAAGGAAGAGCCAGCCAAGTCGTCATCACCCGGCGCTGCCACCTCCACCGGCAAGCCCGCGCGCTTCGTCCGCGTCGAGCTGCCGGGCGACAAACGCATTCTCACGCTCGCGGAAGTCGAAGTCTTCTCCGGCGGCAAGAACATCGCGCGCGCGGGCAAGGCCAAGCAGTCGAGCGAAGGCCCCGGCGGGCCCGAGCGCGGCATTGATGGCAACAAGGATTCGGACTGGGGCAAGGGCGGGCAGACGCACACCTCGAACGCCGGCACGACAAACCCGTGGTGGGAGCTGGATCTCGGCGCGGCGACGGACATCGAGAAGATTGGTATCTGGAACCGCAGCGGCTTCGAGAGCCGCCTTGATGGTTTCACGCTCAGGCTGCTCGATGCGGACCGGAAGGAAGTGTTCCGCGCGTCAGGCATCGCGGCTCCGCAGGGGATGGAGATTGATGTGAAAGCCGGCGGCAAGCTGGCGTATCTGAATTACGACGGGAAACCCGGCCAGCCCGCCGGCAAAGGCGTCACGCAGGTCGCCGCCGCCAAGGGCGACGGCAAGAAGGCCGCGCCCGCCGGCCCCG
>JBEBFV010000288.1:0-8200 GCA_040081795.1 Limisphaerales bacterium | reverse complement strand
GCTCTGGGAGGTCGAGCGCGCCCGGGCCATCGGCAGGCAACACCGGCGATGGAACTAGCACTCCAGCAAAGGCTCGTCGCCCGGCTCGCGAGTGACCGCGAGTTCCGGGAGAAATTCTTCGCGGACCCGGCGCGCGTGGCCGCCAGCGAGGGGCTGACGGTGGCGGCGGAGGCGCTGGCCCAGATTCATCACGAGCAGCTGCGCCAGCTCGCCCGCGTGCTGCGCCGCCGCCGCCTCGCGCAGGCAGGCATCCAGCTCCCGCTCACGCGCAAGGCGCTCGGCCCGCGCTTCGCCGACCTGTTCCGCAACTATGCCGTCAGACCGCCGCCGGGAAAACAGCCGTTTGAGGACGCGCTGGGCTTCGCCGCCTTCCTTGACCAGCACGCTTCCACACAGGGGATCGATCCCCAATGGGCGCGCTCTATCGCGCGCTACGAGGCCGCGAGGCTGGAGGCCACATGGTTGCGCCGGCGGCTGCTGGTCCGTTGCTTTCCCCATGCGATCAAGCAGCTCTCCGCGCTGCTCACCGCCGGCGAAGTCCCGCCCGGCTCCTACCAGCGCAGCACAACCGCCGTCTGGTGGCGCACAGCGGCGTCGAGCCGGCTGAAGCACTGGCTGGGTTGAGCCGCGCGCGCGCAAGGAACGGCGCGCTTCAGACAATTCCCGTGAAGTCCGCAACAGGCCGCTGGCTGACTCTCCCTTGGCAGCAGAAAACCAATTCACGCTTATGAAAACGAAACCCGCCAAAAAGACATCACGCACTGCACGTCTCACGCCCGACAACACCGCAGCGCCAGTCATTGACCTCGTGCCGTCCTTCCTGCGCCTCAAGAAAATCCTGGTGCCGGTGGACTTCTCGGACTTCTCCCTCAAGGCACTGAAGTATGCCGCGCGCTTCGCCGAGCAGTTCGCCGCGACGCTCGTGCTCGTCCATGTGGTCGAGCCGGTCCGCTATCCGGAGAGCGTGATCATCCCGCCGGAGATGGAGGAGGCAAACCGCGAGCGGCTCAAGCTCGCCCGCGCCTCACTCGCAGCCTTCGTGAAGAAGCAAGTCCCGGCGGGCCTTGCCACGGAGACAGTCACGCGCCTCGGCCACCCCTACTCGGAAATTGGCACGGTGGCGAAGGACTTCGACGTGGACCTCATCGTCATCGCCACTCACGGACACACGGGGTTGAAACACCTCTTCCTCGGCAGCACGGCAGAACGCGTGGTGCGGCTGGCCCCCTGCCCCGTGCTGACGGTGCGCGAACGGGAGCACGAGTTTGTGTGAGCCGCAGTGGGAGCGCGGCCTTCGGGCCGCAGCGATGTCCTTTTCGCCGGGTGCATGGATTGTCCCTGCCAAGAACAAGCCGTCCGATCGGGCAACTTCTTCGCCCGTTCGTGGTGTTCAGTGTTGCCGCGGTCTGAAGGCCGCGTTCATTCTGGTTACGCCTTCGCGTTCTTGCCGGTGTGGCGGATGTCGCGGCCCTCGTAGAGATAGACCACTTCCTCGGCGATGTTGGTCGCGTGGTCGGCGATGCGCTCGATGCGCTTGGAAATCTGCATGAGGTTCAGGCAGCGGGTGATGGTGGCGGGCTGCTCCATCATGTAAGTCACCAGCTCGCGTTGAAGCTGCTTGTGCAGCGCGTCCACGTCCTTGTCGCGCGGCAGCACGGCGCGGGCGCGGGCGGTGTCGCGGCTCACGAAGGCTTCGAGCGCATCGTTCAGCATCTCCAGTGTCATCGTCGCCATGCGCGGGATGTCCACATAGGGCTTGAGTTGTGGCTCCGTGTTCAAGTCCACGGCGCGGCGCGCGATGGTCGTGGCCTCGTCACCCACGCGTTCGAGATCGTGCGTGATCTTCATCGCCACGGTGATGCTCCGCAGGTCGCTGGCGATGGGGCCGCGCGACAGGAGGACGATGCACAGCTCGTCGAGTTCGATCTCCAACTGGTCGAGCTTGTCGTCGTCGGCCTCGACCTGGCGGGCGAGGTCGTCGTTGCGCTCGACGAGCGCCTTGACGGCGTTCTGCACCGAGCTGGCGGCGAGGCTCGACATGGTGAGGAGCTTTTCCTTGAGGGCGGCGAATTCGTGGTCGTGGGGGAGCATGGGCAGTAAGCAGTTTTCAGTGTTCAGTATTCAGTCGCCAGAATGCGTGTTCAGGGGAAGCTGGCCCACTGAACACTGAAAACTGATTACTGAATTCTTGGCTTCGCATCATCCGAATCGTCCAGTCACATAATCCTCCGTCTGCTTCTTCGACGGGTTGGTGAAAATTTTCGCGGTGGTGTCGAACTCGATAAGCTCGCCGAGGTAGAAGAACGCGGTGTGGTCGGAGATGCGCGCGGCCTGCTGCATGTTGTGAGTGACGATGACGATGGTGAACTCGCGCTTCAATTCGAGAATCAGCTCCTCGATCTTCGCCGTGGCAATCGGGTCCAGCGCGCTGGCCGGCTCGTCCATGAGAAGAATCTCCGGCTTGATGGCGATGGCGCGGGCGATGCAGAGGCGCTGCTGCTGGCCGCCGGAAAGGCCGAGCGCGCTGGTGTTGAGACGGTCCTTCACCTCGTCCCAGAGCGCCGCGCTGCGCAGGCTCTGCTCCACGGCGGCATCAAGGTCGGACTTCGCCTTCGTCCCGTGCAGCTTGAGGCCGTAGGTGATGTTGTCGTAGATGGACTTGGGGAACGGGTTCGACCGCTGGAAGACCATCCCGATGCGTTTGCGCAGCTCGATCACGTCCACGTCCGGGCTGTAGATGTCCTGCCCGCCGATCTTGATGGAGCCGGTGATGCGGACCGAGTCAATGAGGTCGTTCATCCGGTTGAAGCAGCGGAGGAACGTGGACTTGCCGCAGCCGGACGGCCCGATGAAGGCCGTGACGTGCCGCTCGCCGAGGGTCACGGAGATGCTCTTCAGCGCTTGGGAAGTGCCGTAGTGGAGGTTGACGCCGTCGGTCTGGATGAGCGGCGCGCCTGCGCCCTCGGCGGGCTTGCTGGCGTTGAGAGTCACTTGCGATGGGGAGAAGGCAGCCATAATTCAATGTCCGGCGCGCATCTTCTTGCGCACCCGTGCGCGCACGATGACGGCAACCAAATTCAGGGAAAGCGTCAGCAGCAGCAGCGCCAGCACGGTGGCGAAGAGGATGGGTCGCGTCTTCTCGATGTCGGGCGACTGCGTGCTCAGGATGAACACGTGGTAGCCGAGGTCCATGAACTGGTCGGTTGCCGCCTTGGGCAAATCCCTCATGTAGTAGGCCGCGCCGGTGAAGAGGATGGGCGCGACTTCGCCACCCGCGCGACCCACGGCGAGGATGCCGCCTGTGAGGATGCCCGGCAGCGCCTCGGGCAGGACTATCTTCAGAATGGTTTCCAGCTTCGTCGCGCCCAGGGCGAGGCTGGCCTCGCGCAAGCCGGGCGTGATGGCGCGCAGGGATTCCTCCGTGGCCACGATGACGAGCGGCAGCGTCATCACGGCGAGCGTGAGCGAAGCCCAGAGGATGGCGGGCTTGCCCCAATGCGGTTCCGCCGCGCCGGCGTCCATCGCACCGCCGAGGAAGCTGATGAAGAAGCCCAGCCCGAACAGGCCAAAGACAATGCTCGGCACACCAGCGAGGTTGTTCACCGCGCCGCGGATGACGCGGGTCGTGAGCGCAGTCGAGTGTGCGTATTCGGTGAGATAGACTGCAGTTGTGACGCCGATGGGCACGACGAAGAGCGTCATCATTAGCACGCGCAGCGCGGTGCCGATGATCATTGGCAGCACGCCGGCCTTGTTCACATCAAACATGTCCTGATCCGCGCTGCCCGTGAGGAAGCGCCACGAGAACGTGCTCCAGCCATGCCACGCGACGTTCGCGAGGATGATGGCGAGGATGGCGAGGATGAAGAGCGTCGCCAGCCCGGTGACGCCGGTGAAGGCGAAGGACGCGAAGTCGAAGCCGCGCGAGCGGAAGTCGAGGCGGGCCGGTTTGGCGGAGGCGGTGGTCATTTCGCCCTCCCCTCCAGCCGGCCCTTGAGCCGGTGCATGATGAGGTCCCCCGCGAGGTTCGTGAGGAAGGTCACGATGAAGAGCATCGCGCCGATGAGGAAGAGCATCCGGTAGTGGTGTCCGCCGAAGACGGCCTCGGCCAGTTCCGCCGCGATGGTCGCGGTGATGGAGCGTGTCGAGTCGAAGAGACTGAGTGACATGATGCTCGCGTTGCCGCTCGCCATGAGGACCACCATCGTCTCGCCGATGGCGCGGCCAAAGCCCAGCACCACGGCGGCGAACACTCCGGGCGCGGCGGCGGGCAGGACGATTTGCCACGCGGCCTGCCACTTCGATGCGCCCAGCGCGAGCGCCGCCTGAGTGTAGCTGCGCGGCACGCTCGTCAGCGCGTCCTCGGCGATGGAGAACACGACGGGAATCACCGCCAGCCCGAGGGCGATGCCTGCCACGAACGCATTCAGCCGCGACTGGTAGCCGAAGACACCCTGAAGAAACGTCGCCATCACAATCAGCCCGAAGAAGCCGAGCACGACGGATGGCACGCCGGAAAGCAGTTCAATCGCCGGCTTCAGCCACTCCTTCAGCGTCGGTGACGAGAGCTGCGAGACGTAGATGGCCGCCGCCAGCGCCAGCGGCACGCTGAAGAGCAGCGCGACGATGGTGGTCTTCAGGCTGCCGATGATGAGCGGCCAGAGATTGTATTTGTGGATGCGTCCGATGGGCTGCCAGACGTGGCGATCCTCCGGTCGGCTGTCGGACCACTCGTGCGCGCCGAAGAGATAACGCCATTCCGTGGTGTTGACCTTGGCGTCCTTGTCCTTGGGCGCTTCCTTGGCCTCTTCCTGGCGCACTTCCACGAGCGCCAGCAGCGCTTCCTTGTCCATCCGCTTGAACTCAGCGGGCGTCAGCTCCAGGTAGAGCTGCTGCTCCACCGGCTTGAGCTTGTCGAACTCCTCCGTTGAAATCGCCGGGCGGGCGGCGGCGCTGTTCATCTGGCCGAGCGCGAGCGGCAGCGCCTCGCGGGCGACGAACACGAAGATGAGGAACACCATCAGGATCGCCGTGAGCGAGACCAGGAAGATGAGCTTCTCGGCCAGCCACTCGGCGGGCCGGGCCTTGTGCCCGCGGTGGATGCCCATCCAGCCGACGGTGCGCTTGGCGTTATGCGGGGCGTTCGTCACGCTGGCATCCTAGAAAGGGCCGACGGGCTTGGCACGTTACGATCTTGTGACAAGCCCGTCGGAGTTGAAGGCCGGGAAAGATTTTACTCACTCCCGCAGGTTCTTGGGCAGCGGGAAGTAACCCACGTCCTTCACGACCTTCTGCCCCTCGTCGCCGCGAATCCACGTGAGGTATTTCTGAATGTCGCCCTTGTCGAGCGCGGGGTTCACATAGACGTAGAGGTAGCGCCAGATGGGATAGGTGCCCTTCACGACGTTCTCCTCGGTCGGCTCGATGGCCGGCGAGGCGTCATCCTTCTTCACCTTGAGGTGCTTGGCACCCGCGCCGTAGGCCGCGCCGCCGTAGCCGATGCCGTTCTTGTCCTTCGCCACGGCCTGAAGCACCGCCGCCGTGCCGGGCATGGTCTGCGCGCTGGAGGCGAAGTCCTTGCCCTGAAGCACGTGCTCCTTGAAGAACTCGTAGGTGCCCGAGCTGTTCTCACGGCTGTAAACCGTGATCGGTGCGTCGGGACCGCCGACCTGCTTCCAGTTTTTTGTCTTGCCGTTGAAGATGTCGGCAATCTGCGGCACGGAGAGTTCCTTCACCGGATTGTCGGCGCTGACGTAAACGGACAGACCGTCGAGGCAGACCTTGTATTCCGTGGGGCGCTTGCCGAAGGCCTTGATGCAGGTGGCCTGCTCGGCGGGCTTGATCTTGCGCGAGGCGTTGCACAGGTCCGTGGACTTGTTCTGCAACGCGGCGAAGCCGGTGCCGGTGCCGCCGCCGGTGACTTGGATCTTCGTGTCGGCGTTCTTGCTCATGTAAGTCTCGGCCCACTTCTGGGCGAGGACGACGAGCGTGTCGGAGCCTTTGACGGTGACGTTGCCGGCTTGGGCTGGAGCAGCGAGCACGAGGGCCGCCGCGAGGACTGCAAGGGATTTCATGGATTTCATATTGGGTTACGGAGTTTGAGATTTGGGCGGGACCGGCGGAATGCACGCCGCCGACCCCGCGAGGAACAACACTGCAAATTAGAACTTCCAAGCCGCGTCAACCTGGATGCGACCTGCCTGGCCGAACGCCGCACCAGCCGGCTTGTCAATCTGGCCGAACAGGTAGTAGTTGACCGACAAGGTGAGCGAGTCGTAGGGCGAATACGCCGCGCGCATGTAGTGACCGCGCAGGTTCGTGCCGGCTTGGTAGCCAGCCGCGCCGCCCGTCGGGGCAGCCGTATACCACGCGCCGTGGTCGCTATCCACGACCTCCTCATACCAGTAGTTGGCTTCGAGGTTCTTCCACTTGTAGGTCAGGTCCCAGGTGCCCTTCTTGCCAGACTTGCCCAGCGTCATGCCGATGGAGTAGGCCTCGTTGCGCTTCTTGCCGCCGCCCGAGTTGTTCGCGGGATCAATGGTGCCACCCGCAGGGTTGTTGATGTATTCACCCATGAGCTTGATGGGGAACGCGCCCGGATAAAACGGGAAGCTCTCCATCGTGTAGGTCAGGGACGCATCCGTCACGATGGGGCTGAAGGACGACGTCAGCACACCGGCCGCCGTGCGGCTGTTCCCTTGGCTGACATTCGGAACGCCAGCCGCCACGGTCAGGTTCTGCTTGTCGCTCAAGCCGAAAACTCCGACGCCGACCGACGACGCCCACTTGGGAGTCCACGCGGACTCCCAGCGGAACTGCGCGCCGTAGAGATACGAGTCCTTGCTCCCGGTCGCGGCCCCGCCGCCCAACTCCGCGATGGAGAACAATCCGCCGTTGAACTTCAACGCCTGGCCCTCGGCCATGTTGTAACCGAGCTGCAAGCCGAAGCCTTCGGGCGTGTAGTCGGAATCAAACATGACCTCCGACACTTGAAACGGGTTCTCCATCTTGCCGCCGATCCAGGTCATGGACCAGTCCGGGCTGTTGAGGGCGTTCCACTTCACGTAGGCCAGATCAATCCACAGCAGCTTCTTGGATCCATTGCCGGTGAAGCTGTCGTTGCCCGAGATCGGGTCGCCCGCCGGGGTCGCACCAGCGGCGGCCTTGTTCTCTCCCGAGGTCAGGCGCATGCCCACCTCGAAATCGTCCTGCAACGTCGCCGTCAGGCCAAAACGCGTCCGGTGGCGGAGGCGGTTACGATCCGTGAACGTCGGCGCGACCCCGGAGGGCGGGTCCTGGTAAATGCCATCGTAGCGCAGGCGCACATCGCCACTGACCCGCAGCGCCGTGACCCAGTCGGGCAAGCCGCTCTTGGACTGGTAGGCGCGGGTGAAATCCTTGTCCGCCTCGTCGCGGAGGGTCTGGCCTTCCTTGGTGGTCAGGATGCCCTTCTCGATGAGCTTGTCTATCAAGCTGTCGGCGGTTTGGGCTTGGGCGGAGGGCTGGCAGATGAACGCGGCAAGCGCGGCGGTCGTCGCTGCCAGGGCTGTCTTGGTCGTGTGCTTCATGTTGTTAGTGATGAATCGGTGTCGGTTTTGACGCGGCCAATCTGCGCCGGCCATGTGGCGAACAAAGGTCGGGCAAGTTACAAACGCGTTACGAAAGAAAATCACATTGAGCCACTAACGAGCCGCGATTAGCCCCGCGCGCCAACACGCCCCCGCCGCCAGCAGCGCCGCGCAGGGCAGCGTCACCACCCACGACGCCAGCACGCCCAGCACCGGCGGCCAATGCACCTGCCGCCCACAACCATAGCCACCGCCGCGATGCGTCAGAGGATATCCTCCGCAGTTCTCGGATTTGACTGTGAACGCGAGGTGCGTCAGAGGATGGGCGGCGGGTCAACGTCCTGACCGCTGCCGGAGAAGAGCGCGTTCGAGGCGGGCGCGGAGATGCCGAAGCTGCCGTCGGGGTTCACCACGTAGCCGAGCTGGGCAGGCTTGAGCTTCTCGACATGGCCGTCGAGGAACACGGTGTTCGCGTAGCCGTCGTGGCGCGCGTCCACGCCGCCGCGATGCTGCGGGGCGCGGTTGGCGTCGTCGCAAAAGTCCGAGACGCCGGGGACGAGGCGCGGCGGGTCGAGCGCCCACGCGTGATAGCCGAGGCGGGCGCGGTCCACGCTGCCATCCGGGTCATACGG
>JBEBFV010000287.1:0-8201 GCA_040081795.1 Limisphaerales bacterium | reverse complement strand
CAAGATCGCCCTCCTCCGCGCCGCCGTGAACATCGGCTCGCTTCTGGCCGACGGCATTGGCGACGCCATCCTCGTGCGCGGTGAAAGCGGTGCGGGCATGAGCCTGCGGCTCGCCTACAACATCCTCCAAGCCGCCGGCTGCCGCAGCTTCAAGACCGACTACGTGGCCTGCCCGAGCTGTGGCCGCACGCTCTTCAACCTCCAGACCGTCACCGCGCGCATCAAGACGCGCACCGAGCACCTCAAGGGCGTGAAGATTGCCATCATGGGCTGCATCGTGAACGGCCCCGGCGAGATGGCGGACGCCGACTTCGGCTACGTGGGCGGCGCGCCCGGCAAGATCAACCTCTACGTCGGCAAGACCCCCATCAAGTTCAACATCCCCGAAGCCGACGCTGTGGACCGCCTTGTGGATCTCATCCGCGAGCACGGCAAGTGGGTGGAGCCGGAGGCGACAACTACGGGTCAAGAATAGCAAACGCAGAATCTGCACTGGTGTTTAGATTTGCCACATTACTGAGTCTGACACTCTTGGCCGCCGGCTGCGGACCAAACCAGACAAGCTATGAGCCTATTGTCAGAGATATTCGGGCCGGCCTAATTCCTGTTTCCACCAATGGCACTCTACGGCTTCCTAGCCGTTTCTCCGGACTCACACCGAAGGACGAAATCTTCTTGGAGAAACGGCCAGATGGCAGATTGTTCGTCCTTTTCCCGACGCGGTATGGAAGAGGCGTAGATGTAGAGGGCTTTCTGCATTGCAGCGATCCCTTGAAGCCCTCGGATTACTACACGATTGATTGGGGTGCTGGTGGAAAGCAACAGCAGATTGACATTAGCGGTCGGCAGTTTTTTACAACCCGCGATGTTAAGCCCCATTGGTATTTCGTGAGCAGATGGGTTGATTGACTAGCTGTTAAGAAGCGTCCGGGAACCAGTCTTGGGCGTCCGGAACTATTTCAGCCCTCCCTTAAGCGGCCAACAGAAGATATTTACCGCCCGGAGGCCAGGGAAGAGTTGTCGGACGGCAGCAAGATGCCGCCGCTGCCAGCCACAAGATTCCACGCGAGGCTGACGGATTGTGTCCTGTGCTCGCTCTGCTAACCTCGCCCGCGTCTATGCGTCTTCTGCGCCCTTTCGCTGCCCTGTTCCTCTGCCTCTTCGCCGTCCCCGCCGCCGCGCCTGCGCGCCCGAACTTCATCCTCTTCATCGCCGATGACATGGCGTGGGAGGATTGTGGGGCTTACGGGAACAAGGCCGTCCGCACGCCGAATCTCGACCGGCTCGCGCGCGAGGGGATGCGCTTCGACCGCGCGTTCGTCACGGCCAGCTCGTGCAGCCCCAGCCGGTCGAGCCTGCTCACGGGCCGTTACCCGCACAGCACGGACGCCGAGCAGCTTCACTGGCCGCTGCCCAAGGCGCAGGTGACCTTCGCGGAAAAACTCAAGGCCGCCGGTTACTGGACCGCCGCCGCCGGCAAGTGGCATCTCGGCAACGAGGTGAAGGACCGCTTCGATGTCGTGCAGGAGGCGGGCACGGGCGGGTTCCAGTTGCAGGTGGGCGCGGATGGCAAGGCGAAGAAGATGGTCGCCGAAAAGGACGAGAGCGGCTGCGGCCAGTGGGTGTCCACGCTACAAGCGCGCCCGAAGGACAAACCGTTCTTCCTCTGGCTCGCCGCGCTGGACCCGCACCGGGACTACCAAACGAACAGCATTCCCAATCCGCACCGGCCCGCCGACGTGGTCGTGCCGCCCTACCTGCCCGACGCGCCGGACACGCGTCGCGACCTCGCGCTTTACTACGACGAAATCACACGGCTGGACGGCTTCATCGGCCGGGTGCTTGCGGAGCTGGAAAAGCAGGGCGCGGCGGAGAACACCATCATCCTCTTCATCAGCGACAACGGGCGTGCCTTCCCGCGCTGCAAGACGACGCTCTACGACAGCGGCATCCGCACGCCGCTCTTGGTGCGCTGGCCGGCGAAGGTGAAGCCCGGCAGCGTGTGCGGCAGCCTAGTCAGCACGGTGGATTTCGGGCCGACATTCTTGGAGCTCGCGGGCATCCCGGCCTCGCCGACCTTTCAGGGCAACAGCTTCGCGTCCTTGCTGACCAATCCCACCACCCGGACGCGCGACCACATCTTCGCCGAGCACAACTGGCATGACTACGACGCCCACAAGCGCGCGGTGCGGAGCGAGCGCTTCAAATACATCCGCAACTTCGACACGAACCTGCCGAACACGCCGCCGGCTGATGCCGTGCGCAGCCTGACCTTCGTCGAGATGCGGCGGCTTCGTGAAATGGGCAAGCTCACGCCCGCGCAGCTCATGCCTTTCCAGAAGCCCAAGCCCGCCGAGGAACTCTACGACGTGACGGCTGATCCTCACGAATTGCGCAACCTTGCCGCTGACCCAAGGCACGCCACCACGCTCGCGGGACTCCGCGTCGCATTGGCGAAGTGGCAGCAGGAGACCAACGACCCGGCCACCGGCCTCCGCGCCAAGGACGAGTTCGACCGCGAGACCGGCGAGCCGCTCCCGAACCGCCAGCGGCCCCGGCCCACGAAGGCGCAGTTGCTCGGCACGGCCCCGGCGCGCTAGCCTCCGCGCGCGCCAAATGAACATCCACGCGATCTACGGACGCATCTCGCCCTGGTTTCGTCGTCGCCGGCTGGCGCGCTTTCAAACGGTGCTGAACCCCACGGCTGCGACGACGATTCTGGATGTCGGAGGCTTCCCATGGTGCTGGCCGGAGGACGCCTGTCCGGCCCACATCACGATGGTGAATCTGGATTGTCCCACGGATCAGCCAGCCTCCGCCCGTCGCAGGATGCTCCGTGGGGATGGCTGTGCGCTGAACTTCGCGGATCGCAGTTTCGACATTAGCTACTCGAACTCCGTCATCGAGCATGTCGGCACGTGGGAGAACCAGCAGAGGTTCGCGGCGGAGATCCGGCGCGTGGGCGGAAGGCTATGGGTGCAAACACCGGCGCGCTGGTTCTTCATCGAGCCACACCTGCTCGCGCCCTTCATCCATTATCTCCCGAAAGGCTGGCAGCGTCCCCTGCTCCGCTGGGTCACGGTCTGGGGCTGGGTCACCAAGCCAACGCCCGCGCAGGTGGACGCCTTCCTTGCCGAGGTGCGGCTGCTGACGTTCGGCGAGATGCAGGCGCTCTTTCCTGACTGCCGCATCGAGCGGGAGAACTTCCTCTTGCTGTTCACCAAGTCCTACATCGCGGTGCGGGACACGGCACCGCGCTGATTCCCCCTTTTCTCCCGCGCCGTTCCCGCTAGAGTGCCGCCATGCCGTCATTCGACATCGTATCCAAAGTCAACTCGATGGAAGTGGAAAACGCCGTGAGCCAGGCCAAGAAGGAGCTGGCCACGCGCTTCGATTTCAAAGGCATCAAGGCCGAGATCACGCAGGAGAAGCTCGAGATCAAGCTCGTCGCGCCGGACGCCTACAAGATGAAGACGCTCGTGGAGATCGTGCTGGGCAAGCTGGCCAAGCGCGGCATCAGCATGAAGAGCGTGGACGAGGGCAAGCCAGACCTCTCGCCGCTGGGCCATGCGCGGCAGAGCGTGAAGATCAAGGAGGGCATCGAGGTCGCCATCGCCAAGCAGATCACCACCTTCATTCGGGACGGGAAGTTCAAGGTGTCGAGTTCGATCAACGGCGACGAGGTGCGTGTGACCAGCAAGAGCCGGGACGATTTGCAGGCGGTCATCGCAGCGGTGCAGGCGAAGGATTTCCCGGTGGCGTTGAGCTTCACGAATTTCCGGGATTGAGCGTCGTGGCCGCGCAGCTCCCAGCCAGCTACCTCGACTCGCCGCTCACGCAGCTTGGCTGGAACGCCCGCCTCGAAGCCGCCTTTGCCCCCCATCGCGCCGCCGGCCTCGTGCCCGCGCGCGTGGCGACGGAGGACCGGCATTTCTACAATGTCTTCACGGTGGGCTCGGAGCTGGTCGCGCAGATCACCGGGAAGCTGTTGCACGATTCCGCACCGACGGAGCTGCCGAAGGCCGGTGACTGGGTGGCCGTTGCGTTGCACGCCGAGGAGAAGGAGAAGGCCACCATCCACGCCGTGCTCCCGCGCGCGACGCAGATTTCCCGCAAGGTGGCCGGGCGCAAGGCGGATGAACAGGTGCTCGGCACGAACCTCGACGTGGTCTTCATCGTGCAGGGTTTGGACGACAATTTTAACCTGCGCCGGCTCGAACGCTTTCTCGTGATGGTCCACGAGGGCGGGGCCAAGCCGGTGATTCTCCTGAACAAAACGGACCTCTGCCCGCACACGGCGCAGCGCGTCATGGAGGTGCAGGCTGCCGTGGGCACGACCCCGGTCCTGGCGGTCTGCGCAAAGTCAGGCGCGGGGGTGAAGGCGCTGTGGCAGTGGATTCACACCGGCGTGACCGTGGCCTTCATCGGGTCGTCAGGCGTCGGCAAGTCCACGCTCATCAACCGGCTCTTTGGCGAGGAGATGCAATCCACGCTGCCCGTGCGCGAGACGGATGCAAAAGGCCGGCACAGCACGACGCGCCGCGAGTTGCTCGTCCTCCCGCGTGGCGGGGTGGTCATGGACACACCGGGGACGCGGGAGTTTCACCTCTGGCTGGCGGACACGGGCTTGCAGGACACCTTCCCCGAGATCGAGGCGATCGCGCTGCGCTGCCATTTCAGCGGCTGCGGTCACACGGTGGAGAAGCAATGCGCGGTGATCGGGGCCGTGCAGGCGGGCGAGTTGACCGATGACCGCTACAAGAACTTCCTCAAGCTGCGCGGGGACTTGCAGAAGCTGGAGGAGTCCACGCGGCGGAGCAATCTCGCCCGCAAGCGGCGCGACCGGGCGGCTCGGCGCACTTACAACCAGTTCCGGCGCGGGTGGTCTGGCGAGGAGTGACATGCTGAAGGCGTCCACGCTTCAGCCCGAACGATGCAGTTGAAGGTGCGTTCCCTCTCCAACGCAGAGACGCAAGGAACGCGGAGGAACGCAGAGGTGGGCAAAGCAGGCAGCGTTCAGCTTCTCGTGGCCTTCGCCGGCCGGTTCTCTGCGGAACTCTGCGTCCTCTGCGTCTCAGCGTTGAGGGGGAGCGCTCCAAGGGCAATCGAATCGTTCCCGTTCAGCGTGAGCGCGGTTCACGAACACGCTGAACGTGGACACCCAACAGCGGGCCTACGCCTCCTTCACGATGGCGAGGAACTGCTTCATGGCGGGGGAGAGCACCTTGTTCTTCTTGATGAGCGCCGCCAGCGGACGATGAAACTCCTCGCCCTCGAAGGGCACCTGCACCAGCGTCGCCTTGGAGACTTCCTGTGCGATGGTCGCCTGCGGCAGGATGGACACGCCGGCGTCAATCTCCACCGCGCGCTTCACCGTCTCGACGTTGTCAAACTCCATGACGGTCTGAACGGAGATGGCGTGCTCCTTGAAGATGCGGTCGATGGCTTTGCGCGTGGGGATGTCCGGCTCGAAGCTGATGAACTTCTGCCCGGCCAGCGCGGCGATGGGGATCACCTTGAGCTTGGCGAACGGGTGCTGCGGGTGGCAGACCATCACCATGCGGTCCTTGCGCAACGGCACGACTTCCAGGCGCGGGTCCTTCGCGGGATAGGCCACGAGGCCGAGGTCCACCGCGTTGCCCAGCACGTCGTCATAAACCTGGTTTGCGCGGCGATACTCGACGTGAATCTTCACCGTGGGATAGGCCTTGAGAAACTTTTTCATGTAGGGCGGCAGTTCGTGCAGCCCGATGCTGTAGATCGTCGCCACGCGGATCGTGCCCGAGACGATGTCGCGCACGTCCGCCAGCTTGTTATGCAGCTCGTCGTAAGTCTGGCAGATGCGCTTGCTGTAGTCGTAGAGGATCTCGCCCTCTCGCGTGAGGCGGAACTTCTTCTTGCTCCGCTCGATGAGCATGGACTTGAACTGCCGCTCCAGCGCGCTGATCTGCTGGCTGACGGCGGACTGGGTGACGCCGTTGATCTGCGCGGCCTTGGTGAAGCTCTCCGTCTCGCTGAGGTCGCAGAACACCTTGAGGCTGGACATTTGCATGGGCCAATCAAAGACCAACGGCGGCGAAGCGTCAACTTGCGTCCCCGGGGGGCGTCGCCCGAAGCCGGCAGTCCTGAACTGGCTGGCCCCGTCAGGACAAATTTTGGGCTTCAATTCCTCCGGTGAAGTGGTATGTGTTCCCCGAACTGCCAACTGACAATCCTATGAAATCCACTCCTCAACTCCTCTGCACCGTCCTGGCCCTGTTCTGTGGTGCCGCACTGGCGTCCGCCATTCCAGGCCGTGCCGAAGTGAAAAAGGTCGTCGGCAAGGCCAGCTTCACCAAGGCCGGCAGTGCTCCCTCCACACTGTCCGAAGGGATGGTGCTGGGCACCGGCGACACCGTCATCACCGGGGCGGGCTCCACCGTGGACCTGTATCTCGGTCTGAACGGCGACTACCTCCGCGTGGACCCGGACACGACGCTGAAGATTGACAACTTGGACATCGGCAACATCGCCGAGCGCACGGTCACCACGCAGTTGAGCCTCGGCAAAGGCGCCATCACCGGCAACGTCGTCAACAAGCTCACCCGGGCCTCAAAATACGAAATCAAATCCGCCAGCGGCGTCGCCGGCATCCGCGGCACGGTTTACTCCGTGAAGACCGATGCCAACGGGCGCATCACCCGCATCGTCGTCACCACCGGCACGGTGACGTTTATTGACCGCGGCGTGACGATTACCATTTCCGCTGCCGATGGGGCCAAGGCTTATTCGCCTCCACCAGCGGGCACGACGCCAACTCAGGCGTTGGTTGGAGCAGCGACCAGCGTTGAAGCGCAGGTCACGAGTGTTATTGGAGTGATCTTGGAGAGGATTCAGCAAGGCCAAATGGACTCCGGAGCTGTCGGCACGGTAATCAACAACCCGTTGGACGTTTCCATTTCCCAGTGAGTTGAGCGTCCCGCACCTTTCAAAGCCCGCCGTGACCTGGAGTCCGGCGGGCTTTTGGCTTCTTCATCCGGCTTTTTACCGTCACCGTCCTGCGCATGTCCGCCGCGACCACCGTGCTCGTCGTCAGCGACATTCATCACGCCGGGGAGGCCGAGCGTGAGCGGCAGGGCTACGAGATTGCCTGCGCGCCGAACTGGCCGTTGCGACTGCTGATGCGGGCCTATCGCGGTCACGTCTGGCTGCGCGACCCGCTGGGCAATGGAAAATTTCTCGACGCGTTTCTCCACCGCGGTGGCTCGCCGGACTTCGTCATCGCCAACGGCGACTTCAGCGCGGACTCGCGGTTCGCTGGCGTGAGCGATGATGCGGCCTTCGCCAGTGCAACGGAATGCCTGGCGAAGCTCCGCGCCCGCTTCGGCGAACGACTTCACGCCACCATCGGCGACCACGAGCTGGGCAAGATGAGCCTGGTGGGCGGGCACGGCGGGCTCCGGCTGGCGAGCTGGCCGCGCACAGTTGGAGAGCTTGGGCTTCGCCCGTTCTGGCGGCACGAGTGGGGCAGCTACGTGTTCATGGGCGTGACTTCCACGTTGCTCGCGCTGCCCATCTACGAACGCGAGATGCTGGCAGTCGAGCGCGCGGAATGGGAGTCGCTCCGCACCGCGCATCTCGAGGAAGTCCGCACCGCCTTCGCGCGCCTCAGCCCGCAGCAGCGCGTGCTGCTCTTTTGCCATGATCCCACCGCCCTGCCGTTCCTAAGACGCGTGGCCGAGGTCCGCGACCGCCTCGCGCAGATCGAAGCCACCGTCATCGGCCACCTCCATTCCCCGCTCATCCTGCGGACGGGGCGCGTGCTCTCCGGGATGCCGACGATCCCCTTCCTCGGCGTCAGCGTTCGACGCATGAGCACCGGGCTGAACGAGGCAAAGCACTGGCGTCCATTCAACGTGCGGCTCTGCCCGTCGCTCACCGGCATCCAACTGCTCAAGGACGGCGGCTGGCTCACGGCGGAGCTGGACGCCGACGCACGGAACCCGGCGAAGTTTCGCTTTCATCCGCTGCCTTGGAGCGAAGTGAAAACCCCGGCTCGCTGAGAAAACTTTGCGCTGAAGATTCCGCCTTGCTGCGTTGCAATCGTCACGTCGCCTCCTATGCTCGCCGACGAAAGGCAACAAACTTGTCGCCCTCCGGCCAAATCCTGAAGCGCCGTTTTGCGTCCGCCGTCGAAAGACGCGTGCCCGCCCTCCTCCTCG
>JBEBFV010000018.1:0-29002 GCA_040081795.1 Limisphaerales bacterium | reverse complement strand
GAACTTGTTCCAGCGCAGGAACGGACGGTCGGGAATGAGCACCGGCTCCTTGAGGTCGAAGCTGAACGAGTTGGCCGCGTAGAGATGCCGGCCATCGGTGGCGGCGAGGTAGTGGCCGTCCTTGTGCCGGGTGTCGAGGCAGACATGGTGGATGACGTGGCGCGAGGCATCACCACTGCAACAGTCCAGCGCCTCGCGGAAGCTGTCCCGGAACGTGGCGTCGAGGCTGATGGGCTTGCTGGTGGTCGCCGGCGTGGGCGGAAACTCGTCCAGCGGCAGGGAGTCGAGCACCTGTTCCATCGGGCTGTTGCCGACGTAGGTTTTGAGCCGGACCTTGCTCTTGGGTTCGAGGCCGATGAGCACCGGTTCCTTGCCGCCCTTCACCAACTGGTTGAGCGGATGGAACGGCACGAGGAAGTCACACGGAGCACCTTCGCTCGGCTGCTCCACCTGATAGCGGGCGGTGGATTCGAGGTCGGTGGCTTCGAGGGTGACAACACCGTTGCCCGTGCGGGTGACGCGGAGGTGTTCGAGCACCGGGAGCGTGGTGCGTTTGCTGATGATTTTGCCCAGGCCGGTAAGGGCGATTTTGAGTTCGGCGGCGGGGAGTTCGATGACGGGATTCATGGTTGTTTTGCAGTGTGAATGCCGGCCAGCCCTGTCAGAGGAGAACAGGACCGGCCGGCGGTTGTGGGGTTTGTGGGGAATGGAATGTCTCCAATTGGCGACACTCCGGGGATTGCTGGAACGCTTCCTCAGCGCGTTCCTTTGGTTTTGCGAGCCTGCCGTCTCAGCCACTTCTCGTCGCGGTCGGCTTGCTCAACGATGCGCAACAGCGAGCCGAAGGCATTTTCGTTTTCGTCACCCGCACGCTGGTCGATGAAGGCGAGCAAAGCTCTATACCGCTCCAGCACGAGTTTCGCGTTCATTGGATAGTTTTGCCGAGGGACGGATGGCGGTGGACCTGGTCGCGGATGAACGCTTTCAGGTTCACTTCGCAACGCACGTAGAACTCGCCTCCGACGCGGGTGAACTTGTGCGCCCGTTTCTCAGCCATCGTCATGGTGAACTGCTTCACCTTGGAACGATTGAGCATGGGCGTCTTGATTTGGGCGCTCACTGGTCGTCCTCCTCGGTCGACTTGAACTTCAACTGCGAGACGACGCACTCGTGCGGTTCGACATCACTGCGCACGCCCAGATACACGGGCTGATACAGCGAGCCATCCGGCACGGCATTGAGGTAGCGCACCTCGACGACGGCACCGACCTTGGGAACTTGCTGGTTCGGTGGAATGGTGACGCTGCCGACCGGCTGCCAGCCACCTTGGTCGAGCAGGCTCAAGCCCACGCTGCGCTGACGGTTCACCTTCGACACCACCGCACTGAGCGTGGCGACGAACTTGTGCTTGAGCTGCGAGCCGCCGGAGTTTGGCCGGCCAGCGGTGTAGGGTGCGTTCATCAACTTGAACACGATACCCTCGGCTTTCTGCTGCTTGAGCGTGTGCAGCCACGAGGCCTTGTCCATGGAGTCAGTCCACAGGGACACGACCTTGATGTGCTTGGGCAGGCCACCGGCGAGCAGGTTCAACAGCGCGATGTAACGCTGGCGATAGGGCTTGGGCCGCAGGTCTTCGCCGTTGAGGAACAACAGGTCGAACGTGTGCAGATAGTCACCGATGGATTCGCCATCGAGGACGAAGTAGCCGGTCAATGCAGCGGCGGTTTTGACGACCGTTTCTGGGACGCCAACTACGAGGCCCCTCTTGTTGATGCCTTCAATGATGTCGCCTTCCTTACGGATGAGCAGCCGTTTCCCGTCCTTCTTCTCCTGCATGCCCCAGCTCGGGTTGCTGGTGAGGCGCGCGACTTCGACTTCGTCGATGCCGTTGAGCAGTTGGGGCATCAACCCGGAGACTTGGCTGCTTTTCTCCGTGTGCTGGTAGGGCGAACCGTTCTCACCTTCCGTGTAGCCCTTCGCCTTCTTCTCCCGCACCAGCTTGTCGAAGATCATCAGTGCCGCGTCGTAATAGACTGGGGCTGACGTTTTCGTGCCGGTGCTCAGGGTCGAGCCACGCCGACCAAAGGCGATGTTGACGACGAATCCGTCGCCCTTGGCTTCGAGACGGACGTGGTATTCCTTGTCACTGGAGCCTTCGCGGTAGTAGAGGCTCGTGGATTTGCATTCTTCCATCGTTGCGGTCATGGGGTTCCTTTCTGGGGTTGAAACGAAACGAGCCGGGATGGTTAGTCCCGGCCCGTCTCAGGTTTGGTTGTTGGGGTTGTCGGTTTAGCAGAAGTAGCCAAGCTCGCGTAACGAGGTGGTCTTCTCGCCGATGATGAGGTGGTCGAGCAGTTCGATTTTGAGCAACTGCCCGGCCCGGATGAGGTCGCGGGTCACCTTGATGTCGGCTTCACTTGGGCTGGAATCTCCTGATGGATGGTTGTGCATCAGAATCAGCGCGTGGGCCGAAATCGCAATCGCCGGTTTGAACACCTCCCTTGCGTGGACGTTGACCGAATCCAGCGTGCCCAGGGCGACAAGGTTGTGTCCGAGAATGCGGCGGCGGATGTTGAGCACCAGCACGACCAGCGCTTCCTTGCACGGATCAAACCACGGGGCTGCGGGGATGTTGGCGTGCCAGTAGTCAGCAGCCTGCTGGGGCGTGTCGAGTGGATGCAATGGGGCGACGCACTCGCGGACACAGACGACCTTGAACTCGTGGGGTGGGTTCACGAGCGGCCCTTCAGTTGCAACGGCGGGTCAATCACCAGCACGTCGCGATGGATGAACCGGTGCAGCTCCCGTTTGGTGATGTCCCGACCGAGTCCGCTTTGTTGTATGGCCTCGCTCACGTCCCGCCATTCGAGTCCGTATTGAGCGTGGTAGTTGTCGTGAAGGCTGCGGAGGATCGTGCGGGCTTGTTCCTCAGTCAGCACGGTCTTTGATTCGTTGGCGGCGCGGTGAACGTCTTTCGTGCTCCAGAGGAGCGCGATTTTGTCCGCCCAGTATTCGGTGAGCAGGTGTTCGGCTTTGGCCACGCTCTTCAATGCCGGCCGGAGCTGTTGCAGTAATGCAGCGATGAGCTGGTTCATGGGGTGAACTTGGTGATGGTGCAGGCTTCGCCGTCGATGGGGCTGATTTCCAGCTTCTCGGGCGGGAGATGCTCCACGTCGTAGTCGAGGCAGTGAACCTCGAAGCCGCGCGGGATGTCGTGTGCCTCCTTGAAGATGCCGCACTCGAACACGACGAGGATGGGCTGCGGATTGACGACCTCGTTGACCAGCGTGTTGCGGACGGCCAGAACCTTGACGGCGATGGCGTTGAGGTCAGCGAACTGAAAGTCCATCGCATCTGTCCACTCGTGCAGGTAACGGCACGGTGAATCCCAATCCACAATGACGGCGTGCGTAGTGTCGTGAACGTCCATCTCGACGACGAGGAGGAAGTTAAAGTCCTGCGTGGGCTTCTTGCCCTGCCGGTTCAGGCTGGTTTCTGCGAGCGTGATGCCGGCGTGGTAGATGGCGTGGAACTTCTTCTGGATGGCCTGGGTGATGTCGCCTTCGTTCTCCTCGTCGGGGATGTAGGCTTCATCGGCTGGCTGAAGCAGCCGCAACGAAGTGGACAGGGACGAGTCGGTAAGTGCATCTCCTCGCGGCAACGGACCACCGTGCAGGTAAGCGCAGACCGCATCCACGGCTTGCTGCTCTTCCTCGTTCAGCGCGTTCCATTGCTGGCGGGTGTAGGGAGTGTTGGGGTTCATGGTTTGAAATGGCGAGAGCCGGACACCAATGAAGATGCCCGGCTCTCTGGTTGGGTTGTTGGGGTTGGCGTGAGGAGGCAGGAGAACAGCAGCGAGGATCGCCCGCCGCCGCTTCACGCTCTCCAAGCACGGAAGAACCATCTGGTTGTCCAGCGGTTCACGAATGGCGGCGGCACTCGTTGAAGTAACTGCACATCGAGCACTGCATTCCCGGTGAGGGCACGAAGTCCTCCCGGTCCAGTCCTGCCACGTAGCTCTCCATCTGCCGGAACAACCGCGTCTGCTGATGCTCCGTCATCGGCCCTTGCTCGGTGACGATGAGCTTGGGGGTCTTGGTTTTGACCAGTTGATGCAGTTCGCGGCCGCTCTCGACCTTGCCGGTGGTGGCCCGGTAGAGGAGCGAGTAGCCGGTGAGCTGCACTTCATTGGTGTGGATGGCCTTCTCCTCGCGCGGCGTCTGGCCGACCGTCTTGAAGTCCACGATGCGACCTCCGGCACGCACGAGGTCGATGATGCCGATGAGCTTGGGCAGACCATGCTTGGACAGGTCGGCTTCCACGCTGACCTCGACACCCTCCGCCATTTCGTTGGGCGGGATGGGGGTCTGCTTCAGGTAGAAGTCCACCAGCGACCAGGCGGTTTGCTTCTCGCCGGGTTCTTCGCCGTCATCCCAGCGGACCTGTTCCTTGACTTGGTCGGCCTGCCAGAGCGTGTCGAACTGCTGTTGGAGTTGCTCGACGGTGACAGTCTGCCGACGCCACCGGGCACGGTTCCAGAGCTTGAGGATACCGTGGACGCTGGTGCCGACATACAACGCGGCCGTCCTGGGCTTCTTGATGCCGAGCACGTAGTGGAAGAAGAACTTCAGCCGGCACGACAGCCAGGTGTTGAGCCGGGACGCCGAGATGGTCTGACGAAGTTCCGCGACGGTCTTGGGTTTGGCACCCGCGATGGGTTCAACGGCGGCAATCATCGGATGGCGTAGCTTGAGCGTTGCGATTGCTGGCCGTTTCCACTGCGCCGGCCGGGATACTTCTCGAACAACTCCTCGATGAACCCGGAGGCTTCGAGCTTGTTGAGCTGCCTGACGCCCTTGCCGAAGCGGTCCTGTGCCAGCTTCTCGACGTCGGCTTTGTCGAGCCGGTTGTCGTCCACGATCTTGATGATGAGATCCTGCTGCTTGGGCGTGCAGTTCCATTGTTCGTGGTTGCCGTTGGTGGGCTGCCCGTTGCCATTACCATTGCGCGGGTGGCTGGGGGTGGTGCCGTTCGTGTGGCCATTGCCGTTGCCGTTGCCGTTGGTCGGTTTGCCTTCGGGCAGCCAGCCAACTTCCTTGATGCTGGTGTCCACGCCGTCCTGAAGCAGACGATACAGGCGCGCCACTTCGGCGGGGACTTGGGTGAGGTCGGTGAGCTCGGACCGCATGGAGACGCTGAACTGGTGCGAGCTGTAGCCGGGGAGGCCGACTTTCTTGCTGTAGTTGGCTTCGATGACGAGAGCCATAGGGGGTGCCTTTCTGATGATGAAAGCACCGCACCCGTCCACCCCTCCGGTCAGGGAGAGGGGACGGGTGAGTGCCTTCGGGGTTGGGGGAATCGTCCCGCCCGGTTAAGGGCAGGCCGATGTGGTTATCAAAGCATTATACCGCCAGCGGAAGGCTGAACCCAGGCCGGGAGGGGTCAGCTAGGCAGGAACGGTTGGACGCTCAATAGTTTGCCTTCAACTCGCTGCACGAGAATGATCGAACATCCCGTCCCCGTCCCCTCCCGGTAGTGCCAGCTCACCGCGACCAGCGTATCCTCGAACCCGTCCCCGTTGAAGGCTGTCAGGAGGAAAACCATTCCAAGAAGCAGGTAGATGGCTGCGCTAATCGGAGTGGTTCGCATGACAGTCAAAAGGTTCACCGTCGAACGTGTCAACGGCTAAAGCCTTGGGGCGATAATAAGCGGAGTGGTGAATGCGATCTCAAAAACCACATCACTTTTCAAGCCGGCCAGCAGCGGTGCCATCAGCTTCTCCACGGCGGCTTTCGTGTTGGCCTTGGCTCTTTCAACGTGCTCCGCCGCCCTTCCTTGCTCGATCACTGCCGGTCGCAAGTCGCGTTTTGCCTCGTCTCGCAGAGCTTGACCGGAATACTTGTCCAGTCGCGCCCAGCCAATGCCAGTTTGGACTTCGATCCTGGCTGGATCACTCTGCACCTCGACCATCTCCTCATCAACGGACGGAACGGCGAGCCTCAAAGTCAACCTGTTGGAAGGAAGATCGAAGGTAAAGTCGTCAGGGGTGATCTTGTCGAGCGGGACGTAGTATTGAATTCTGTTGCCAGAAGCCCGCACGGTCACCGTTGTTGTTCCGAGGTTGAGCCTGCCGGAAAGCACGCTCTTGTCGCTGGTTTTCTGCACGGTTACGTCGACCTCTTCGACAAGAACAACCAGCTTCGCGGCATCCCTCATCCGGGAAACCGTGGTGCTGATCGTGGAATTGACGTTGATGGTCGGCTTGAACGCCCCCGCAACGGCGGCGAATCCGTCCGTCGCTGTTTCTTTCGCGATTTGGGCGAGCCGCTCGGTGTGCCTGCCGCATTCACGCAGCAGGAATGCCGAGGCGAGGATTCCAGTCACCGCGACCAAGGCAAAAGCTTTCGCCCAGTTCCACACGACGCGGGGTTGGGATGCAGGCCGTGGTTGATGTTCGGCCGGAGGTTCAATCTTCGAGTTCATGAATCATCTGCCCTTCGGTGATGGAATCAATGGCGAGTTTTGAGTGGCATGAAGCAGGCCTTGGCTCACTTGGATTCGCGGTCGCGCCCGTTGGAGCAGGCGACGAGGACGAAGCCGACAATTCCGAAGAAGCCCATTCGCAGCAGGGTAAACCCCTCTCTGAGATTGGCCCCGAACAGACCGGAAACGATGGGATGTTCTCGCACCTGCGCTTCGTTGTGGGGGCCAACGACAAAGAGATTGTAGACCAGCATCCCGGCTGCAAGCGCGATCAGAATCTTTCCAAGGGTGTTCATAACAATACCAGCGTGAGTGACTAATGACAGGAGCGGCGAGTCCGGCTCATCGAGCGCCTCCCCGATTGAGTTGAACCACAAACGGGCCGATGCGGCTGGGTTCCAACGGAAATTCGGTCATTTCCTGAGCCTTGAACGACCTGAGAATCTCCGTAGCGGTGACGGCGAAGTTCAACCCTTGAGCATTCGCGAGTGCGAACGTGTTGATCCCAATGAGATTGGCGAACTCGTCCGCCAAGGGTCCTCCAGAATTGCCGGGATTGATGGTCGCGTCGGTCTGGAGGACTTCGTAAGGCTTGCCGAGCTTCGTGTTGAAACTTCGCCAACTGGAAACCACTCCCGAAGTGAAGGTTCCATCCAGCCCTCTCGGGTGTCCCATCGCAAACACACGCTGTCCCTGCGCCAATTTCGGCGTGCTCAACGGCATCACCGAGTAATTCCCCGTGTTGGCTGGCACTCCGACCAAGGCGAAATCTTTCAGGTGGCGATTTATAGCGACGGTGGCGGGTGCGACTCTCCGTCCATCTGGCATCGTCACCGTCAACCCATACTGCAAGATGACCGGCTCCATGAACGCTTTCGCATTGAAGATTGAGTCCATCCCCACGACGTGTGCGTTGGAGAGAATCCAGTAGAGCCCGTCGGCCTTTTGGATGATGACGCCGGACCCAAGCCAGCTGTGGGTGTCGTCGATGAGGAGGCCCTGAACCTTGAAGCCGGCATCAATCCGAACGGTGGACTGGCGCAGGCGTTCAGCAATCTGCTCCGGACGCAAAGGTTGCGGTGGGGCGGGTGCTGGAACTGGCGGCGGAGTGGCCGCGGAGTCCGTGCTGGTTGCCGGACTTGAGCCGGGCTGGAGAACCAGTGCCAGAACGAGCATGAAGCCGAGCAGGCTACAGAAGCAGATGGTGCCATACTTGAGGAGCATGTGCAGGGTTGGAGACTTGGGGTTGGGACTGGCCGTCGCACTCAAACCGCTTGGCAGGGGCTGGGAGGTGCTGGCTGGCGCGATCTGGTTGGCTGCGAATTGCCAAGACGGCGTAGTAGTGCTCCGCAGTTCCGCAAGGTCGGCAATCTTTCGCCACCCCATCCAGCCCTCTTTCCAGGCGTAGTCGGACTCGCTGATTACTCCACTGGTGAGTTTGCCCCGGACTTCTTCGAGAGAATACGGACCCTCGTTGGAACCTGCGACGTTGAGGAACAGCTCCTTCGGGGCCGGTGGGGCTGATGCGACGGCAGGTGTTGAAGCAGGATGGGCCGGACTCGTGCTCAAGCTCCCAGCCTGCCTTCGCTGCTTCAATATTCGGAAGCCTTCCAACGCAAGGACAAAGACGAACCGTAGCGGAACATAGATGAAGGCGAGGAGCATGCTGACGGACAGGAGCGCATTGCCGAACGACCCCGCCGCCCAGAAGAGCAGAAACAGTCCGGTCAATGTTGCCAGAAGCCCATAGCGCCCGTTCTTTGACTGGGGCGTGAGAAAGGATAGCCGGGGCGGCCTGGATGCCTGTCCTCCAAGGGCATCATCCTGAGTTTGGGAAGTCGGGGTGGAATCCATGTGCTTGGCTTAGGCGGTGAAGCGGCTGTCACCTGTGATGGCCGTGGGTGAATGGCAGCAAACGGCGTTCGCATACGCCGCCAGCAATGGGGCAGTCCAAGCACTCGGGGAACCCATGGCGGAAGGGTATTCCGCATCTGGTAGCAGGCAAGGCTAAACATTCCACATACGGAACGGCGGTTCAGCAAAACTGCCGGTCGTGGGCAAGAGCCTCGACAAGCAGTTCGGCC
Organism: Limisphaerales bacterium; assembly: GCA_040081795.1. Taxonomy (GTDB): domain Bacteria; phylum Verrucomicrobiota; class Verrucomicrobiia; order Limisphaerales; family SXTU01; genus SXTU01. The sequence goes on along the minus strand of JBEBFV010000018.1, from coordinate 20,435 downwards.
GGTTTCTACGCCAGCGGCGGGGTGCGGCCAGCTACGCCGTGTTCGCCCGTCAACTGGGCATCTCGGCCTCCACGTTGTTTCGGCTGGAAACCGGTGAGCAGAGCGTCACGTTGGGGAAGATGGGAGACATCCTGAAGCGGTTGAAAGCTGGCGTGCGGGACGTGTTCCCAGAGTAGTCGGGATGGTTGACGGCTTGTTTCAACTGACGTTCCGGCTGAAGAAGCTGAATCTGTTCGCCGCCATTCCTCGAACGTGGCAGGCTACAACCATGAAAGTTGACTGGTCCAAGGCTCCAAAGCGTGCCCGTTGGTGGGCGGTTGATGAGGACGGGAAGTCCCACTGGTTCTGTGCGCCCAATGTCGCCGCGTTCACCAAGTTCTGGTTTTCCGAGCCACAGCCCGCACCCACCTTCGGTTTCACCGGCGACTGGCACAACAGCTTGGTCGAGCGTCCCACCGCCTCCTGAGTGGTGGACAGGAAGGCTGGCCTGGCCGCTACGCTAACGCCGGACTCCAGCGACGTTGGCGTGTCGGAAGGAACCTCTGATCGACAGCACTTCTCTGGGACGTAGCTTTCCGTCGCTCAGGCAGCCTTACGTTTCTTCACGCAGTTCAGTGACTGGTGAACACCGTAGGCAGATGCGGGGCGATGGCAAGCGTGACGTCAGGGATAGCGGTGCGACAACCAGCGACAAACTTCAAATGCGGTGTTGCTGAAACCTCGCGTTTCGGCTTCAGTGCGACCGTTTTGGAAGCCAATTATGTAACCATCAACCCAACAGCAGATTTGCGGCTTCGGCTGCTGTCCACGACGAAACTGGTAATTTCACTTACAGGACACACAACGAGGCACGCCCCCATCGGGCGTGCCCCAAAGCGTTCCTGTAAGGGCATACCAGTGCCTGTCGTGGGGCGTGAGTAGGTCACGCCCCCTTTTGTTCGAGCACGAAACGCGAAACCCCAATCATGAAAACTCGTTTGCTTCTTCTGCTCGCTGCGCTTGCGCTCGCGGTATCTGCTCAATGCGCAACTCCCACTTGCGGACTGACGATCATTACTCACGGATATCAGGATGGCGACGACGTGTTTCCGGGCTGGGTCTCAGAGATGGCCAGCGCGATCAACACGCGCACGGGAGCCAGCCTGCCAATCTACAGATTTCGCTACGACAAGGCGACCGCAACCATCGTCCCTTCAACCGGAGACGTTGACCTAACCCTGAAAGGGGGTGCGGTCGTTCTCTTGGACTGGGTCGGAGTGGCGGATAGAATCGCGGCATATCCGGCACAGGATGTGGCCGACTACTTTTTCGACTACCTCTTTGAGCGTCTGCATAATGGAAAGAGGTTGGCTGAGATCCCGATTCATTTGATTGGTCATAGTCGTGGCACGTCACTGAACAGCCGTCTTGCATACCGGCTTGGCCAGAAGGGAATAATTGTAGATCAGGTAACAACCTTGGATCCACATCCCGTCACGGTCTCCACAGCCACGGATTGGGTTCCCAATACATTCAAGAATGTTGTTTTTGCAGATAACTATTTTCAAACGGAAGACTTCCCAGACGGTCTGGACATTCTTGGAACATACAGCCGGAACCTAAACTCGGTCATAAACTCAGTAATTGCTACCAGGCAGCACACGCAGATACATACATATTACCATGGCACCATCGACCTCTCACCTCTTCCATACCCAGTAGATCGAATCGATGTTGAGTCCACTTGGTATCCAGGAGCTGAAGCAAGGGCCTCAACCGGTTACGTTTTTAGCCGTTACGTGAGGGGAAACAGGAGCTCTTTGGGCATAAATCGGTTTCTCATCAGCTCAAGTGGCACTCCTCAGGGTGAGGGATTTCGCGAAGCTGTGACCTCCTCGTTCCAGAATTGGCCCAATGCTGGCTTCGACCAAACAGACTATATTCCAAGTAGCGTTTTCGTCGGGGAGCCCGTGGAAATCCCATACTACCAGGCGAGCCGCAATTACGGCCAGACCCTTACTTTCTCACTCGTCGAGGACACCAATCCCTTTAACCAAGGTGGCTCTGTTATTAAAAGCATCTCCCCAACAAGTCGTCAGGACGGAACGATTGAGAAGGCGAGTTTGATATGGACACCCACCGCCGCAGACATCGGAAATACTCCTCGGTTCCTTCGGGTGAAGGCTTCCAATGCCACCGGACGCACGCGCTACGATTACTACTTCCAGCCGATAACAGTCAGCGCAGCTCCCAATCCGTATCCAAGAATCACGGCGATCACCCCCAGAACGGTGCCCTCACTCCCTCCGTTACAGACGCAGCGTATCACCATAACTGGCTCGGGTTTCATCCCAAGCTCGACGCTTTCGCTGTTCGACGGGCAAAGCACCACTGCAAGCGATCCCAGCAAACTGACTTACGTCAGCGCAACTGAGTTGAAATACGACCTCGCTGTTGGCTCGCAGGCGCCCTACTGGAACATCAGAGTATTGAACGGAATCCGAGAATCTAATTCTGACTTGGTTACCGTGACCACTGCGTCTGACGTGGCAGCTCCGGAGGCACCGATTAACCCGTCCGCGTCGTCTTGGACGCGTGGCCAGCAGTTCACGCTCGATTGGACCAATCCCAGCGACGCCTCGGGCATTGCCAAGGCATGGGTCAAATTTGGTGCTGCTCCAACCTCCTCTTCCGACGGCACCGCTTATCCCTTGCCTGCCAACAAGCCGCTGCGACTGACGCTCCCCGTGACGGAAGGGTCGCGCTCGGTGCATCTCTGGCTGGAGGATGGGTCGGAGAATCGCTCCCACAACAACCGGGCCACACTTACTTTAGGCGCGGACATCACCAGCCCCGTCGTCCAGATTGCCTCGCCCGCCGCCAATCCGCCGCCCACGGCTCAAAGCACCCTTGTTCTCACGGGTTCGTATGCGGACAACCTGAGCGGGGTGGCAACTCTGAAATGGCATAACTTCGTCTCCGGCACCGATGGCTTCGTCACGCTGACGGGCTCGCCTCTGGCCGGCACCTTCACTACGCCAGCGATTCCGTTGACTCCCGGTCTGAACGGTATCGGCATCACGGCTACGGACGCGGCGGGCAATGTTGGCGCGGCTTCGTTGATAATCACCTACGTGACTTCGGCCAACAGCGGCACTTTGGGCGTGGGCATTGAGCCGCCAGGAGCCGTGACGGCGGGCGCGCAGTGGCGGTTGGTCGGAGAAACGACTTGGCGCATGCCCGGTGTGGCCGTGAGCGGGATTCCGGCTGGCAGCCAGATGGTTGAGTTTAAGGCAGTGGACGGGTGGATTACCCCACTGCCAGCCACTATCAGCGTCCTTGCCAATCAAATAGTTACCCTGCTACCGAGTCTCGGCACCTATGGCTCCGGCACAGTCAACCAGGCACCTGATGTTCCGAGCAATCCTTACCCGGCCAACGGAGACGTGAACATCGCGCGCAGTGGGCTGACGCTGCGGTGGTCCGGCGGGCACCCCACCGGCTCGCCCGACTACGCCGTCGCGTTTGACACGGTCAATCCGCCGGGTTTCATAGCGGGCTACGGCTCGGTGCCCGGTCGCACCTACAGCCTTGCCGCCAGAGAACCTCTGCTCCCGGCCACCACTTACTACTGGCGCGTGCAAGGAAAAGTTGGCGAGCAGCGGACGGATGGCCCGGTCTGGCGCTTCACCACCGACTATTCCTACGCGGACCTGATTCCCTACGAGATCGCCGTGGACGGAAACATCCAGCCGGGTGCGAACGTCACGGTTCGCGTCAAAGTGAAGAATCAGGGGACATTCACGTCGGAGTCAGGCTGTTGGTTAAACCTTTATCTGTCGCAGACGCCGCAGGGACGTGAGCGGCGGATCAGCCAATTCAACACACTTCTCGTGCCAGTGCTGGCCCCCGGTGCGGAGGCTGAATTGCAGCAAAGTGTGACGCTGGCAAACTTGCCGGCTGGCCAGAGTTTCATTGACGCTTGGGTGGATTCCGCGCCCTCCGGAATCAAAGAGCAGGATTACGAGAACAACGTCCGCAGCCTGGCTATCCAGTATGTGGACGGTCAAAGCCCGGTGGTGACTTCCGCAAGACTCCTCATTCCCTTCGCCAAAACCGGGCAGAGCAATTCCATCATCTACTTCGCCACCGACGATGTCGGGATCAAGACGATGGATTTCTACTACTCCGTCAACGGAGGGGTGAACTGGATCGCGATTCAAGAGGGCTATGTGCCGCCGGCCAACGTGGCCAACGGGGTTTTTTTGCCTTGGACAATCCCGACTTCGCTGCCGCTGGATACGAACTTGCTAGTGAGAGTGGTGGCGCGGGACGCCTCGGGCAACTGGGGTGAGACGAACACGATTCCGTATCCGATTCTCAACGGCACAGCCCCAACCGTGGCAATGCTTTCGCCGAATGGAGGAGAAGCCTGGGATATGAACTCGACGCAGTTGATTCGGTGGAATGTGTCTTCTCCCACTGTCATTACGGAAATGAAGTTGTGGTTCTACTTTGGAGACGGCAATTCACTGCTGGTTGCCGATATTCGCACAAATACGACCGGCCAATACTCGTGGGTCCTTCCGAACAACCTCGCAACAGCAAATGGTCGCATCCGCATTTCCCTTCGCGACAGCGCTGGTAATGAGATCCAGGATTTTAGCGATGCAGCTTTCACCATCCGCGACACGTCAGCTCCGCCGCCAGCACCATGGACTACCCCTGAGCTTCTGACGCTGGTGCCAGCACAGGATGTGGGCAGCAAGGACTACGGGCTGCCAAAGCTCGCTACAGATGCGGATGGGAGCGCACATCTCATTTACAAATACAGCAACGACACAGGCGCACTCACCGCACAACGAACCATTGTGCAAACAATCTTCTACCGGAAGCGCACGGGCACTATCTGGTCGGTGCCGGCAGTGGCGCATATGTTGACGCAAATTCCCGATGCTAACGGTAGAAGCATTTATGGTATTGAAGATCCTCAAATCGCAGTAGACACCAACGGGCGTCCCCACTTGCTTTGGGCGAGGACTTTCAACCCGAATGGGACTTCTTCGGATAATAACTTTCGGGAGATCTTTTACACGCGCTTCAATGGAACGAGCTGGGATACTCCGGTAAACCTTTCGGAAACTCTTCCTGGAATCGAAGGGCGCATAACCCAGTCCTATTCTCCAAGGATTAAAATTGACTCAGCAAACACTGTTCATGTTCTTTGGAAGGACGGGCTTACTTTGAATCCAGACTTATCACTCACTGGTTTAGGCAATATCTACTATCGCACAAATAACTCGGTATTGGGTTGGTCAGGTATCTCGCAAGTAACTGTGGCTGGCAGTGTAAGGGAACCGTCTCTTTACATTGACCAATCAAACCGCCTGCATTTGTCTTACATGACAAATATTGGCACTATTCTCTACCAGTCGCTCGCCGGGCAAGGATGGACCGATCCAGAAATTATCACGGGAACAGGACCGGTGTTCCTTAACAGCCAAGCGAATGCTTACCCCCACCTTGTATGGCAATACTTTGATTCAGCGGCAGGAGTAAACCGTGTTGCCTACAGCAGACACGGTGAAGGGTCGTGGATCCCTAGTGAATTCGTTTCAAGCGGGGTTCCCAATGCTGGTCAATCTAAAGTTCTTGTGGACAGTTTCGGCAGAGCGCATGTGCTTATGGAAGGTAGTGAAGGTGCATGGGAGCTGCTCTTCCATAAGCGACGGGAGCCACTCGGGTGGACTTCTCCAATTCGGCTGCATTTACCCAGTCAAGATCTGGCAGAGTCTCACAGTGATGCGGCGCTTTCACTCATGAACAACGAAATGCACGTCGTGTTCGCTGCACGCACAAACGGGCATCTCGAACTGTTCTATAACCACGCGAGTTTTGCTTCAACGAATGACATCTATCCACCTACTGTCGCCGTGAGCGCGCCCTCCCCCGGAACGCTTGCCTCCGTTGGGAGTAGCCTGAACCTTCAATGGAGCGCCATTGACGATTCACCGTTGTCCTCGATCAGTTTGCACTACACCACAAACGCAGGAGCGACGTGGCTTCAGATCGCCACGAACCTGCCGAATACTGGCACCAACGTCTGGATCGTTCCCGACTTGGCAGGCTTCACTGCGCAGGTGAGGGTTTCAGCCACGGATGCCCTTGGCAACACCGGGTATGGTTTCTCAGGCAACTTCTCAACAGTTGATGTCACTCCGCCTAGCATAAGTATTTCCGCACCCATCCCGCCAGCAATTTTGACCGAGGGCAGCACGACAAACATTGTCTGGGCCGCAACCGACAATGTCGGCGTGGCACGCGTTGATTTGGACTACTCCTTGGACAACGGCGCAACATGGCTCGGGATGGCCACGAACCTCGCCAGCACCGGAACGTATCCGTGGACAGTGCCAACAATCCCGACCAGCACCTTGTTGCTGCGGGCCACCGCACAGGATGCCGCCGGGTTCAGCGCAACCTTTACCTCTCAGCCCTTAACCATCATTCGTGGAAACTCTCCGCCGCTGGCTCCAGCCAGCCCGTTCCCACCCGATGGCAGTTCCTTCGTGCTGACGCAATTGCCGAGCTTCCGTTGGAACAGCAGCGACCCCGATGGCGATGCACTGACCTACTACGTCCGCTTCGGCTCAAATACCAACGCGCCGCTGGTGCTTACCACAACGGCCTCCTCCTTCAGTCCACCCGCGCTTCGTCCACAAAGAACCTACTACTGGCAGGTGCTTGCAACCGACGGCAAGGCGACGAATACCGGGTCGCTTTGGTGGTCCTTCACCACCGAAGCCGGCACTTTACCTCCGACCAGCCTCGCCGAGTTCAAACGGCAGACCAACGGGCATTTCGAGTTCCACTTCAACGGCCTGTTTGGTGAAAATCAAGTGGTTCAAGCCTCCACGAACCTGTTTGATTGGTTCACCGTCGCGACCTTTGGCAATTCCAATGCCGCCTCGGTCTTTCTGGATTCCGCCGCGACGAACCTCAACCGGCGCTTCTACCGGGTGCTCACACCATAAATCGTGTGCAATCCACCAATAGAGACACGGAGTTGACTGCCATCGGGAGTGGCAATGCAGCGTCGGTTCATTGTTCCCAGCCTTCGGAAGACCCAACCGGGCTTCGGTTTGCCTTCCCCGAAGGGTCAGCGGAGGCAAACGGACGTTGGTTTGCGGTTCCTGTAATCCATTATCCCTGCACCAACACGGCCTTTTTCGCCTTCAGATGTTTCGTCAGCACTTCCAGGTTGCCGAGTGTTGAGGGGATGCGGACCGGCTTACCCTTGAACATCTTGTAGTGGACCAGCCGCTTGCCGACTTCCCCGATGTGGCAAGTGATCGTAAGCGTCACGCGGAGCACCGCTTGACAAGGATGACGTAGGGATCAGAGACGTCGTAGCAGCGCCGCTACGACATCTATGCAGCGAGCCGCTGCATCGGGCGGGCGGAGTGAGCCTTGGCCCAGGCGGCCGGGGTGACTTCGGGGATTTGCCAGTTGGTCATCCTGGGCAGCCGCGTGAGGACTTCGCGGAGGTAGGCGTAGGGGTCGAGTCCGCGCCGCCGGCAACTTTCGATGACGGTGTAAATGACGGCGCTGCGTTCCCCGGCGTCGGCGTCCCCGACGAAGAGCCAGTTCTTCTTCCCAATGGCCGTGGGCCGGATGGCGTTTTCCACAAGGTTGTTGTCGATTTCCACCCGGCCATCCGCCAGATACACGGTCAACGTGCGCCACTGGCCCAGTGCATAATCCATGGCTCCGCCCAGCAAGCTCTGGGGCAACTGCCGGCCCCCGGCCTTGAGCCGCAGAAGCACGCGCTCCAACCGTGCGACGATGGGACGACTCTGGTGGGCACGCACTGCGGCGCGGAGTTGGGGACCGGCACGCTGTTCGCGCAAGGCGGCTTCGACCCGGTAGAGGTGCTGGATTTGCCGCACGATCCAGCCCGCCGTCCGGGGCGTGGCTTCGAGCGCCTCGTAAAATTTTCTCCGCACATGCGCCCAGCAACCGGCCAGTTCAATCGCGCAACTGCGTCCGTTGGCGAACGCCCGATAGGCGGCGTAACCATCGCATTGCAGTGTGCCGCGGAAGTCCACGGGCACCAGGTTGTCCAGGCACGCCGTCGCACGGCTGGTTTCCCAGCGGTAAAACACGTCCCCACCCGGACGACTGCCCGTCCAGAGATAGCCTTGCCGCGCCCGGCCATGGCCGGGTTCCAGATATTTGACCGGGGTTTCATCCACCTGCACATAGCCGTCCGCCAAGACGCCCGTGCGGATGTGTTCGTAAATGGGCTGCAACCATTCGGCGGCCAGCGCCACCCACCGGGCCAAAGTTTGGCGCGGCAGATGCACTTGGTGGCGGCGCAGGAAAATTTGTTCCTGCCGGTAGAGCGGCAGGTGGTCGCAGTATTTGGCGACCAGCACCTGCGCCAGCAGGCCGGGCGCGGGCAGGCTGCGATCTTGCAGCCGTTCAGGCAGGGGTGCGATCAGCGGGGCGCGGTCGAGTTCCACCCGGTGAACGTATTTGCGGCGGATCACGCGGCGGCGCAGAAACCGGGCCGGCTCGTAATCGAGCTGTTCGCTGACTTCCTGGCCGATGCAGCGCCAGCTTTGCGGCGCAGCCTTCACTGGCTCGGGATCAATCACCTCTTCCACGACGGGCAGGTGGTCGGGCAGCCGGGGTGTGCGTTCCTTGCGGGGACGGAGGGCAGCAGGCTCTGGGCTGGGTGCGGCCACGGAAACTTCCGGCGGGGTGGCCGGCGGCAGTTGCAGGAGCAACTCCAGTTGGGCCGGGTCAAGCTGCTCGCTGCTGGCGCCAAACACCCGCCGCACCAGCAGGTCAATCTTCTGCCGCAAGAACTCATTCTCCCGCCGGGACTCCGTCAGCGCCTGCTGGCACTGCGCCAGTTGGTCGGTGAGTTCGCGCTCGCGGGCCGTCATCGGTTGCGAACTCAGATGCGTGCGCGCCGCAGACGTTCAAACTGCGCGGCACATTTTTCGGGCGTGGTGGTTTCAGCCTTCGCGCTGATACCACGGCCGCATCTTGGCACCCCGCAAATCCACCCCGTCGGTCAGCAACGCCAACGCCTGTGGCGTCAACGCCAGCTTGGTCGCGTGCGGCTCCCCTGGCTTGGGCCAACTGAAGGTGCCCTGCTCCAAGCGCTTGGTCAGCACCCATAATCCCGTGCCGTCCCAGCAGAGGATCTTGAGCCGCGTGCGCCGCCGGTTCGTGAAGACGAACAGCGCGCCCGTCTTGGGATCTTCGCCCAGCCGCTCCGTCACCAGCGCGTGCAGGCCGTTGAACCCCTTGCGCATGTCGCACGCTTCCAGCGCCACGAACACCCGCAGGCTGCCGGCAAAGCTCAACATGCGGTGGCGGGTTGGGCCAGCGCCCGCAACAGCTCCGCCGCCAGCACCGCCTGCTGCGGAGTGACCACTTCCAGCCGCGCGCCGCCGGGCAACTGGACGCACAACCCGGCGGGGGTAGCTCCGGCGGCCTGGTCCACCACGGCTTCCAGCCAGCGCAGTGGCCTGGGCGCAGGCGTAACCACCGGCGCAGCGGCACCCCGCTGCTTGCGTCGCCGCTGCACCCAGCCGGCGAAGGTCTGGTATTTGAGTCCGGTCAGCGCCGCGAACTTGGCGGCCGAGAGGCTGCTGCGCTCGAACTCATCCAGCAACTGCTCCTGCCGGGCCAGCGGTGTCCGCATCCGGCCCTTGGTGTCGGTCTTGAGAATCGCTCCGTCCTTCGTAGATGTCATAGCCGCTATGCTATGACGCCTACGCTCTCACCGCATAGTGGTGCTCCGCGTGACGCTTACAAGTGATCTCACCGTTCAACCGCCAGACTTGACCGGTTGCGATGATCGGCGCAGGAATTCGGCTTTTCAACTTCATAGGAAGTTTCGGACTAACCGTGACAGCGAATGTTCAATCTTCACCATCCTGCGGGCCTTGTAATTGTCGTCACAGCTCGCCTACAATCATTCCATGACATCTGACATCCAGAACTACCTGAAGCTGCAAACCGCCCTCATCAACGAGAAGGCGCAACTTGAAGCCCGGTTGGCAGCCATCAACCGGGTGCTCGGTGGGGATGTTGTGGTGACTGCGGCTCCTACCGCCAAACCGGGAGGCCGGCGAACCTTCAGTGCCGCGACGAAAGCGAAGATGGCAGCGGCTCAGAAGGCTCGATGGGCGGCGAGGAAGGGCACGGTAGTTTCGCTCCCGACACCCGCTTCTGCCAACACGCCAAAGAAAGCCAAGCGAACCATAAGCGAGGCGACCAAAGCCAAGATGCGGGCTGCCCATCAAGCTCGGTGGGCAAAGTTGAAAGGCAAGTCTGCGGCTCCTACGACTGCCACCAGTTCAGCCCCAGCCCCCAAGAAGAAGCGGAAGATGAGCGCTGCCGGGAAGGCAAACATCCGTGCTGCCGTCAAAGCCAGATGGGCGAAGGTTGAAGCGGCCAAGGCGAAGGCGGTGAAGTAGCTGATTCGACTCGTCCGGCCAACCACCAGTTTTCGGAACAGTGGATGTTGGTTAGCTGGCAGGAACGTCGCTGGATACATTTTAGGGCTCAGGCAGGCTGGAATCTGAACTGATAGAACTGGTCTTCAGCCAGCAATCCGACCTCTCCGAAGCTATAGAATTGCCTGTTCGCTAACTGGAGTTGAGATCAAAATGAGGGTAATAAGATGAAAGCCCTCCCGAATTGTGTAGGGCGTTGAATGTATAGATTGCGAGCCAGGAATCCCGGCATCCAACAGTCGTGTTGCTTCCGGCTTAATCAACATTTCCATCCTCCCCGGCTGGCTTGTTTGTAGTATCCTGAGCGCTTAACCACATCTTCTTCCTGGAAGCCCGCAGGAACGATCGGGATGGCTGGACGGGTGTTGGGTGGGATTGCCGGCAGCGATTCAGTGAAGGGGCTGTAGCGAACGATAACGGGTCTGTTATGCGGGGATGCGGACTGTGGTTGAACCGGCGGACTTGGCTTCAACACAACACGGACAACTGATTTGCCAACAAAAGACAGCACGGACACGCGGATTTGTCCGTCACCCTCGGCCCGCGCTTTCCACCGCCAAGCCCTTCCAGCCACGTTGACAGCTACCCTCAGCGGTTTTCAGATCAGAGCGTATTCCCAAACCGAACTCCTCCTTGATGATGTCCACGACCAGTTGCTTGAAAAGGCGGCGCTGAACTGGCTCGACCCCATGGTTGCGGCAAAAGCCTTCAAATTCCGCGTAGCAGTCGCTTACGGTCAGCACTTGGCCTGGCTGAGGCTTTATGGTCTGACCAACGAACTGCCTGGCCATTCTTCCGTGCTGTTCTGGTCCCTCAACACGCCTGAACGGGCTGGTTGGTGAGAAGAATGTTGAGTCCGCTGCCAGAATCGAGCGGGCCTGCTTGACGACAGCTTTCAACCGCTCCTCCTCTCGGAACTTCACGAACAGGTTAATCTTATCGACGTTGGCAGGCATCTCCTCCGCACACCTGACCAGCAACGATGACAGTAGGATCATCAATTTAGCCTCAGTGGTGGGATGGTAACAGCCGTCCCGTGGTTCCAAGAAATACCATTGCTGCTCGGGCTCGCAAAAGACCACAGAATGGCCCAGTTGACAGTCGGATAGGGCAGCAGCCAGGAAGCTACAGTTCATTGAAACGGCAGTGACCAGCTTTCTCCCAGTCTGAACGTCCTCCACAACAGCTTCCAAGAACGGACAACCCCACCTCTTCACTTCAGCCGGGAATCGACGGGCAAACCATTCTGAGGGGGTTGCTGGTTGACGTTGAGGGGCGGCAACGTCTCGGAACACAAACGGCACCTCTCCACCTCTGCTCAGTTGAATGGTCGTTGTCGTCATTGTTGGAGCTTTCGATGCCACTCAACAATCTGCTCATCGCTGAACTCTTTCAACGGGTTGCCTGTCTTTGAACGCAAACAATCAACAACACATTCTGACTCCTGCCACCTTGCCATCGCTTTCATTTGGCGGTCCAGTTCAGCTTCCCTGTGGCGTTGTTTGGAGTTGCCGTCGAGGTTCATTGCTGTTGGTTCATCAGTTTGGCGTTTATTGCTGATCGGACCGGCCAACACAACCGTTCAGCCAGGTTGTTAGAGCACTTCCACGGTATTGATAGTTCAAAGCCATGTGCGATTGTTCGTTTACACATACAGCGGGATGGTTCCCTGACTGCTATTACTATTATCTCATATCTTCATACCCACTCAATACCAAAGTGGCTGGTTTGGTGGCTTTACAGACAACAGTGAACTAAAATAAGGGTGACCGTTAACCTTTCCAACAGTCATGAGCGAGCCAGGCAGGACATGACTCTCAATCAATCTCCACTATAGAGTTTTGGTAAAATCGGGCAGGCAAGCAAAACGAGGAAATCTGTTTTGGAGCCATTCAGGGCCGGCAGATGGCAAAACCAGGCTGTTGCTTCCTCCCAAACAGGCAAGTGTCAAAAACTGGTTATGATACTGACACCTCGTTCACATCATTGGCAGTAGTATCAGTGTCAAACCCTTAACAGGGTTTTGACACCTGACACTAACCTGCTGCCTGTGGTTTTGGAGCCGAACCCTCCCCGGGGTTTTGACACTGCTGCCTGACTGGCTGAATCGGTGGCTGAACGGGCTGATTGGGTGATTGAGCAGCCGCCTTGGCCTGCCATTTGTCATCCTCAGTCTTCTCAATCTTGTCTTGCTCTGCCAGCTTGTCGAGTCGGCGGTTGAAGGTGGACGAGGAGATTTCAAGCTCCTCAATCGCCTCGGCCAGCCACTCTGCATGGCTCAATGGCTTTTCCCCCAGCAGCTCCAAGACATCCTCCTCATCGGCCTTTTTAGGACGTCCGGCTCGTCCATGAAGGTCGGCTGGATCTTTGCCGCATTCAACCCGCATCACCGGATACTCCCATTTAACGACAAACGACTCCTGTTCGGGCAAATTTCTCAACTCCAAGTCAACCACGTAGCAATCATCCTCTTCGTGCTTGGTCATGACGATGATCGAATCTGCATCCCTGGCGAAGACACCAGAGCCACTGAAACGGTCAATCGGCTCTTTGGTGGCCTGCTTGCCCTTTGAGAAGTGGTGGGCGTAGAGGACGGCTGCACCAGTTTCTACCGCCAGGGATTCCAGCAAATCGCACAACTGCCCGATGTCACCAGCGCGGTTCTCGTCCTTGCCGCTCAGCCCCTTGTAGATCGGATCGATGATTATTAGCGAGTAGCGGCTTTCAACGATCCGCTCTATCATGGCGGGGATCAGCTCAGAGAAGTTGCTGCCATGTCCCCTGAGCGTCCAGATGTCGAGTTGGCTGTAGTTGGTCAGACCCTTCGCTTTCGCCAGTGCTTGAATCCGCTGCTTCAAAAACGCCTTCGGAATCTCAAAGTTAACCACCAGCACCCGGCCCCCAACAGTATTCCACTTCCACCATCGAGTGCCCGTAGCCACGCTCAGGGCCAGATCGAGCAGAATCCACGTCTTCCGCGCCTTGCTGTTGCTGCCAATGATGCCTTTCAACCCCTGATGCAGCACGCCCACGATTAGCTGGGGCGGCAGAACAATCGAATCATCCGCCACCAACGTCATTGCTGGGTCGATGGCAGGCAGGGAGGGGTGGTCTGACGGTTGGGTGTTTTGGCTGTCGTCGTTGCCTGTAGAACCATCAGGCAAGGACTCCAGCAATTTTTGATAGTCCTGCAGTTCAGCGGGTTCGGTGACGATAAACGGATTAACGGTGGTGCTCATGGCTGGTCGGTTAAAAATTGCCGAGGATGGTTGAGACTGGAGGCAGTTGGCTGTAGGTGCCTGCTATGGCCAGGCGGACATAATCATTGAGGTCCTTGATCCCGCCTTCAGCCAATCCAGCCAGCTTGCGGGTGTCGAGCAGGCTGACCTTGGCTGCGTTGGCTGCTTGGAGCTGCCGGTGCCAGTTCAACGCTGCCTGAGCGCCCTGATGCTCAGGGTCGTTGTGGAAGCAGATCAGCACCTGCTTGCCGGTGAAGCGCGGTAGGGCATCGGCAGAGATTTGCACTCCCGCCGACAACATCGCCACCGGAGCCCACTGAGCCTCGAGCTGGCTGGCGACAATTACCTCATGGGCGGCGATGAAATCGGGCAGACCTTCAACCATCAACAAATTGGCCGCTTGCTCGGCCTCCGGCAGTCCTACCGGCCAGCTCTTCTGGCTGTGCTTCACCGTGTGGCTCTTGCGCGACTGCAACTCACCCACGGCTGGGAAATTCTGGCCGTCCAACCTTCGAACCTCAAACAAGCGCCCGCTGCTGTCACAAACGCCGTAGCACTGGTGCTGGTGCCACTCACCAAACACCACAACTCCACGTTCCACCGCCCAGCTAACCGCCTCGACGCTAAAACCCCTCAATTCAGCGAGCTGTCGATGCTGCTCGTCGGTGCCAGGACTGAACCCGGTTTTGTCCGGCAACACGGTTGGTTCTGCTGAAAGCTCGGCCGCTGGTGTGCCCGGTTGAGGGTTAACGGGTTGGGTGCCCATCTTCTTTGCGGCCGCCTGATACAAGCCCAGCAGCACGGGAAAACTCTCGCGCTGGTCGAGTCGGAGGTGGTTGGCCAGGAAGGTGATCTCGTCCCCGCTCTCCCCAGTGCCATGTTCCTTGAACCGCCAGCCGTTGTCCGATTCGAAGATTCCCCACGAGGCGTTGTTATCAGCACGGAAGGGCGACTTGCTGCTGGGCTTGGCGTGCCGGCCCAGGCCGAGATGTTCCATCAAGACAGGCAGCGGACAGACCTGCTTGAGCTGATGGAGGCTGGGTTGGTGTGCCATTGCAGCCGTCTTGGCCGGCTTCTTGGAGTGCTGGGATTTCATGGTCGAGAGGTGGGGTGAAAATGAAAAGACGAGCCCTGCCGCCCGGCCAGTCCGGACGGCAGGAGCTCGTTTGATTAGGCGACCGTGGCAGCGACGGCCGGACTGGCTTCAGGAGCCAGCACCAACTTCGCCTGAGCGGTCAGCTTCCCGCTCCCATCGGCACGGTGCGCGACGACAACCCGGCAACGCAGGCCGGTTAGCACCGCAGGATTGAAGGACGACTGAAGCACCTCGTCATGGGTGAAGCCGTGACCACGAAGGGTCTTGGCATCGCGTTTCAACGGACTGCGCCCATCCACATCGGCCGGATACGTCCGCTTGATCGGATCGGTCACGCCTTCCAGCGCATACTCAATCTCGACTGCGGCGGGTTTTCCCGTCTCTGCATTGCTCTTGTCCGTGACCTTGTGCACGACCGCGGCATAAATGCCTTCGGGCGTCAGTGTGGACTGCTTCGACTTGCTGCTGTTTTTGATCGTGATGATCATATGGTTACTCTGTCTTTCTGTGGCCCCCTGCATTTGACAAACACCGGGAAGGGCCACTATCCCGAGTGACGACCTGCTGTTGGTTGAAGCCCTGGGCAAGCGGGTCGGATGGGAGTCCCAGGGAAAGCTTGAAACCGAGGCCCGGCTGTTGGGCAGGAACGAGATGGCGGTTGGCTGTTGGCCTCGGCTCGCTTCGGTTGTCGGTTGCTGCGTCACACCACTATCAGCGAGAAAGTTGAGCTGATTCTTACAGGGGTTCTTCCCGCTGTTGTTCCCGCTCTCGTTGCTGCTGGTTGTCTTGTTAGTGTTCATTGCTGGATGGCGTGAGGTGGAAGGGGCAGCGACTAGCCGAGCAGTTGCACAATCCGTTCAATGGTCGCCTCCGGTGACTGCCGGTCATGGTCCACCCAGGTCACGTTCGGAACTCGGCTGAGCATCTCGTAATGGCGGCGGGCATGACGCTCCAGCAGTTCAGCAACACTATGCTGACAGCGGGACCGGGAGAGGGTGGAACGCTGGTGAGCCAGCAGCGGTTCACGGGCGAAACACTTCCTCATCAGGTAGGTCTCGTTCATCCCTTGAGCGCAGGCTTCGTTGAAACTCCTCGTCATTCCCCGGGAGAACATCTTGGCGGTCCGGCGCTCGCAATCCGACGGCAATTGGCTGATGCACTTCCAGCGCAGGCCGATCACCAACGGGCTGTCCGCTGGCGATTGGGCGGACGCGTTCAACGCGCTGACGGCGGCACGGACCAGTCCGTTGGAACAGCCCTCGATGACCGGCGCGCGTCCACGTGACCGGATACCAGGCAGGCAGTTGACCAGCTCGCTGCTGTAACGGGACTGGCTCCACAGATTGTCGTTCGGTTGGAGCACGCCGTAGAGATGGCTGGTTACATCAGGATACTGGTCGGCATCTGATTGGCCGGTTACTTCCGGCAAGGCGTCGTAGAGGTAGAACTTGTCGGCATTGATAACCTCGGCGTTCATCCGCCGGGCCAGTCCAAAGGCCACGTCCGTCTTGCCCACGGTGGTTGGCCCGAGGATGACGACCGGGCGGAGTTTGCTCGCGGTTGGGTTGGAGGTCGGTTGCTGCATCACACCCACATCAGCGAGAAGGCTGAACGATTTCTTACAGGTGGATTTGCCGGTGAGTTCTTGGCTGTGTTTTTGGTTCGTGTTCATCGTCGTTGCTGTATCAACGAGAACGCCGAACAACTTCTTACAGGGTTGGATTTGCTGGAGAATCGAAGGGGGAAACCACCGAGGCAGCACTCCAGCAAACATTCCACATCGGGAATACTGGAGCCGTTACCTTGCAACCAGTCAGCAAGCAGCCATTTCAGCAATGAAGCAGTCGAGTGGACGTTGAAATCGAACAACTGAAGACAGGGGACCGGACCGCATGGAACCGGGCCTTCGAGATTCTCTACGCTATCAGCCTGAGCGTTTGCTGCTCACAGGCCCCAACCCTCAACCACCAAGAGCAGGAAGATGTTGCGATCGAAGCGATAGGGAAGCTGGGGGAGATAATCGAGGAAGTGGACAGCTTCGAGGGGTGCAAGAAGCTGGTTGTAACGATCAGCAAGAACCGGTTGCTGGACCATTTTCGCCATCTTTCAGCCCAGAAGCGAGCTGGGAACCTGACCGAGAGCCTGGAGCAGAAAGAAGGATTCGACCCCAAGGATGAGAGCCAACTGCAGCCGGACGCGTTGGTGTTGCTGGGTGAGAACGCATTGATTCTGGCGGAGGCGTTGAAAAAGGTGCCAGAGCAGTATCGCAAGGTGGTGGAGGGTTTTTACCTCAAAGGTTCAACCCAGCAGGAAATTGCGGACCGGCATGGGCTGAAAATTGGCTCGATCGGTGTCTACCTCGACCGGGGGCTGAAGGCTTTGCGCGAGAATCTGCCGGAAGGCTGGCCGTAGCAGTAAGAATCATTGAAGCGATCCCGTTATCTACTCGGATGAATGATGCTGAAAAATCGAAGTTGGAGCAGGAGCTGAAGAAGGCGGCCCCGGTGCTCAACCGGCTCAGTGATGGGCCGTCCGTGCTGCCTGACCATGTGCGGGCTCGGCTGAACACGGCTTTGGACAAGAAGTTTCCGTTGGTAAGGGAGTTGACCGCGAAGCAGATGGAGGGGCTGTTGCTAAAGCTCATCGCTGAACAGCCTGCCGATGGATTTGAGCTAATCAACAATCTGGGCAAGGCGAAGTTCAAGCTCCAGGGCGGCACTGAAGGAATGATTTACGGCATCCTGAGCCGGCTGGAGCATCAGGGATCCATCGAGGGGCGTTGGCGGGAGAGCAGTGCCGCGATGACGAAGAGCTACCATCTCACCAGTCAGGGCACAAAACTGATGAACCGCGAGCTGGCTTCCGCTGGTGAACTTCAGGGCTGGGCCAATCTGGTCCTGGGGAAATGCTGAACCATGTCGGAGCTGCGCGTCCCACCAGCGGTCACGTTTGCGTTTGAACGCTACGTGGCCGAGGTTTGCCAGCGGGCCAGGCTCGATGATTATGAGTGGCCGTTGAGAGCCAGGGAGCTGTTGACCCATCTACAGAATCGCTGGCGGGAAGGCGAGAGCTTGGGCCTGAGCACCACGGCCGCTGAACAACGGGCCTTGGAACTCTTTGGTGCTCCCAAGGACGTGGCCAAAGGACTCCGACGACCCTGGTGGAAACGGTTGCTGCTGCACCAAAACTGCCGGCTACACCGACAGCTCACCTTTCTGGCAGCCTCGCTGGGGGGAACCATGTTGCTGGGCATGGCGCATGTGTTTCTGGCCAAAGAGGCGAGTTTGGATACGGCACAGATTGTCGGCTCGTTTTCCAACGCCTTTATCGCGCTGGGCGCACTGTTGGCGGTGAAGTGGCAGCCGGTGGATTGTCCCGCGTGGCTGCGTCAGCTTCTGCTCATCCGGCACGGGCTTTGGTTCTTCGTCCTCGCTGGATTGTTTAACGTAATCTTCAACCCGCTGATCGCCTTTCGACTGTTTCTGCGGCTTGAATGGTGGCTGCTGGCGACCCCAGTGCTGGCGGTTTCCTGCGGCTTCGGAGTGCTGGGAGCCGCCTGCTTTTGGTCGGAGATTGCGAATCTGTCCGGCCGCAGAAGGCAAATAGCTCAGGAGACGCTGGCCTTCCAGATGATCCGGTAGTGAAGTTGTCGCCTGGCATCGAAACAACAAGTGCGTCAAGCCAAGGCAGCCGCCCCACCGTAGCAGGGCGGCTGTGTGCTCTGGCTATCCCGCACTCACCGTCTCAAACTTCCTCATAGCCTGGTCACATCCGTGTCGGTCGAAACGCACCACGCGTCCAACTTTCACGTAGGGCACGACCCGGCGACGCATCAGATTCGTCACCGTTCTGAGGCTGATTGAGTAGTGTCGCGCGAGATCCGCTTTGGTAAGCCAGCGGTTTGGCGATTCATCTTCGGGCATTGATTTTGCCGGTTAATGTTGGCCTTGCGCTTCATGATTATCGCAGCGGTTTCTTTCAGCCGACCTTCACAGTGAGGGCCGACAATGGATTAGCGAAATCCAAGCGGAGTTTCTTACAGGGAAGTTGGGCCGTTGCGGATGGGGTTCAAACGCAGCGGGCAGGAATGGTGGAATGCGGGAAATGCTCAGGTTGACAGTAGGTTGACGGGCGGTTTAGTTTGAGTGCATGGGCACGACATTGACCAAGACGAGCAAGGGCGGAGTGGACATCACCGATTTGATGCATCTGCGGGACACGCTGCTGGAGGAACGGCAGCGGATGAGCCTGAGGCTGGCGCAGATTGAGAAGGTGTTGAGCGGCGTGAAAGTGCCGGAGAGCAAACAAGCGGGGACAGTGAAGCTGGCTCCTGCGCGGACCAGTCCGCTGGACAAGGCGAAAACCGTCACGACCGCGACAGCCGATCTGCGCGAAGGGAATGGCAACCTCTCGGCAGTGCGGGTGGCCAAGCTTTACAGCGTGAGCCTGAGCCAACTGGCGGAATGGCTGGGCCGAACCAAGCAGGCGATGAGCAAGACGCCGGACGCGGATTCGCTACAGGACGCGCTCGGCTATTTCGAGCGGGTGGCGCGGCTGCGGCTCATCACGAAGGACGACGGGGAGTTTCGTAAGTGGCTGCGCACACCACACGAGCTTCTGGACAACGCCCGGCCGCTGGAGTTGATGGCTAAAGGTGAGTGGCAGGCGATGGCGGACTACGTGGACGACATGCTGACGGGGGCACCCACCTGATGACGGAACTCGAAGCCATTGAATCTGCGCTGAAGACAGCGCCAATGCGCCCGTTTAAGGCGACGCTGGTCCGGTGTGTGGCGTTGCTACCGCTGACGACTGGCGGGGCACCAGATTACCTTTTCACGTCGGGACAGGCCAACCGCTACAATCCAGCCGGCGTGCGGTGCGTTTATTTCTCGGAAGACGAGGCTACGGCCCGCCTGGAGTATGCTCGGAGGTTCGGAACAAGCCGTAGCGCACAGCAACCGTTGGGAATTTACTTTGCCGAGGTCAACCTGACGAAGGTGGTGGACCTGAGTGACGCGGCGACGAGGGACGCGTTCAAGCTCAAGGCGAAGGATCTGTCCGTGACGTGGCAGTTGGCGAAAAGGCCTACTCGCACGCAATTGCTGGGGCTGGTGGCGAGCCGGGGGACGGTTGCCGCAATCCGATTTCCGTCTGACGCGGCTCGTGCGGTAGGAGCACGGGGATTCAACGTCGTGATCTTCCGTGCTGGTGTGCAGGCTCCCGACCACGTTGAGATTCTTGGCCCGACGAAGAAGCCGCTCCAGAAATGGCCCTAACGAGCCGAGGCTTATTGCCACAATTCCATTCTACGATTCAGGGCTGCTTTCGGTCCAATGCGGCGGTCTTGGCCAGCCTTAGACCGCTCAGGCCAAGCAAACTGAGTTTTAGTGACATTTCGTGACACAGAATTTGCCTTTTGATACCTGAAAGTGCCTAAACCTGATTTTTCGAGTGCGCTGCAACCGGCTGTCAGAGGCGCACTTAGGCACTGAGAGGCAAGACCGATAGTGGTTCGAATCCCTTCGCTCGCTCCACTTCCTTTACTGCGACCACCTGCCACAAAAGACGTCGGTTTTGACT
>JBEBFV010000286.1:0-8224 GCA_040081795.1 Limisphaerales bacterium | reverse complement strand
CCGCACGACGGCACGGGCGACCACCTGAAAATAACGCCAATTCATTCATACGCCTTTTCACCTATTACGCATAGAGTCTAATAATCACTTTCAGTCTCCGCCCGCCTTACCGCACAAGAATGTCCGGTCGCTGCCAGACGCCATCGTCGCCTTCCACACTTACCATCGGCCAGTCCAGCGCGGGGGTGATGACCTGCGGTCCTTGGCTCGTGGCGAGGATGGTGTCCTCGCTCTTGGTCCCAGTGATGGAGGGGTTCCAGGCGAAGGGCTGGTTCTCCAAGACCAAGCCCGGCGCAGTGGGCGTGCCGAGGTAGTCGCGGCCTTGGTAGCCGCAGGGACCGCCTTGGTGGTGGAGGTGCCATTCGTCCGCGAACCCGGTGGCGTCGTAGGCGGCGACACCTTGGCGGAACACGTCCTTCACCGGCGTGCCGACTTGCGTGGCTAGGTGCAGCTCGGTGTCCACGGCGCAGACGGCATCGTGACGGCGGCGGAGCTCCTTCGAGATGGGACCGAAGTGAACCATGCGCGTGAGCGCGACGATGAGGCCGTGCTGCCGGGCGCAAAGGATGACCTCCGCGAACTTGCGGAGCTTTTTCGTGGTCGGCCGCGGGTGGCGGTAGTTGCGGATGCGCTCGTCGGTGGCGACGAGGACGACGATGGGCGTGAGGTTGACGAACCAGCACTCTTCAGACAGGTGGCCCGCAATCTGGAATTCCGTCATGCCGGGCTGAATGGCGCGACAGGTCATATCCATCGCTGCTGCTGCGGCTTTTCCCAGGGCTCGATAGCGCCTCACCTCAGCATCGCCAAGCGAGTAGTGCAGCGGCGTGAAGAGCTCAGGTCGCGCCTGCGTGCCCCAGTCGCCGCAGTCGGAGAGCGTCTTCTTCGGGTCAGCGACGGACTTGAGCGCCCTGAGCGCGCTGTCGGTGTCGTGCCACTCGCAGATCAGCGGCTGCGCACCGAGGCCCTTCACCACCTCGTCCTGCAGGCAGCGCATCTCGATGCGGTTGGCAAAGAGGTAAAAGCCCTTCGCGGTGACGATGAGCTGGCCGAAGCTGAGGTTGCTGTTGAGCGGGATGTGCGCCTCACCCCCACAGGCAAGCCATGAGAAGTTCGGTTGCAGGCCGAGCAGCGCGGCGTCGGCCTTGTGCTGCTTCAGCAGCGCGCGGACCTGGGCGAGTTTGGTTTTGAGTTCGGGGTTCATGGGTGGTTGATGCGTGATGCGTGATGCGTGATTTTTGCCGAGTGCGCTCGGGTCTGCCCACGCACAACTCATCACGCATCAGGCAGTCAGCGCGGCACTGGAAAGGAATTGCCACTGCTTTCCGGCTGCCGATACAGTCCGCGCATCCTAAGCGCCGACGCGCTCAACTCAACTTTTTTGATGACCGACTGGAACTTCCAAGGCCGCGCGCACGCCTGCCACGCGTGCGCCAGGCCGTTCGCCAACCGCCAAGCCTACCACACGCTGCTGGCCTTCGATCGCCATGAGCTGGCGCGCCAAGACGTGTGTGAGGTGTGCTGGACGGCGCAGTTCAGCGAGGGCGCGAGCGACCGCAAGGGCTTCATCTCGCACTGGGTCGGCGAATACCAGGCGCCGCCCGCCGCGCCGCCGGACGCCATCCAGAAGGAGACCGCCGAGACGCTGCTGCGCAAGCTGATGGAGAAGAACGACCCGCAGTATCGCGCCGCCGCCTACATCCTGGCCGTGATGCTCGAGCGAAAGAAGATTCTCAAGGTGAAGGCGCAGTTGAAGGACAACGGCGTGCGCATCTTCGTCTATGAGCAGCCGAAGACCGGCGACGTATTCACGATTCCCGACCCGGAGCTGCAGCTCACGCAGCTCGAAGAAGTCCAACGCCAGGTCGCGGCGCTCATGGAGGGCGGCTTGGAAACTCCCGCCGAACCCGCCGCCTACATCGCGCCACCGGACCAGCCGCCCGTGGCTGCACTGGCGGGCGCGATCGAGGAGAGCGCGAAGTGAATCGCGTGCCCGACCCAGCACAATGCCGACTTTGAACCTTGAAACTTGAAACTTGGACTCTGGATCCCGCCTCCCGTGCCTAACTTCGACGCCCTCCAAGCCCGCATCGGCCACCAGTTCCGCGACCCGGCGTTGCTGCGGCTGGCGCTGACGCATCCTTCCATCTCGCACGAGATGGGCACGAGCCAGGACCACAACCAGCGGCTCGAGTATCTCGGCGACGCAGTGCTCCAGCTCGCGCTCACACGGGAGCTTTACGACCGCTACCCGCACCACGACGAAGGCCCGCTCACGAAAATCCGTGCGCAGCTCGTGAACCAGGTTTCCCTCGCCGAGCAGGGCCGACTGCTCGGCCTTGGCGAGCACCTCATCCTTAGTCGCGGCGAGCAGCTCAACGGCGGGCGCGAGCGGCCCTCGATCCTGGCCGACGCCTTCGAGTCCGTCCTCGGCGCGTTGTTCCTGGACGGCGGCTATGACGTGGCGCGGGCGTTCATCCTGCACCTCTTCCGCGACGAGTTCACCGACATCGAGAACGCTGCCACGGCGGACAACCCCAAGGGCGTGCTCCAGGAAATCCTCCAGGCCATTTCCTCCGAGGCTCCGCAGTATCAAGTCCTCGCCGCCACAGGCCCGGATCACAACCGCGATTTCGAATGCGCGGTGCTCTACAAGGGCGAGGAGATCGGCCGCGGCCGGGGCAAGAGCAAAAAGATTGCAGAGAGCCAGGCCGCCGCCGTGGCGCTGGAGCGGCTACGGGCGAAGAACGTGCCGGCGAGCTGAGGCGCTGCCGCAGCACTTTTGCCGCATCATCCGCAGGGCGCGATTGCCAAGCCCGCGCGCTCTCACTAGCTTCGCGCGATGGCCTTGGCGGACAATCCCCCCCAGCCCCCGACGCGATCCCGCACGGCTCCCGTGCCGGGGAGAATCCATCGCTCCGTGGTGCTGCTGCTGGTTGCGGGCGTGGTCGTTTCCGCGTGGCTGTTCCAGCAGGTCGGCGCGCAGGAGCGGGAGCGGGCGGAGGCGGAGTTTCATCGGCGGGTGGAGACGCAGCACCTGTTCGTCCAGCAGTCGCTGCACAAATACACCCACCTGATGACCTCCATCCAGAAGCTCTACGACCCCGAGCCAGGCGTGATGACCAACCAGGTGATGGCCGCTTCCGAGCTGTTGCGCTCGCAGGGCGTGCCGATGTTCGCGCTGCAGTGGACGCCGCGGGTGCGGGGCGCGCAGCGGGCGGCCTTCGAGGAGGAACTGCGCCGCGCGGGGGCGCCGGACCCGGTGATCCGGGAGTTCACCGCCGAGCGCCGGTGGGTGCCATCCCCGGAGCGCGAGGAATACTTTCCGCGCCGGTTCTCAGCTCCGCTGGAAAGGCCGGAGACGCTGGGGGCGAACTTCGCGTCCGAGGGCGTGCATCGCGAGGCGATGGCGCGGGCGCGCGACACAGGCGAGCCTGGGCTGGACCTGCGGGTGGGCACCAACGGGCTGCCGACGTTTGTTTTCATCCTGCCCATCTACCAACTCCTGGCGGAGCTGGATACGCCCACGGAGCGGCGCGCGAACCTCACGGGGTTCCTGCTCGCCTACGTGCGCAGCGCGGACCTGGCGACGGCGCTCTCGCAGTTCCAGCGTGACGCCGGCGTGGACATGCTCTTCAGCACACCCGCCGGCCCGGGGCGCAATGAGGCGGCGCACTTCATCCCCGATGCCGAACGGCTGCAACCCGCCCCGCCGGAGCTGGCGGAGGAGATGCGCGCGGGCCTCCACCAGGAGCTGACGGTGAGGCTTAACAGCCTGCCGGTGACGTTCCTCTACCGGCCCGCGCCTGCGTGGCTGGCGGCGCAGCGCACGTTCAACCGCTACGGCGCGCTGGCCAGCACGCTGCTGCTCACGGTCATCGCGGCGGGGTTCGTCCACTCGCTGCACCGCCGCCGCGAGGTCGTCGAGGCTCTGGTGGGACAGCGCACTGCGGAGCTGCACACCACGGCGCAGCAGCTCCGCGAGTCCGAGAACCTGTATCAATCCCTCGTCAGCCACCTGCCACAGTTTATCTTCCGCAAGGACCGCGCGGGCCGCTTCACGTTCGTGAACCGGCACTTCGCCTCGTCGCTGGGCAAGCCGCCCGAGGCGATCATGGGCAAGACGGACTCGGACCTTTTCCCGCCGGAGCTGGCCGCAAAGTTTAGGGCCGACGACGAGCGCGTGTTCAACACGGGTGAGCCGCTCGAGGCGGAGGAGCGCACGTCGCTCGGGCCGGACGTCACGTTCGCCCGCGTCAACAAGACGGCGCTGCGCGACGAGGCTGGCAACATCACCGGCTTGCAGGGCATCGCGTGGGACATCACCGAGCGGCATCAGTTCCTCGAGGCGCTGCGTGAGAGCGAGGCCCGCTTCCGCGCGTTCATGGACAACGTGCCCGCGCCCGCGTGGCTGAAGGACGAGACGTTCCGCTTCCGCTACGTCAACCCCGCGCTGGGCCAGCTCTTCCAGCGCCCGGTGGACGACATCGTCCACCACCGGGACGTTGAATTCATGCCCGCCCACACGGCCGAGACGCTGCACGCGAATGACATGGCGGTGCTCGCCGCCGGTGAGCCGCAGCAGTTCATCGAGGAGGTGCCGGATGCGGAGAAGCGCCTGCGGCACTGGCTGGTGGTAAAGTTCCCCTTCACCGGGCCGGGCGGGAAACGCTGGGTCGGCGGCTTCGCGCTGGACATCACTTCGCGCGTCGAGGCCGTCGAGGTCGTGCGGCTGCGCGAGCGGCAGATGCGGCTCTTCGTCGAGCACACGCCCGCAGCGGTGGCGATGTTCAACCGCGACATGCGCTACGTCGTCGCAAGCCGGCGCTGGCTGAAGGACTACCAGCTCGGCGAGGCGGACATCATAGGTCGAAGCCACTACGAGGTGTTCCCCGAGGTGCCCGAGCGCTGGAAGGAAATCCACCGCCGCTGCCTCGCCGGAGCGACCGAGGGCAGCGAGGAGGATCCGTTCCCGCGCGCCGACGGGCGGACGGACTGGGTGCGCTGGGAAATTCATCCGTGGCGCGACGCCGCGGGGGCCATCGGCGGCATCATCATGTTCACCGAGGTCATCACCGAGCGGAAGCTGGCGCGGATGGCCCTGGAGCGGCGCGACGCGGTGCTGCGGGCGGTGGCGCAGACTGCGAACACGTTCGTGCGCGGCGAGCTGGACCTGGTCACGATGCGGCAGGTGCTGGGCGACCTGGGGGCCGCGCTGGATGCGGGCAGCGCCCATGTCTTCGAGTCGCACGCGGACGCGGATGGACGGCCGCTCACAAGCCTGCGCTTCGAGTGGAACGCTTCCGGCGTCCCGCCGCAGCTCGCCAATCCACGGCTCCAGAATTTGCCCGAGTTCGCGCGCTGGACGGAGGCCTTCTCCCGGGGCGATGCGATTGCTGGCAACGTCCACCACTTTCCGCCGGATGAGCGCGAACTGCTCGCTGGCCTGGGCATCCGGGCCACGTTGATGGTTCCCATCGTCGCCGGTCCCCGGCGCTGGGGCTGGCTGGGCTTCAACGAGCTGCGCCATGACCGCGACTGGACCGCGCCCGAGACCGACGCGCTGCGCGTGGCGGCGGGCGTGCTGGGCGCGGCCTTCGAGCGGCAGCGCGTGGAGCAGGAGCGCGCCGGCATCGAGCGCAAGATGGTCGAGAGCCAGAAGCTCGAGAGCCTGGGCGTGCTGGCGGGCGGCATCGCGCACGACTTCAACAATCTCCTGACCAGCATCTTGGGAAACGCAAACCTGGTGCGATACGATCTCCCGAAGGATTCCCCGCTCCACACCTCGCTCGAGCAGATCGAGCTGACCTCGCTCCGCGCCGCCGACCTCTGCAAGCAGATGCTCGCCTACTCGGGCCGCGGGCGCTTCCAGTTGCAGCGCGTGGACCTGGCGCGGCTCGTCGAGGACACCACGCACCTGCTGCAAATCTCCATCAGCAAGAAGGTGGTGCTCAACTTCAGCTTCGCCGCCGCGCTGCCCGAGGTCGAGGTTGATACCACGCAGTTGCGGCAGATCGTGATGAACCTCGTCATCAACGCCTCCGAGGCCATCGGCGACCGGAGCGGTCTCATCACATTGAGCACCGGCCTTGTGCTTGTGGACCGCGCATACCTCACCACCACCTACCTCGCGCCGGAGCTGCCCGAGGGCGAATACGTTTTTCTGGAGATCAGCGACAACGGGTGCGGCATGACCGCCGAGGTCAAGGCCCGCATCTTCGATCCGTTTTACACCACCAAGTTCACCGGGCGCGGCCTCGGCCTGGCCGCCGTGCTTGGCATCGTCCGCGGCCACAAGGGCGCGCTGAAAGTCTATAGCGAGCCGGGGCGTGGCACCTCCTTCAAGCTCATCCTGCCGGTGGCCTCAGGCGCGGCCAGCAGCACCGCCGGAGCGCCCGCCGCGCCCGACCTCTGGCGAGGCCATGGTCACATCCTCGTGGTGGACGACGAGGAACCCGTCCGCACGGTCGCCGCCCGCCTGCTCGCGAGCATCGGATTCCAGGTGACGATCGCCGCGGACGGGCGCGACGCCGTGGAGAAGTTCGAGGGCAACCCCGGCGCGTTCGACCTCGTGCTGATGGACCTGACCATGCCGCACCTCGACGGCGTGCAAGCCTTCGGTCTCATGCGCCGCCTCCAGCCCGACGTGCAGGTGATCCTGATGAGCGGCTTCAACGAGCAGGACGCCATCGCGAGCTTCACCGGCAAGGGCCTGGCCGGGTTCCTCCCCAAGCCCTTCGAGCTGGCCACCCTGCGCGAACGCATCCGCGCCGCGCTGGAGGCGAAGACCTGACCGATGGCTTGTGCCTTGGCGCGCGGCCTCTCATGAACTGGAAAGGATCAGGATCAGGATCAGGATTACGAGCAGGAGTCCAAGCCGCGCGGTCCCCTCGTGATCCTCATCTTGATTCTGCTCCTGCACCGCTGCGCGCCTACTTCCGCTTTCCGGTAAGGCGATGGAGGGCGTCGCCGAGCTGGTGGAGCTTCACCCACGCGCTGCTGCCGTCCACCTGCACGGGCGTCTCTGCGTCTATGCGACCGTCGGTAATCCAGCGCAGCAGCACCGTCGCGGGCACGGGGCCGTAGTGCTTGCCATCGCCGCCGATGATGCGGTAGTGGCGCGCGAGGTCCACAAGGCGCTTGAGGTTCGGGATGGCGTCGGCGGGGACGGGCGGGGGCTTCGCGGACGCGGAGGATTGAACCAGTTGAAGTTTCTCCGCCGCTGGCTTCGGCGTCTCGGCGTGGCCGATTTCGAGGTGCGTCGCGACCTCGCCGATCTTCAGGTCCGGAAACTTCATGTCGCCCAAGGGCGGCCCGGCCTTGGACTCGGACGCCGGGCGGGCCGATGCGTGAGCGGGCATGGCCTCACTCGCCTTTGCCGTGGCGGGGTGCGCAGCGGAGGTCGCGGCATCGAGAGTTTGGTAGCCGTTGACGAGCAGTTCGAGCCGGCCGGTTGCGAGGTCCATGAGCGCGCCGTGGACGGGGACGCGCGGGCCGATGAGCGGGCTGGCGCGGACGTGCTCGACGGCCTTGAGCACGTTCTGCCGCTCGCTGGCGAAGAGGCCGAAGTATTCCTGCAAGTTCTCCGGCATGGTTGAGCGTGCGATGCCGAGCGCGGCGAACTTGCCGAGCAGTTCCATCGTGCCGGTCTTGCGGACGAGGCAGTCGCTGTGGCCAAGGATGAGGATTTCCCTGCCGCCCTTCACGGCGCAGGCGAGCGCGAGCGAACGCATGGTGCTGCTCATCGGGCCGGTGATGATGTTGCCGGCGTTGCGCAGCCAGATGAAGTGCGACTCCGGCACGCCGAGCGCCTCGGGGACCAGGTGGTTGAGCCGCGCGTCAATGCACGTGAGCGCGACGAGCGGCAGGCCGGCGGTGAACTCGCCGGGCGCGAGCGGGGGCGCGTGGCCGGCGGTGGTGCGCTGGTTGGCGTCGAGGATGGCGTCGAGCAGGCGCATGGCGGTGAATTCCAAGCGCAGTGAACCGCAGGGCGAAGCGCGGTTCAAGCGCCGAAGTCATCAAGTTCCCAGTGAAAGCCAGCGGACCGAAACGAGGGGCCACGAAACGAGCCTTCTCCCTTCCTCGGCGGAGGGGAGAAGGTGGCCGCAGGCCGGATGAGGGGTGTGGTCACCAACGCCGACGCACGTAACCCCTCACCCCGGCCCTCTCCCCTCATCCGATGAAGGGAGAGGGAGGAAACACGCAGCGCGGGCGGGGCGATCAC
>JBEBFV010000017.1:0-29055 GCA_040081795.1 Limisphaerales bacterium | reverse complement strand
GACCATGCCCGTGGCGTTCACGACCGGCGGGAAGGACACTTTGGTGCCACCGCAGAGCGTGGGCCGGCTGGCGGAGAAGCTAAAGCAGGCCGGGCGCAAAACGCTTTTGTTGCATCGCGAAGCAGGCGGCCACGCGACGACTTACGAGGACTCCACGGCGGCGCTGGAGTTTGTGTTGCGCGAGGTGGGCGCGGTGCCGCTGATGCCGGCGGGCCTTTCGGCGGACGACCTGCGCCACGCTGCCGCCGAATCGCGGAAGCTGGCTGAGAAACTCACTCAATTGCGCTCCCGTCTTGTTGCGTCCAGCGACGCGGCCAAGGCCGATGCTTTCGCCGCCGCGGACTTTTTTCTGAAAGGTTTCAACTGGGCGCTGCACTACGAAACCAGCCTGACGACCAACGATGTTGCTTCGCTCAAGAAGGCGCTCCTTCGCGGCCATCAGCGCGCCGATGCCTTGCTGGCGAATCAGCAGCCCTGGACCACTCGCAAAGGCAAAGTCCTCCGCGCTTTCGTCTCTGCCGTGGATGGCTCCACGCAGCCCTACGGCCTGATTATCCCCGCCAGCTACAACGGCACGAAACCCGTTCGGCTCGACGTGGTGCTGCACGGCAGCTCAAAGCCGGTCGGCATGAGCGAGCTGCGATTCAGCGCGCGTTTCGATGAGGGCGATGAGGCCGCGAAGTCCGCGCCGGACGTGGACTTCATCGAGCTGCATCCGCTCGGTCGCGTGGAGAACTGCTACCGATGGGCGGGCGAGACGGATGTGTTCGAGGCCATCGAGGCCGTGTGCCGGAACTACAAGATTGACCGCGACCGCATCGTGCTGCGCGGGATGAGCATGGGCGCGTCGGGCACCTGGCATCTCGGCCTGAAGCACCCGAGCCGCTTCGTCGCGCTCGGGCCTTACTGCGGCTACGTGGACACGCACCGCTTCTCCGAGACGCCGATTCCGAACTTCATCAAAGTCGGCCCGCTGCCCGTGCATCAGGAGCGCGGCCTGCACATGCTCGACTCGATTGACTACGCGGCGAACGCCGGCGTCGTGCCCGCCATCGGGGCTATCGGCGACAAGGACGTGTTCTTCCAATCACACGTCCACATGAAGGAGGTCATGGCGAAGGAGGGGCTCGAAATGGTGAACCTCATCTCGCCCGGCACCGGCCATGTGATTGACCCGGTGACGCACCGCGAGCAGATGCGGCGCATCGGCGAGCACGTTGCGAAGGGGTTGGACCACGCGCGCAAGGAGCTGCGCTTCGTGACGTGGACGCTGAAATACAACCGCTGCCACTGGCTCGAACTGCTCGCGCTGGCCGAGCACTACGAGCGCGCGGAGATTATCGCGAAGGCCGCTGACGACGGCTCGGTGGAGGTCAGCCTGGCGAAGAACATCACGCGGTTCGCCATTCACCCGCCGATGCTGGCTTCGCCCACAGCGAAGGTCCGCATCGCCGGGATGGAAGTTCCCTTGCCGACAAGGAACGCTGGCGAGCCGCAAGCGCTCGTCTTCGCGCTGGAGCAGGGCAAGTGGAAGTTCGCCGGCCCGCGCGCTGCCGTCGCCCTCACAGGCAAGCGCCCCGGCGTGCAGGGCCCGATTGACGACGCGTTCGCCTCGCCGTTCCTCTGTGTGCGCGGCACGGGCAAGCCGTGGAATCCCGCCGTCGGCGCGTGGGCGGGCGCGAGCCTGCGGCGCTTCGCCTACGAGTGGGCGCGCTACATGAGGGGCGACCTGCCAGTGAAGAACGACACCGACGTGACGGAAGCCGACGTGCGCACGAAGCACCTGATCCTCTTCGGCGATCCCGGCAGCAACCCGTGGATTGCCAAGGTGCTGCCCAAGCTGCCCGTTGCCTGGACGCGGGACACGGTAAAACTCGGTGCGGAGAGCCACGCCGCGAAGGAGCACGCGCCCGTGCTCATCAGCGCCAGCCCGTTCCCCGGCGCGAGCGACCGCTACGTGGTCATCAACAGCGGCCACACCTTCCACGAGAAAGAATTCGCCGCGTTCAACTACCTGCTGTTCCCGCGCCTCGGCGACTGGGCGGTGATGCGGGTCATGCCCGGCGCGGAGACATGGAAGCCGGGAGTCGTTGAGTTCCCCGAGGAGGCGGTGCGGGCGGGTTACTTCGATGAGCAGTGGAAGTTGCCGATGCGATGAGTCGCTGCGCAGGGGGAGCGCGGCGTTCACGCCGCAGAAGGGTGGAAAGGAAGGGTGGGCTCGAATCACCTGTGGCGTGCTCACGCTTCTGCGGCCTGAAGGCCGCGCTCCTAGTCTTCCACTCTGCCCGCTTCCGGTGTCCCCGCCGGCTTGATGCCCAATTTTTCCCAGCCAGCGTGGCCCAGCTTGGTCAGCGTCTGGATGTTGTTTTCGTAAATGGATTCGGCAGGAACAGACTCGACCGCGCGCTCGATGCTGGCCTCGCGGAGGAGATGCAGCGTGGGGAAGGGGGCGCGGTTGGTGTAGTTGCTGATTGCCTCAGGATCAGTGTCGGCAAACTGGTAGTGGGGATGGAAGCTGGCGATTTGGATTTCCCCGACGAGGCGCGCCTTCTTTAACGCGGCGTCGGCCCGGGGGAGGAACGTCTGGAAATCAAAGAACTCGCCCAGCACGTGCGGGTGGATGAGCAGGGTGTTGTCGGTTTGTTCCGGGGGCGTGGCGTGAAGGAGCTCCAATTCCGTCCCCAAGTCGGCTAGCAGCGCATCCGCAGTCCGTGCGTCGCTGACGACGTAACGGACCTGGCCTTTGACCTGCACGGCCTTGGCGAAGGGGCAGAGGTTCAGGCCGATGACGGCCTTGTCCACCCAGCGGCGCATGGCGGCGATGACGTCGGTGTTGGACGGGGCGGGCGGCGCAGACATGGGCGGAGGCTAATGACGACCGGAATGGCTGTCGTGTGATTTGTGCGGTCTGAGGAATGCTGGGCCTGATTCCGGTGGGTGAACTTCCTTGCTGCTTCAAGCGGCTTGCTGCCGCTGTTGGCGAACCGGTAGTCTCCGTCTCAATTAGCCATGCCACGCATCCTCATCGCCGAGTGCAAACAGGAAGTCTCGACGTTCAACCCGGTGTTGAGTAGCTACGAGGATTTCACCATCCGCCACGGACAGGCGATTCTGGACTACCATCGAAACGTGCGCAGCGAGGTGGGCGGGGCGTTGAGTGTGTTTGACGCGACGCCGGGTGTGGAACTGGTGCCGACGTGCAGCGCGCACTTCATCACATCCGGCGGGACGCTGGCGGACGCGACGTTTGCCCGCATCGCCGACGAGTTGCTGGCGAGCATCAAGGATGCGGTGCCGGTGGACGGCATTTACTTCTCCCTGCACGGCGCGATGGCGACGGAGAGCGAGGGCGACCCGGAGGGCTACCTGCTGGCCGAAACGCGGAAGCTTGTCGGTGAGCGCGTGCCCATCGTCATCTCGCTCGACCTGCACGGCATCCTCACGGACCGGATGCTGGAGCAGAGCGATGCGGCGGTAGCGTTTCACACGTATCCTCATGTGGACTTCTTCGGCACCGGCGCGCGCGCGGCGAAACTGCTGTTGCGCATCGTGGCGGGTGAAGTGAAACCCGTGACGGCCAAGGTCACGGTGCCCGCGCTGGTGCGAGGCGATGAACTCATCACCGAGACCGGCTCCATCCGCCACGCGGTCAACGCCGCCAAGGCCATCGAGCAGAGTCCCGGCGGACTCTCGGCGGCGATGATGTGGGGCAACCCGTTCACCGATGTGCCCTCGCTGGCCTCGAACAGCTTCGTCGTGACGGACAACGACCCGGCGCGGGCGGAGCGCGAGGCGCTACGCATTGCAAACCTGTTCTGGGAACATCACGAGAAGATGCAGGTGCCGCTCACGAGCCTCGCGGACGCGGCGCGCATCACGAAGGAGAACCAGTCCGGCACAGTCGTGCTGGTGGATGCGGCGGATGCGACTAGTTCCGGCGCGTCCGGCGACAGCAACGCCATCCTAGGCGCGCTGCTCAACGCGGGTTACAAGGGCACGGCGTTGATTCCCATCGTGGACCCGGGCGCGGTCACGGCGGCGTTTGCGGCGGGTGTAGGGAATCTAGTGCGAACCACGGTCGGCGGTGCATTGGACAAAGGGCGGTTCACCCCACTCCTCATCGAAGGCACGGTGCGGATGCTGTCCGACGGCTGCTTTCACAGCGAGACGACCCGCGAGCTGTGGCAGGCGGGGCTCACGGCAGTGATTCAGTTTGGCGGCTTCACGCTCATCGTCACGAGCCGGGCGGTGAGCCTGTATGACCGCGCGCTGTTCCTTGCGCACGGCTGCGACCCGAGGCACTTCGGCGCGGTCGTCGTGAAGTCGCCGCACTGCGAGCCGCACATGTTTAAGACCTGGGCGGCGCGCTACGTGGACGTGGACGCGCCCGGCTCGACGAGCGCGAACCTCCGCAGCCTCGGCCACACCAAGTGCGCGCGGCCCATGTTCCCGCTGGACCCGGACGTGAAGTTCACGCCGACGGTGACGCTGTTCAGGCGGGCAAAATGATGAATCACGAAGACACAAAGGGCACGAAGGCAGGGCTTCGGAGGAGATTTCTTGGTGTCCTTTGTGTCTTCGTGGTTCAGAATCCCGATCCAAGCAAATGAAGATTCGCGAAATCCGCTGCGCCGGCCTGCGCGGCGCCACTCCTGAAGGCGGCTGGAGCAACGAACTCCGGCCCGAAGATTGCGTTCACACGCTCATCGCCGTGCATACGGACGAGGGCGCGGTGGGCCTCGGCAGCGTGTTCACCAACGACGCGCTGGTGCGCGCGGCGCTCGCCGTGCTGGAGCCGCTGTATCGCGGCGAGAACGCGCTGGAGCCGGAGCGTGTGAGCGAGAAGTTGAGCCAGCACATGTTCTGGCTCGGACGCGGCGGCTCGATCACGCACGCGATCAGCGGCGTGGACATCGCGCTGTGGGATTTGCTCGGGCAGGCGACGGGACAGCCGGTGGGGCGCTTGCTCGGCGGGCGTTATCGCGAGCGGGTGCAGCCTTACGCGTCGCTGCTCATGGATGAGCCGGAGAAGTTGCGCGACCACTTGCTGCGCGTGAAGGCGCAGGGCTTCCGCGCGTTCAAGATCGGCTGGGGGCCGTTTGGCCGGCGCAACGCAGCGACGGACGAAGCCATCGTCCGCGCAGCTCGCGAAGCGGTCGGGCCGGAGAACAAGCTGATGGTGGACGCCGGCGGCAGCGACGCTTACTGGAACAACGGCTACAAGTGGGCGCTGAACACCGCCAAGATGCTCGCGGACTACGACGTGTTTTGGTTCGAGGAGGCGTTGGTGCCGGATGCCCTCGAAGACTTCGCAAAGCTGCGCGAGCACTCGCCCGTGCCGATCTCAGGCGGCGAGGTGCTCACGCGGCGGCAGGCGTTCCAGCCATTCCTCGAAGCGCGGGCTTTCGACATCATCCAGCCGGATGTGACGAAGGTCGGCGGCATCAGCGAGGAGCGGCGCATCGCGTGGATGGCGCAGGAGCACGGTGTGCGCTTCATCCCGCACGGCTGGAACACGGCGGTCGGCCTCGCGGCAGATTTGCACCTCGCGTCCGCGTTTCCCGGCACGGACATCATCGAGTATCTGACTGGTTCCCCGTTCATTGACGAGATCACCGCCGGCGGCTGGCACCTCGACGCGGACGGGATGCTGGCGATTCCCACCAAGCCCGGCCTCGGCCTGACGCTCGACCGCGACGCGCTGAAGAAATACACGCGGGGCGAGCGGTTGCTGGATTGAGGCGCGAGACGCCTGTGGACGGCCAAAAAACAGTGTTCATCCGCGTCCGGCTGTGGTTTAACTGCGCCTCTGAGCTGACCAGACCATGAAACCGTTGCTTCGCCGCTATTGCGTCCTCCTTGCGCTGCTTATCCACTGGGTGCCCCAAACGCACGCCCAGGTCGCCCCACAGCGCGTCCAACAGATCGAGATCCGCCACGTCGGCCCCGCCGCCGCGAGCGACGAGTTGATCCGCGCCAACATTCGCGTGAAGGTCGGCGACCCGCTGGCCAAGACGAGCGTGGATGACGATGTGCGGAACCTCTACAACACGGGATATTTCTACAACATCCGCGTGGCCGAGGAGCGCGCGGACGGCGGCGTGAAGCTGATCTACGTGGTGCAGGGAAAGCCGTTGCTCACGGACATCAAGTTCACCGGCAACACCAAGTTCAGCGCCACGAAGCTCACAAAGAAGCTGACCTCGAAGATCGGCCTTCCGCTCGACGAGCGGAAGCTCTTCGCCGACGCGCAGGAGATGCAGAAGAGCTACCAGAAGGCCGGCTACCAGCGCACGAAGGTCGAATACAAGCTCAGCATCAACGAGAACGCCGGTCGCGGCACGGTGACCTTCGAGGTCACCGAGGCGCCGAAGGTCAAGGTGGTGGACATCCAGTTCGTCGGCGCGGTGGTCATCCCTGAGAAGGAGCTCGCCAAGCAGCTCAAGACGAAGGAGCACTGGATGTTTTCGTGGCTCACGGGCACGGACAAGTTCAAGGACGAGCAGTTCGACGATGACAAGGAGAAGCTGGCGGAGTTCTACCGCAACAAGGGCTACCTCGACTTCGAGATCAAGGGCGTGGACTTCGAGTATCCCAAGCCAAACTCGCTCGTGATCAAGTTCCAGATTTTCGAGGGCAAGCAATACAAGGTCGGGGCCGTCGCCGTGAAGGGCAACAACCTCTTCCCCAGCGCGGATCTCGAGAAGGACATCAAGATGACCTCGGGCAAGACCTTCACGCCCGACGGCCAGCGCAAGGACGTGGACTCCATCCGCGATTTCTACGGCTCCAAGGGCTACATAGACTCCCGCATCAACGCCGTCCGCACGCCCAACACCGAGACGGGCAACATGGACGTGACCTACCAGGTGGACGAGAAGGACAAGTCCTTCGTCGAGAAGATCGAGATCAAGGGCAACGTGAAGACCAAGGACAAGGTCATCCGCCGCGAGCTGGCCATCTCTCCGGGCGAGACCTTCGACATGGTGCGCGTGCGCCTCTCCAGGCAGCGCCTCGAAAACCTGAATTACTTCGAGAAGGTGGATGCCCAGCCAGAGCCGACAGACGTGCCCAACCGCAAGAACCTCGTCGTCGGCGTCGAGGAGAAGAACACCGGGAACATGTCGCTGGGCGCGGGCTTCAGCTCGGTGGAGAGCGTCGTGGGCTTCGTCGAGGTGACCCAGGGCAACTTCGATTTGTTCAAGCCGCCTTACTTCACCGGCGGCGGCCAGAAGATGCGCCTGCGCGCCAGCTACGGCTCGCGCCGGCAGGATTACCTCCTGAGCTTCACGGAGCCGTGGTTCCTCGACCGCAAGCTCGCCTTCGGAGTGGACCTCTACCACCGCAACTCCAGCTTCCAAAGCTCCCTCTACGACGAGGTCCAGTCCGGCATGCGCCTCAGCCTCGAGCGCGCGCTGTGGAGTGACTTCGTGCGCGGCAACGTCAGCTACACGATCGAAAACGTGGGCATCAAGGACGTGGACCGCGTCAACGCCTCTCCTGAGCTGATCGCGGAAGAGGGCACGCAGACTGTCTCCAAGATCGGCGCGGGCATCACCTACGACACTCGCAAGGGCGGCCTCACCCCCACCGGTGGCCACCGCGTGGAGCTTATCTCCGAGCTGGCGGGTGGCCCGGTCGGCGGCGAGGCGGATTTCTACCGGCTCGAGCTGCGCGGCTCTCAATACGTCCCTGGATTCTTCACGGGCCAGACGTGGGAGATCCTCGGCCGCATCGGCTCGATCCAGGGCTACAACGGTGACCGCGTGACGCTCTTCAACCGCTACTTCCTCGGCGGCCCGCGCACCTTGCGCGGCTTCAAGTATTCGCACGTCGCGCCGGTGGACTCGCTCAACGAGCCGTTCGGCGGCAACACCTACTGGCTCGGCTCTGTGGAATACAACATCCCGCTGGTCACCGACCGGCTGCGCTTCGCGATGTTCTACGACATCGGCAATGTTTACAGCAGCGCCTTCAGCTTCAACCCGAACCGCGCGCGGGGTGAGACCATGTATCAGGACAACGTCGGCATGGGCTTCCGCATCAACATCCCGAACCTCGGCCCGCTGCGTCTGGACTACGGCATCCCCATCACGACCGACCGCAACCAGAACAAGAGCGGCCGGTTCAACTTCGACGTGGGCTTCACCCGCGACTTCTGACCAGAAGACTGGGATCGGTATCAAGAGCAAGATTACGATTCCGAAAGTTGTCTCGCATTCAATCCGCGTCTCTCACTCCTGCTCCTAATTGTAATCCTGCCCTCCCCATGAAACTCACCCCTGCCCTCCTCCTGCTCACCCTCGTGCTGGCCCTCGTCCCGCCTGCTCACGCCGCCGCGCCTGCGGCCGGGGCCATCGCCGTCGTGGACCTCAAGAAAATCTTCGACGGCTACTGGAAGACCAAGCAGGCCGACCTGGGCCTCAAGGAAACCGCCGGAGAACTCGACAAGAAGCGCAAGGACATGCTCGATGACCACAAGAAGGCGACTGACGACTACAAGAAGCTCATCGAGGGTGCCACCGACTCCGCCGTGTCCATCGAGGAGCGCGACAGGCGCAAGAAATCCGCCCAAGGCAAGCTGGCCGAAATCCAGCAGATCGAGGAGAGCATCGGGCAGTTCGACCGTCGCGCTCGTGCGGAACTCGGCGAGAAGCAGCGCAACATGAGGGACAAGATCGTCATTGAGATCCGCGAAGTCTTGAACAAGAAGGCCAGGACGGCCGGCTACTCCGCAGTGCTGGACAGCGCCGCTGAAAGCGCTGTGGGAACGCCCATCGTCCTCTTTAACGGCAGCCTGCCCGACCTCACCGAGGAGATCATCTCCCAGCTCAACGCCACTGCCCCGCCCGGCGCGTTGCAGCCATCCGCTCCCGTGCCTGCGCCTGCACCGGTCAAGTCGAAGTGATTGGGCGCGGCGTCCGCGCCGCAGCCTGGAACAGCAGGGTTGGCGCGTTGCAAGGGACGCTGAACTTCGCACGATCCTGCGCCCTGAAGCCCGCGCCCCGGGGGGGATTGCGTTGACGCGCCGTTTTCCTTCCCGCCACGATGCGCCCGCCACCGCAGCCGCATGAGCCACGCAGCAAAAAATCTTTCCTCCGACCCCGGCTTACCTAGGCGCGTCGGCCCGCTGCTGGGCGCGCTGGGCTTCCTCTCGCGCAAGACGCCTTACTTCCGTGGCAAGTGGCGCGTGACCGGCTTCATCTTCGAGCGCTGGCTGCTGCGCACGCGCAAGCAGCAGGTCATCAAGCTCGCGCGCGGGATGCGCATCAACTGCAAGCTCTGGGACGAGGTGCAGAACGCCATCTGGTGGAACGGCCCCAACTACGAACGCAAGGAATCCAAATTCATCCGCCGCTACCTGAAGCCCGGCATGGTCTTCTTCGATGTCGGCTCCAATGTCGGCTACTACACGCTCCTGGCCGCGCCAATCGTCGGCAAGGACGGCAAGGTCCACGCCTTCGAACCGGTTTCCGCGCAGCACGCCGACCTGCGCGCGAATCTCGAGCGGAACCAGTTGCTTAACGTCGTCCCCGAGCGGCTCATCATCACCGACCGCGCCGGCACGATGGAAATCAACCTCGGCTCCGAGGACAACGCCGGCACCGCCTCGGTGAGCCTCGTCTATCGCGAGAACCACGCCACCGAGCGCGTGGACTGCACGACTCTCGACGCCTACCTGCACGAGCGCGGTGTGACGCGGCTGGACGTGCTGAAGATTGATGTCGAGGGCCACGAGCCGTTCGTCCTGCGCGGGATGGCGGAGACCTTGCGCAAGCTGCGCCCGCTCCTCCTCGTCGAGGTGCGCGGCGACATGCTCGAGGAAGTCGGGTCCAGTCGCGAGGCGTTGTTCGAGCAGATCGCCGCGCATGGTTACTTCCCCTACGCCCTGACGCGCGGCGGCTGGCCGCGCCCGATGCGCATCCCGGCCGATGGCAACCTCATCGCCTTCAGCCCCGACGAGGAACTGCACGAGAAACACCGGCCCTTCGCCAAGCTGCGGCGACGGAAGAAAGCGGATTGAACGCCGCCGTTCGTCGCTTCACTCTCCCGCCGATGTCCTTCGTCCAGCGCCTGAAAATCGAAGCGGAAGACACTCTCCGCTACAGCGACACCGTCCGCTCCGTCCTCTGTGAAGCGGAGTTGCTCAAGGACAAGTCCCCGCCCGCCGCCGACCCGCAGGCCATCGCCCGCAGCATCGTCCGGCTCTGCTCCGCCGCGCGCCTCGCCGCGAGCATGCCGCAACTGCTCAAGGTCGAGGCCCGCATCGCCGAGCGCATCCAACTCCTCGGCAACCGCCCCGTGGACTTCGCGGAGTTCGAGCCGTCCTCGATGAAGAAGCGGGTGATTGACTACTTCGTCCCGCTGAAACCCTACGTCAGCGAACGCGAGAAAGGCGTCTGCTACATCGCTTTCGAGCACCGCTGGGCGCGCTTCGTCCACCACTACCGCGACAAGCTCGACGCCTTCGCGAAGCGCTACATGATGATCGTCCACCCCGTGTGGGCCACGCCGCACGGCCTGATCAACTACTACCTCCCCAGCATCTGGCCCGGCACGGACCCCGTCTTCGCCTGCGTCAGCGACCCGCACGATCTCGACACGCTCCCGCGCCAGTCCCCGCGCCACGTCGTCATCCCGCGCTACTGCTCGCATTGGGTCAACCCGGCGGTCTATCCGCAGGTGCCCTTCGCGCAGAAGGACATTGATATCGTGATGCTGGCGAACTTCGGGAAATACAAACGACACTTCGCCCTCTTCAAGGCGCTGCGCGACATGCCGCGCACGGTGAAGGTCGTCTGCATGGGCCAGCACAACGACAAGCGCACGCGCGAAGTCCTCCTCGCCGAGGCCGCCGCCTTCGGCGTGGCCGACCGCTTCGAGCTGCGCGAGAACGCGCCGGACGCCGAGGTCTTCGACTGCATGGCCCGTGCGAAGGTGAACCTCATCATGTCCAAGCGCGAAGGCTCCTGCATCGCGATCGTCGAGGCCATGTTCGCCAACACGCCCTCGGGAATGCTCAAGGACGCCGAGGTCGGCTCGCGTGTCTTCATCAACGAGCACACCGGCCGCTTCCTCACCGACGACAACCTCGGCGCGCAGCTCATGGACTTCATCGCCAACGCCGGAAAGTATTCGCCGCGCAAGTGGATGCTTGGGAACAAGCACGACTGTCACGGCAGCAGCGCTGTGATGAACGAGGTCATCAAACAAACCATGCTCGGACGCGGCCAGGCTTGGACCACCGATCTCTGCCCGCTCCACTGGCGGCCCGACCCCCAAGTCCTCCGCCCCGAGGACCGCGCGCTGATGCATGCGACCTACGATGACATTCGGAACAACGTGGGCATTGAGATTGAGCTGCCGAGGATATAACCCAAGCGGTCAGTGTCGAAACATCGGTAGCCTCAACCGGCTGGATGGAACTGTTGCAGTCCGGCTACGTTTCAGTAAGCTCCGCCTACTCGCATTATGAGGTTTGGCACGCCTTCTATCCTGTTGTTGAGCCTTTTTTGGGCCGGTGTGGACTGTTGGAACTCATACTCCTCCGTTAGCAACGAGGCCGCCCCTGCCACCGATCGTCCCTTTGCGACCAACTCAACTGCTATTGGCACTCCGGGCGTCGTCCAGTCAGAAGTGCGCCAGATATTGGCTCAGAGCGACGGAAAGCTGCTGCTCCGCGGTCGCTTTCCAAACTTGCTTGGCACTTCCGACCTGTCCCTGGTCCGCTTACTGTCGGATGGACAACTCGACAGCAGCTTCACTTTCGGGACCAACAACGTGATGCCGGACGTGAATGTTTACGTTGACTCGAATGGGAAGATTTATGCTGCCTTGGGGGCACCTCTTCCTCAACTGGGTCCTAACCAAATCCCCGAACCTCCACCCGGCCCCTATCATGTCCGTCGGCTTCAAGCGAACGGCCAACTCGACTCGACATTCAACGACGGCGCTGGGGCTTCTGGATACATCTCCGGACTGGACTTGTTGCCCGGTGGCAAAGTCCTCGTCAAGGGTTGGTTCCCCAGTTTTGACGGATTTACCCAAGGGAGTCTCATACGGCTCAACTCTGGCGGCTCTGTGGATACAACCTTCGCCCCGGGAGCCTTCGCTGGCACGGTGAATACCATTGCCATGTCTGCTTATCGGGATCGTGACATCGCAAGCGTGGCGAGCCCTTTGAGCACAGGCCACATACTCGTCGGAGGTTGGTTCACCAACGTTGGCGGAACAGAGCGTCCCGTCTTGGCTAGGCTGGCAAGTTCCGGAAGTGTGGATGTGAGTTTTGCTCCGTCCATTACTGCTCCACCCATTGTCATCCCAGGTGTCGGTATCGGGTTCGTCTTCTTGCGAATCACCAAAATTCGGGAACAGGCGGACGGCAAGATTCTCGTGGGTGGAGTATTCACGACCGTGAATGGTGTTTCGAAAGGCAACTTGGTTCGGCTCAACGCCGATGGAAGCCTTGATGCAACTTTCAACTGCGGTGCGGGGAGCACGGTCAATGACATACTTCTCCAACCGGATGGCAAGATCATCGTGGTCGGACAGTTTAACTCCTTCGATGGAGCACCCCGCACCAGCGTTGCGCGTCTTTTCAGCAATGGCGCATTGGATTCGAGCTTCAACCTGACTGGACTGGCAGGCGGAACAATTCTGTCCGCTGCAATTGACGCTGACGGCAAACTGCTGCTTGGGGGTTCGTTCACTAACTTTGTCTCGCAACCTTGCCCGGGAATTGTCCGCACCGATATTTCGGCGCTGACCACACCTACTGCGGCAGCGTTCAAGCCAGAGACCCTCCAGCGTCGGCCCGATCAGAAGTTTGAGTTTCAAGTTTCCGCTGAAACCAACCGGACCGTCACAGTCCAGTTCACGACGAACATGATGGGAGGATCGTGGACGACTCTCGAATCGCGGACGCTGACAAATGGCGTTGACACCATGACCGACGTTTCAGCGACAAACCAAGCCCGGCGGTTGTATCGCGTAATCATTCGTTAGTTGTCCTTGGAGCCACTTTGCGTTCGGGTGCTGCACATTTCTTCGTGTCCATCCGTGTCTACTCGTGGTTTCCTCTCCCCGCTCTCGCCCTGCCTGAGTTGCACAAAGGCGCCGCGAAGCGCGTCTTGAAGGAGGTTGCGAACTGGGTCCCGATCACTCCTTCACCGCCACGACGAACTGGTTCGAGGTGGCGAGACCGAGCTTGATGCAGAGCGTGTCCAACACGGTGAAGCCGCCGCTGAAGAGGATGTTCTTCAAGCTGATGTGCCGCCACGGCCAGCCGCCTTCCTTGACGCAGTCCAAGCCAAACTTCACGCGCAGGCTGATGATCCAGAAGCCGATGGACGGCAGGTAGCCACGGTCAATGACCTTGAAGCCCGCTTCCTGCACGAGCTTCGTGAGCGAGGCCTGGTTGAACAGATGGAAGTGGCGCGGCGTGTGGAAGCCGGCCCAGTAGGAGTTGTGAAAGAGATCGAAGTCGAGCCCGCCGACGTTGGGCGTGTCAATGACGAGGAGTGCGCCGGGCTTGAGCTTGGGGCGCAGGTTGAGCAGAGCTTGGCGCGGGTCACGCAGGTGCTCGATGAGCTGGCGCATGAAGGCTAGGTCGTAGCCGTTGTCCGGCAGGCCGGCCACGTCGGCCTCGATGTTACCCTCGCGACACTCGACGTTCAGCTCCTTCGCCAAGGCGCGCGCGCGGTCGCTGAAGAGCAGGTCGAACGCGGTGCCTTGCGCACCGCAGTCGGCGTAGGCGTCGCGGTAGGCGGCGATGCGTTTCACGTCGCCGCAGCCGATGTCAATGAGGTTGGTGAAGCGCCGGTCGCCCCAGCGCGCGCGGAAGTCGCGGGCGTCCTTGCCCATCTTCCAGCGGATGAGCTTGCTCTCGTGGAAGAGCGGGGAGTTGGGATTGACCGTGTAGTAAGTCGGCGGGTAGAGCGCGGCGACCTCCTCGGGCGCGGGCAGCGGGTTGAGATAGACGTGGCCGCACTTCCAGCAGCGCACGATGTCAAACTCGCCGGGGCGCGCGTGGTATTCCCGGTCGTCGGTGCGGGAGACGAGCGTCCAGCCGCGTTCGCCGCAGAGGAGACAATGGCCGTCGGTGCCGGTGGTGGAAGGCATGGCGGGGGGAACTTCCAACGTTCAACGCTCAACTTTCAACTTCCAAAGCGAGGAGGTGAACCAAAGGGATAAACGGATGTCGCTAGGACGGCGTCGAAAGTCCACCGAACCGGAGCCCTGTTGATTTACCATGACAGGTTCATTTAGGAGGCAGAGGTAGCTGCTTTTTCTCGGAGGTTGTCGGCCGCCAAGCCGTAGACTGCCAAACGCCGTCAACCAGTTTGACCGAGTAAACCCAAGCCGCTCCGCCGGGGTGATTAGTCCCAGGAGCGAGGGGTATCAGGTGAGCGCCAAGTGTGAGCCAAACGGGGTCTTGCGTGGCGACGGACAAGCGACACCGCTCATCTGGCGCAAGCTTCTGAAGCACACAGCCACCTTGCGTGTCCGTCCGATGTGACTCGGCGACTCTGTCCGGATGGTAGAAAGCTCCAACCGGGTTCGTG
Organism: Limisphaerales bacterium; assembly: GCA_040081795.1. GTDB lineage: Bacteria > Verrucomicrobiota > Verrucomicrobiia > Limisphaerales > SXTU01 > SXTU01. The sequence continues at coordinate 14,491 of JBEBFV010000017.1, read as the reverse complement.
ATTTTCTCGAACCGCGAAACCGGACGGACGCGCTCCACAAGTGCGCCGACGATGGGTTGTTCCGTTGTGCGGTTGACAACGCGGACGGCGACGGTTTCGGCGCATCCGGCGAGGAGGAATGACGCAGTTCCGGCTAACAAACTGAGGTTGATGCGATTCACCGTGGGCATGCCCCATGTGCCACCTTCGGCTCGGCGTTAATCATTTCCCACAGCACTGAGAGATAGCTGCGGCGGATGGGCTGGAGGTAGCCGGGTTCGTTCGCCTGAAGGAGCCGGGAGAGCTTGCGCAGGTTGTAGAAGGGCACGCCGAACTGCGCGTGGTGCGCGAGGTGGGTGTCGAAGCCGAAGGGCGCGATGAGGTAGGCCTCCAGAAACGTCGCCTCGATGTCCACGGTGGCCTGCTCCAGGTCGTCGAGCGGCGCGGGGTCGGTCGTGTGCAGAAACCAGTAGCCGTGCTCGACGAAGATCCGGACCTCGTCGAGGAGCTGCGCGATGAGCACGAGCGGCGCAAGCCAGTGGGTGAAGTAGGCCCACCAAGTCAGTTGTGTGGCGAACAGCGCGAAGAGCGCCGCCTGCCCGGCGAGGATGAGCGCGAGTTGCACCCAGTCGCGCTCGGTCTCGATGGTCTTGCTGCCGAACTGCGCGCGGGTGGTGAACTTGCGGACAATCTTGCGGAAGAGCGAGACGACCACGCCCGTAAGCAGCGCCCACGCGCGCGGCAAGCCGGGCTTCACGCGCAGCGGCGGGCTGTAGAGCGGCGCGTCCACGTCCTCGCCGATGGTCTGCGGCGACTTGTGGTGCTGGAGGTGCGACTTCCGGTAGAGCAGGAAGTTCATGCCCAGCAAGCCGCTCAGGCCCTTGCCCATCGCCTCGTTGACCGCGACGGGGAAGAAGAGGTTTTTGTGCGTCGCCTCGTGGATGGCCATGACGAGGCGATACTGCATGAAGCCGATGACGACGAAGGCCGCGACCCACACCGGCCAGAGCGGCCAGAGCTTCATGGCCACCAGCGCGAGCGTGAGAATGCCGACCGTGGAGCCGACGTGGAGCGCGACGGGCAGATTGCGCCTGTCCTCGCGCAATTCCTTCACTTTATCGAGGGTTTCTTTCGTCATGCGAGCGCCTGATGCCGCAGCCGAAAGATACGAACAAGCCCCGGGTTGGCGAGGCTTTTGTTGGCGAAGGAGCGGCGCGGATTGGCTCCCGCGCCGGATCACTGGGAACTGTAGCGGCGGGTCTATGACCGCCGGTTCGGCGCTCGCAGAGCGCCGCTACAGGGCAAAGCTCAGTTCCGGGCCAACGCCTTGCGGGAGGGAGCGGAGTTGGCGGGCTTGCGCGCGGCGGGCTTCGCCACGGAGGCCGGCTTCACCGCGACGTTGCGGGATGCGGAGGCAAGCTTGGTGGCCTTCGGGGCGGCCGGTGTGATGGCGCGGGCGCGCGACAACCTCGGCGCGGCGGCGGTCTGTGGGGGCCAGGTGCGGGAGGATTGGCTGGAGGCACGTTCAGCGAGTTGCTGGCGGGTCAGGCGGAGCTGCGCCTCGGCCTGGAGCCAGTAGGTTTGCTCGCGGCCCGGCTGGCGACCGTCCTTCTCCCAAATCAGGAAGGCGTGCAAGGCGATTTCGTCGTGGGTCAGTGTGGGGGCGGTGTTCGACTGGTTCATGTCAGTATGCTCGTTTTCTGGTTCAAGACGCCATTGATGGCGGTTCAAGGCGGATGAACCCTCGTTGCCCGGCCTGCGCCAACCATGATAATGCACGCATCAGTGCCGGTCGGGTGCGGGGAAATCCATCCGTGCGAAAAGCGCCCAAGGGCGCAGCGCGGGTGTTAGGTAGGGGAAAGCGCGGGCTGTGTCAAGCGCGGCCCAGCCCAGCGGGAATCTGTCGCGAGTGAACCTGAAATGTGAGGCGGCTCAGCCCGCTCGATGTATCACAGGGGCCGTCCCAGTTTCGCCTTCAGCTCATCAATTCGCTTTTGAACGGTGTCTGGGGCCGGGGAGACGCGCTTGAGGCGGGTGAAGTGGGCGAGGGCACGATCGAGGTTGCCAGTGCTCTCCTCCAAGGCGGCGAGCTGGCCGAGGATCTGGGCGTAGGCAAGCTCGTCGGGATTCGGTTTGCTGGCTTCCTGGCGGAGCCACTTGACGATGGCCAGATCAAATACGGCGCGGGCGCGAGGGACATCGCGGTGGTTCTCGGCGTAGAGGCGGCCCAGCTCGCCGAGGATTTCATAGCTGTCGGGGTTGGCGCGCAGACCTTCGCGGAGGAAGGCTTCGGCCTCGTTGACCTTGTTCAAGCGCTCGCGAAGCCAGTAGGCGGCGACGGTGTAAGTGTCCACGCGGTGTGGATCCAGTTCGGCGGCGAGCCGGAGCCATGGCAGAATCTCGCGGGCCTCGCCGAGGCGTTCAATGTGGCGGTGTTCTGAAGGGTAAAAGTTGCGGCCAAAGGTTTCGATCCAGTCGCGGTTCGGGTGCTGCTGCTGGGTGTGGTTGTGATGGTCGTGGCTCTCGGCTGCCTTTGCCAGGTGGGTCTTGCCTTCGGGGAGGGCGAGGTCGAAGACGGAGGTGTAGAAGCCCCGGTGGAAATAGGCGTCGGCCTTGAGAAAAACCTGGCTGGCGAAGGCGCGTCGGCTTTCGCCCAGCAACAGGGCGAAGACGGAGCCGGTGTCGTGCGCGCGACTCTGTTGCCAGAGCAGCAAGCGCCCGCCTGTCGCAAGCGCAACGGCGAGGGCGAGGGCGAGGGGCAGGGCTGTGTGCATTTCAGTTCAGCGGGCGTCGGCGGAAGACGAGCCACGCGGCGAAGAGGAAGAACGCGGTGTAGGAGGCAGCGTAGAGCGTGGCGAGCGCGATCATGTCCCATCGGATCAGTTCAGCGCCGTGGATGACGAGATCGCGCGCGTCGAAGAGTTCGAGGTGCGGGAGGGCGAAGTAGAAGGCGTAGAGCAACGACTGGAGCGGCTCGGCGAGGCTCAGGGCGACTTTGTTCAGATGCCGGCTAAGCAGGAGGATGCCAGCGGCGCTGACGAAGCAGATGGTGCCGTTGGAGGACGGCGCGGCGAATATTATGGAGCCGAGCAATGTGAAGGCGACGACAATGCCGAGCATCATCCAGTGGAGCCACGCGGCTTGGAGATAGTTCAGCACGGGCCATTCATGGTCGCGCGAGGCGCTCACCAGGCCGAAGAAGAGGTAGAAGAGGGCGACGGCCAGGCCGGTCGCGACCCAGCAGCCGAGGAATTTGCCAAGGAGGAACTGGCCGCGCGTGACGGGCTTGGCGAGGAGCGGGAAGATGGTGCGGCTTTCGCGCTCGGCGGGGATTTGCCGCGCGGTGCAGGTGATGGCGATGACGAGGCCGGAGGCCCAGATGAGCAGGAGGCAGATTTCCTTGAGGTAGCGGACGATGCTGCGGTCGTTGAAGAGGTTGACGCTGCCCGCCGTGGCGGTGAGCAGCACTGTGAGGATAAAGAGCACGTAGAAATCCTTCCGTCGGACCATTTCCAGCACGACGACCTTGGCGAGCGCCCAGATGGTGTTCATGGCTGCGGCGAGTAGCCGATGAGCTTGAGGAAGATTTGCTCCAGGTTGGCCGAGTGTTCCTTGAGCAGGTCGCTGACGCGGCCTTCGGTCTTCAGTTCACCCTGATGGAGAATTGCGACTCGGTCGCAGACAGTCTCGACCTCGCCTAGTTCGTGGGAGGAGAAGAAGACGGTTTTGCCCTCGGCCTTCAGGCGCTGGATGATCTCCCGGACTTTCATGCGGCCGATGGGATCGAGGCCGCTTGTTGGCTCGTCGAGGATGAGGAGGTCGGGGTTGTTGATGAGCGCCTGGGCGAGGCCGACGCGCTGCTGCATGCCCTTGGAATAGGTCTTGATCTGGCGTTTCCGCGCGTGGTCCAACTCGACGAGCTTCAGCACGGCGTCAATGCGCTGCTCGGTCTGCGCCTTGGGAACCTGGAAGATGCCGGCGTAGAAGCGGAGCAGCTCCTCGGCGGTGAGGAACTTGTAATAGTAGGTCTGCTCGGGGAGGTAGCCGATGCGTTGGCGGGCGATGGGTTCGCGCACGTCCACGCCGAAGATACGGGCTGTCCCGCTGGTAGGCGGCACGAAGCCCAGCAGGACGTTCATGGTGGAGGTCTTCCCAGCGCCGTTGGGACCGAGGAAGCCGAAGACCTCGCCCTGACCAACGCGCAAGTTCAGACCAAGAACGGCGACCTTGGTCGTTTCGCCGAGGTCGCGGCTGCGGTATTCGACGCGCAGTTTTTCAAATGAGAGGGTGGTTTCCACCGTTGGTTTCTTGCACAGGAGGCAAACGAACGCCCAAGCTCCAATCACTCTTCGCGCGGCGGCGACCAAAGGCTGACCAACCGACGGTGGAGAGGGGTCGGCAGGTTAGAAGGTGTGACCGAGAGCGGAGAAACTACAGGTTGGGGCAAGGGCGACCGCAGCGCCCGGGGAATAGGTGCCTCCGCCCGGACAGTAGGGCATGAAAGAGCCTTTGAAATAGCCCAGCAGGGTGGTGTCGGTCAGCGCATAGGTGTCCGTGGACTGCTTCTTGTTCTCCAATGCCCATTGCTGAACCGTGCTGTCAATCATGCGCAGGTTGGCCACGCAGGAGTTCTTCTGGGCATTGATGCGTGCCTTGAGGAAGTTCGGGACCGCCACGGCAGCCAGCAGGCCGATGATCGCGATCACGATCATGATCTCGACCAGCGTGAATCCCCGTCGAGCGGTTCCAAGGCGCATACCGTGCATGGGGGAGCAATTCCCCTTTAAGGGCAAGAAAAAAAGGCTTGGAGCGGCGGTGCGCTCCAAGCCTTTCGCAAGGAGACCTCGGATCAGAGGGTGTGGCCGCTGACAGTGCAGGTTGGTGAACCCGAAACCGTGCTGGCCGCTGCGTAGGTGCCGCCGCCAGGACAGGCAGGCAGAAGCGAGCCTTTCAGATAGGCCAGAAGCGTGGTGTCTGTTACGGCGTAGGTGTCTGTGGCGGCCTTCTTGTTCTCGAGGGCCCACTGCTGGACCGCGCCGTCAATCTGCTTGAGGTTGGCGATGCACGAGTTTTTCTGCGCAGTGGCGCGCGCCTTCACGAAGTTCGGGATGGCGATGGCTGCGAGCAGACCGATGATGGCAACCACGATCATGATTTCCACGAGCGTGAAGCCGCCTTTGCGTGACTGTTGAACTTTCATGTTGCTTTTTCTTTCTCTAGGTGCGGCGTGGACAGGGCAGAAGGCGGGTTAGTTTATGACTGCTGTTGCGTCCACAAGTTGCCTTCTGCGACCGCATGTGGGCGAAAATAGCAGCGAGGATACCAATGTCAACGGCGCGACGGAATTCTGCTTGCGCTGGCGCGCCACTCTGAAATCCATCCCTGAATCAATCCCGTAGCGGCGGTATGGATATGGAAGCAGAAGCCGGTTCCCTATGGACACGCTGCCTTGATTACAGCTACCAAAGACATGTCCAAGCTGCTGGTGGCGTGAAGCCTGATGCTTCTGTCGGCAGGCCGGATGAACCAGTGAACAAAAACTCGGTAAGAAAGGGCAACCAATGAAACTCGTAAAAGTTCTCGCTGCGGTGGCGTTCACCATGGCTCTCTCAACCTCCCTCGCCCTCGCGGCAGACAAGCAAAAAGAACTGGAAGGCAAGCTCAAGGTTGGCGGTTGCTGCGACTTGGCCAAGAAAGAAGGCAAGGCCTGCCCTCACTTCTGCTGCAAGGAAGCGGCCAAAGACGGTAAACTCTGCGACAAGTGCAACCCCCCGCCCGCGAAGAAGCACTAGCTCTTCACTCCGCGTGCTCTACGAACACGACCGGCGGCAACGCTGGCCGTTTCTTTTTGCTCCAAGTTTACCCGCCATCCCGCGCTCCGAGGCTAACGCACTCGTAAAACTAGTTTGCCCCAGGTGGTCAAGCAGGGACGGCGATTTGCCCGCTTCCTCCCCCGCCGGACTCCCAGGCAGTATCTTCGCGATGCCCCAGTCCATCACCAGCACCTCACCGAACTCTCCCACCATGATGTTCTGCGGCTTCAAGTCGCGATGGATGATCCCCCGCGAGTGCGCGAAGGCCACGGCATCACACACCTTCTGAAAGACTGTGAGCAGGGTGTTGAGAGGATATTTGGCGAGCGTCTCCGGATCTCCGGCATTCAGCTTGCCGATCACCTCGTGCAGTGTAACCCCCTGCACCAGCTTCATAATGTAGAAGAGCCGTCCTTTCTCTTCCGTGCCGAGATCGTGAATGGGGACGATATTGGGGTGGGCCAACTGGCCCAGCACATGGGCCTCCTGTAGAAAGCGCAGCCGCTCCGCCTCGCTGGCGTTGGGGCGAAGCATGACCTTCATGGCCACGCTGCGCCCGAGCTTTTGATCCCGCGCATCCAGCACCGCGCCCATGCCGCCATGAGCAATCTCACGTCCAGGACGGTAGGGGGAGGCCTCTTTCATGTGCTTGATCGTGAGCGTAGTGCGGATTGTCGTCGCCAATCAACGACATTGACTCTTCGCGCGATCCAAGCAGGCAAGCAATTCATGCCGCAGTCCTCAGGCCAAGCCACTAAACCGAGAAGCAACCCCAAACGACGTGGTTTTGGCGGCACGCCGCCCGCTCACACCACTCACTTCCTGGTCACTTCCTGGTGGACACCTTGGGGCGAATATGGCATCCATCCGCCCGTCAATAAAACAGCCGGCACGTCTCAAGCATGGTGCCTAAAACGGTTCGCCGGCTCGGTCGGACAAACTAGTTGGTAACGTTGGTAAGAAAGGCAAACTATGAAATTCGTCAAAATCCTCACTGCCGTGGCGTTCGCCGTGGTTCTCACCGCCTCCCTCGCCCTCGCGGCGGATAAGGAGCTGAAGGGCAAAATCAAGCCGGACAGCTGCTGCGACAAGGCCAAGAAAAAGGGCGAAGCCTGCGCTCACAAGTGCTGCGTGGCAGCCGCCAAAGAGGGCAAGGTCTGCGAAACCTGCAACGCCGAGAAGAAGAAGTAATTCTTCCCCTCTAGCTTCTCAGGAACGGCCAGCGGCAACGCTGGCCGTTTCTTTTTACCCACCTGTCAGCCGACTTCGCGCCAACTCTGCGCTATCGGCACCCGCCGCCCCACGCCGAACGCCTTCGTCGTCACCTTCAGCCCCGGCGCGGCCTGCCGCCGCTTGTATTCCGCCCCGTCTATCAGCTTCACCACCCGCTGCACGGCTGCCGCCTCGAAGCCCGCCGCGATGATCTCGCCCGCCGGGCGGGACTTCACCACGTATTCCTCCAGAATGGCGTCGAGCACCTCGTAGGGTGGCAGCGAGTCCTGGTCAGTCTGGTTCGGGCGCAACTCGGCGCTGGGCGGCTTGGTGATGGACGTCGCCGGGATGATTTCGCGCTCCCGGTTCACCCAGTTCGAGAGGCGGTAAACCATCGTCTTGGGCACGTCGCTGATGACAGCCAGCCCGCCGCACATGTCGCCGTAAAGGGTGCAGTAGCCCACGGCCAGCTCGCTCTTGTTGCCGGTCGTCAGCAGGAGCGAGCCGAACTTGTTCGACAACGCCATCAGCATCACGCCGCGCAACCGCGCTTGGATGTTCTCCTCGGCCGTGTCCTCGACCAGCCCCGCGAAGACTTCCTTCAACTGCCCCTTCACCGCCGCGAATGCCGGCTGGATCGGAATCACGTCGTAGCGGATGCCCAAGTTCTCCGCCAGCACCCGCGCGTCATCAAGGCTGCCCTGCGACGAGAACTGCGACGGCAGCGAGACACCCCGGACGTTCTCCGCACCGAGCGCGTCCACCGCCAGCACTGCCGTCAGCGCCGAGTCAATCCCGCCGCTCAAGCCCAGGAGCGCGGACTTAAACCCGCACTTGTGCAGGTAGTCGCGCAATCCCAGCACCAATGCGCGATAGATCAGTTCCTCGTCCCCGGCCACGGGCGGCGCACCGGGCTTCAGCTTCTCCGTGTCCACGACCAGGAAATCCTCCGCAAACAACGCCCCCTGCGCCGCCAGCCGCCCCTGCGCGTCAAAGACCAGGCTCGCCCCGTCGAAGATGAGTTCGTCGTTGCCGCCCGCGAGATTGCAGTAGAGCAGCGGGCAACGCGTCTTGGCCGCGAGGCTGGCCAGCATCTCGCGCCGTGTCGTGTTCTTGCCCAGATGCCACGGCGACGCCGAAACGTTGATGAGCAGCTCCGCGCCAGCTGCCACGAGGTCTGCCGCCGGGTTGCGCCGATAGCGCCGGTCCCGCCAGAAATCCTCATCGTTCCACACGTCCTCGCAAACCGTCACGCCGATGCGGCGCCCGTTGAATAGGAACGGCTCGTTGCTCTCCGCCGGGTCGAAGTAACGGTCCTCGTCGAACACGTCGTAAGTCGGCAGCAGCATCTTGGTCCGCACCTCTGCAATCTTTCCGTGCTGCAACAGCGCGACCGAATTCATCAGCCCGCGCCCCGGACGGCCCACCGTCCGGCCCACGAAGCCGACGAGCAAGCCGACCTTTCCCGTCGCCGCCGCGAGGCGCTCCAGCACCGCGAGGTTCTGCGCGACGAAGTGCGGCTTCAGCAGCAGGTCACGCGGTGGGTAGCCGGTCGTCGCCAGTTCAGGGCAAACCACCAACTCCGCTCCTGACGCCACACCGCGCCGATAGGCCGCAAGTATCCTCGCCTCGTTCCCCACGAGGTCGCCGACGGTGGTGTTGAGCTGCGCGATCGCGACTTTCATACGGCCAGGCCGCACAAAGAATGAAGCGGGTGAATGCCGAATGTCGAATGTCGAATGTCGAACCTCAGCGCCAGCGCGTCCGTTGAGCGCAGCGGTTCATCCTTCGTCCTTCGCAGTTTTCACCTGCCCGCCATGGACAAACTCGACCAGCGGCGTGGCCATGAGTGTCGTCACCACGGCCATCAGCACGAGCATCGAGAAGAGCGGCGGCTGGATGATGCCGAGTTGCAGCCCGATGTTGAGGATGATCAGCTCCATCAGCCCGCGCGCGTTCATCAACGCGCCGATCGCCAGAGCGGTGCGGTTGTCCTCGCCAGTGAACCGCGCCGCAGCCCAGCACGCGCCGAACTTGCCCACGCACGACGCCGCCAGCACGACCAGCGCAAGGCCGAGCAACTCCACGCTGTTGACCATGTCCAGCCGCGTGTTCAGCCCCGAGTAGGCAAAAAAGACCGGCAGCAGCAGCGCCACCGTGAGTGGCTCCAATTTCCGCTTCAACTCCTGTGTCAGCCCGCCGCGTGGCATCGCCAGCCCAAGCAGAAATCCCCCGAACACAGCATGGATGCCCACCGCATCCGCAGCCCACGCTCCGAACGTGAGCAACCCCAGGCTCCCCAAGACCACAGGCAGCGTGGGACGTTCGCCCGCCTGCGCTGCGCCCAGACGCGCCAGCAACCACCGGCCCATCGTCAGGATCAGCGCTCCGCAGACCAACCCGCCAACGATGACCTTCACAGCGAGGTCCGCATCGCCACCGAAGCTCGCCTGCACCAGTATCAGCATGCCCCACGCAGCCGCATCGCTCAAAGCCCCCGCCGCCAGACACAACGTCCCGAGCGCCGTGCGGGCCAGACCACATTCCTCCAGGATTCGCGCCAGCATCGGAAACGCCGTCACCGCGAGGGCCGCGCCCAGGAACAACGCCGCCTCATGCGGCCTGACCTTCGCGCCGAACAATCCCGGCACCTGCATGAGCCACGGCATGAGCAGTGCGCCCAGCACCAGTGGCGCAAGGATGCCGGCAACCGACACTGCGGCGGCGCTTTTGAGCCGACTTCGGAACATCGCCGTGTCGAAACCCGCCCCGACGAGAAACATGTAGAGGCCGATGCCCAGTTGGGCCACGACGAACAGAACCTTCAGCGACTCCGGCGGAAACAACTCCTGGTGCAACCCCGGCGCGAGCAACCCGAACAGCGACGGTCCCAGCAGCACCCCCGCAACCATCTCCCCCACGACCTGCGGCTGGCCGATGCGCCTGGCCACCAGCCCAACCAGCCGGCACGCCGCCAGGATTACGAACATCTGGATGAAGAAGAGGACGGAGAGTTGCGGGGCGCTCATGCGGTGCCTGACCCAGTTATTACGTATGCGTATAACTTGCGGCAATCCGCGCGTCAACGGGCAATTCCCCGTCGCGGCAGGGCAGGATGCCCGCCGCCGCGCCGCGCCCAGATTTGAACTTCCCGCACCGCCCGCGCCGCGACTATGCTCCGTCCATGCGCATCCTCATCGCCGAAGACGATCCGGTGTCCCGCGAGCTTCTCCGCCATTCCCTCGCCGCGCTCGGTCACGACGTAACGGAGGCCGCCGACGGGCGCGCGGGCTGGGAGGCCTTTCAGAAATCCCCCGCCGAGGTGGTCATCACGGACTGGATGATGCCGGAGATGGACGGCCCCACGCTCTGCCGCCTCATCCGCGAGGTGAAGACCCGTCACTACGTCTATGTCGTCTTCCTGACCGTCGTGAACGGCAAGACACGCTACCTCGAGGCGATGGACGCGGGCGCGGACGACTTCCTGAACAAGCCCCTCGACCGCGAGCAACTCAAGGCCCGCCTACGCGTGGCGGAGCGCATCCTCGGACTGCATCAGGAAATCGGAGACCTTCGTGGCGCGCTGCGTTTCTGTCCCGGCTGCAAGAGCTATTGCGACGAGAAGGAGCAGTGGCAGCCGATTGAGAATCTCCTCGAACCCGCCTTCAACACAGAAGTTCACCCGCGCATCTGTCCCGACTGCGAAGGCCGGCTGGCGCGCGCTGGGGCGGACTGACCAAGCGGCCGGCGACAGGCATCCCGCCCGGCGGAGCCCACGTGCGGAAAGACAGGATGATGTCGAACTCCCGGCGGCCCAAGCCGGAGGGCAGGATGCCGGCCTCTGCGTGAGGCGAGATGCCTGCCACCACGATCTCAGTCAATCGTCTGAAGTGTCTCCGCGCGCCACTTCTGGGAGCCCATGGAAGCGCTTGCGTCGCGGATGACCTTCACCTGCTGCGGGGTGACGAAGCCGGCGTTGTTGCCCCACTCAGCGTTGCCCCGGACGAACGTGGCGATGTCGGCGATTTGCTGGTCGGAATAGATGTCCTTGAACTGCAGCATCGCGTTGTTGTCATAGGCGACCTGCTTGACCGTGATCGGGCCTTCGATGGCGTTGAGAATGATGCGGACGAGGCGGTCCGGCTTCTCGCGCAGCACCCATTCAGAGCCGGCCAGCGGCGGAAAGTTCAGCGGCGCGGAGCCAAGCCCAGTGGCCTGATGGCAGCCGACACACCCGGCCGCATAGAGCTGCGCGCCGCGCTTGGCGGACTTCACCTCCGGCGGTTCGTCGGTCTGCGGGGGCGGCGTCTTCATCCCGGCCTGATACACGTCCGCACGAAACGCACCGCCGGTGTTCTCCACGTGGAGGAAGCAGCCGAAGAGGATGACTCCCAGCAGCACGAACGGCCACGCGCTGCCGCCGCCGGCGGCAATCGTCGGCTCGGTCTCGGCGCTCACAGGCGCGGGCTTCTGCTTGTTCTTGCTCATGGCTTCGCGGGGGCGGCGGCTTTGGCCACGGCGGGCACGGGTGCTTCCAGCAGGCCGACATCGGTGCGCTGGGTCAGCAGATAGGCGACCAGCGCCCGGGCATTGTGCTTCGGGAAAACGGGCGTGTCCTTGCCGGGAAGGGCCAGCGGCTCACCGGCGTAACGAACCTCCGGCTTCTGCTTGTCGAACAGGTAAGTGGCCGACGGGCATGTCGAGGCCGGGGCGAGGAGGCGCGGGTTGTAGAGGTGGACGAGCAACCGGTTCTCCACCTCGGCGGCGGTGTTGGTGCCCGCGAACTTCCACGGCGCGGCGAACTTCTCCGGCGCGCGCGTGCCGATGCTGGCGAGGTCGGGGCCGACGCGCAGGCTGCCTAGCAGCACGGGCGAGTCATTCACGAAGTCACGGGCCACGCTGCGACGCGCGCCCCAGCCGCGATCAATGTCGGGACCGAGGTTGTAGATCACCAACTCGGCCTTGGCCCCGGAGTCAGTGAGCAGCTTCACGGCGCGCTCGGCGTCGTCAGGAGCGATCTTGACGAAGATGTCCGCAGGGCGCTTGCCGGCAACGTCGTTGACCGTGGGGCCGGAAGTCGGACGGAGGATGCCGAGCTTGTCGTCGGCATGCTTGAGGAGGGCGAGGTTCGTGGTGAACTGGCCGAGCGCCGCGACGACGTTGGTGTCGGCCATCAGGTCTGACGGGACCGTGACCTTGGCGATGCCGAGGTCGGGTCGGGCCTTCGCCAGCGCGATGAGCAGGTCGAGGTTGACGAGGTTCGTCCTCCCGCTTCCGGGCAGTTCGAGATTGATGGTGTTGGCGTTGGAGCCGACGTCGTTGAGCCGCGCACCGAAGAGCAACTGCTCCTGCCGCACCGCACGCGTGTGGCATTGGTTGCAGCCGAGCGAGCGATAGACTTCAGCGCCCTGCGCCGCGAGGCCGGGCCGAAGCGCGGGGTGAACGTCCGATGAGTTCGGGATGGGCGCGGGGGCCAGCGCGCCGAGTTGGAGCTGCGGGGCCATGACCAGCGCGGCCCACGAGCAGGCGAGCGAGAACATCGCACCGGCACCGATGATGGGTCCGTATTTCATCGGGCACCTCCACAGCAGGCGAGGCAGCAACGACGTGCGGCGAGGCCGAAATTGACGAGGAAGGCGAGCGCCGCGACCGCCAGCGCGCCGTAGCCGACGGTAACGAGCTTGAGGTTGCTGGCGATTCCGGTGACGGCAACTTCAAGGAACTTGTCGTTCGCGCTTGCGCCCACGGCAGCCTGCTTGAGGCCGGCGAAGCTGAAGCCGGCGCCGACTGCGAGCACGCCCATGAACGCCGCCCAGAACGCGAGGTCAGCCAGCCATTCCGAAGGCAGCTCTTCCTCACCGGTCGTGAGACGCGGGACGATGTAATGCAGCGCGCCGAGGGCCGCGAGGCCGAACACACCGAGCAGCACGATGTCCGTGCGGGCAGCGGCGAAGAACGTGAACTGAGTCCAGTGACCGCCGAAGAGCGCAGAGCGAAGGGTCACGCCGAGCAACAGAATCGCCGCGACCAGCAGGAAGCGGAACGGGACATTGCCCGTCCAGGCCTCGGCGATTTTGCCGTCGGCGGTCTGCCAGAGAGAAACAAGGAGCGCGAGCACGGGGACGATGACGAGCACGTTCGCCGCGCCGCTGACGGATGGAATCCACGCGGGCACAGCCGCGAGCTGCGAGAGGCCGCCCCAGCCGCCGATGAGCAGCAGCAGCCAGAAGCCGGCGCGCGCGAGGCCGGGATTGGCGAGCGGGCGGTTCACCGCCTTGGGCACGAAGTAGAACAGCACCGCGAGCGTGAAGCTGGTCAGGACGATTTGCAGGAGGTTGTTGGCAAACCAGCCGGCGACGATGGCCTGCACAACTCCGGGCACCTGCCAGCCGAGCAGCAATCCTTGCGCGGTCGAGAGAATCCACGGGAACCAGAGCAGCGCCGCCAGCACGAACCAGAGCGAGACGTAAAGCTCGCGCTCCGTCCGCCGATGCAGCGCCACCAGCGCCCACGCGGCGATGCAGGCGTAGCTGGCGAAAAGCGGCAGCGCTGCGTAGAGCGGGAACTCCAGCAGGTCAAAGCCGGTGGCGTCGCCCGCGAGAATGCCGAACACGCCGACGGTCACGGCGATGTTCCAGAACTTCGCGGCGATGGTCAGGCCGAGCGGGGCGACCAGTTCCACGCGGCCCAGACGCGCGATGAGCCAGAGCGCGAGGGCGAAGGCGGTTTGCAGCGCGAAGCCGTAGGTGAGGGCGTTGACGGCGGCGGGGCGGAGGCGGCCGTAGGTGACCCAAGCGCAGCCTTCCATGAAGGTCGGCTGGTAAAGCTGGATGCTGGCGAGGAGCGCAAGCGCCGCGCCGGCGAGCAACCACGCCACGCCGCTGAAGGCGAGGAACAGCACCGGCAGACGACAGGACGCCTCGACCTGCGCGACGGAGGGCGCGGCGGCGCAGGCAGTCTGGCTGCTGGGTTGGGCGGTGGTCATTTCTGTTTTGCCCGCGGATAACGCGGATGACGCGGATTCAAAAATGGCTTCGATGGAGAGCGAATTTTTACATCCGCGTTATCCGCGGGCACTTCACTCAAACTCGCTCTTCTTCTCGGGCGCCTTCGGCGGCGGAGCGGTGAACTTCTCGACGCGCGCGACGAACGCGGTGCGTCCGGCAGCGGCGTCCGTCTGGTATTCCTTCAAGGTCAGTTCCATCGCCGCCGTGACGGGGATGCGATGGATGCCCTTGGCCTTGTCGAGCACGGCGGCGTTGTTCAATTCCTGAGCGGTGGTCTGGCGGATTTCGGCCTGGGCCTTGGCGCGTTCCTTCGAGCGGGTCTCGCGGGCGGCCTGCGCGCCGGTCTCGGTGTAGCTCTTGAGCATCGCGTTGATGCCGACGCCCAGCAGGATGACGACGAGCGCGCCAAAGAAGTAGGCGGCCTTCGTGCGGCAGGCGGGACTGCAACAGGCGTCTTGGGATTCGGGGCAGCTCATCGTG